>NZ_CP062973.1:0-333928 GCF_017311165.1 Psychroflexus sp. ALD_RP9 | reverse complement strand
TTAATGCTTAAATTATATCTTAATTCTATGGCTTCAATCGATTTTGGTCGACCAATCATAGGTTGTGATTCTACTTGATATAATCCTTTCTTTGGAGATTGTTTTAGCCAATAAGGAGAAGTAAATTCAGCTGAATTTGGAATTTTGAATTCTATTTTATGTTTAAAATTCTCGTTGGGTGTTAACTCCTTAGTAATCTTAATACTTTCATTTTCAATAAGAATTGATTCTAGTTGAACTTGAATAGGACTTCTATTAATAAGCTCAAAATCAATACGGATATTTTGTCCTGGGTAAGCTGTTTCAGTTGAAGTTTTTGCTTCTAAAAACAAACCTAAACACTGTTTAATTAGCAAGTTAATTTGCTTCAGCTTGAGTTTTCGCCAATGATTATCGTTTATTTGATTTATTAAATCTCTAGCTTTTAAAAGTTCAGGGACAATTCGCCAAGGTTTGTTAAAGTTAAAACTTTGTTCGAGTGGTTTTAAAATATCAGCAATTTGCTGTCCGTTTTCTAAACGTGACCAAGTGGTATTTATGCCATCAAAAACAATTTCTTTTTTAGGCTGTCTACCTTTTAAAAACTCAAGATATTCAATTTGTTGACCTCTTGTGCCGGTGCTACCAAAACCTTGAGATTTATGTTGAGTTCTACTATTAGCTGCGATTTCATTAATAGATAAACCTAGCAATGGGTTAAATTGTCCTATATCGATTGAAATTAAATTAGATTTATCTGCTTTTTCAAAGTTTTCTTTGCTGCCATAAAACCACCATGATGTATTAAAGAACAGTCGCTTTGGTTGCCAGGTTTCTGTAAATTGAAGTTGCTCAGGAAATTGGTTTTTATTACTTGCTTTATCAAAGGCTTCAACACTCAATAAAGCTGATGCGGTGTGATGGCCATGTGTATTGCCAGAAGTTCGGTGGTCAAACCGATTAATAATAACATCAGGTTTAAAATTTCTGATTGTCCAAATTACATCGGCTAATACTTGATTCTTATTCCAAATATTAAGTGTCTCATCTGGTGTTTTAGAGTAGCCAAAATCTATAGCTCTAGTAAAAAATTGTTGTCCACCATCTATTTTTCTAGCTTCAAGTAGTTCATGAGTTCTAATTAGGCCTAGTGCTTCGCCAATTTCTGGTCCTATTAAATTTTGTCCGCCATCACCGCGTGTGAGAGATAAATAGGCTGTGTGAGCATGAATTTCATTAGATAAATAGCTTATTAGTCGTGTGTTTTCATCATCAGGGTGCGCTGCGATGTATAGTACACTTCCTAAAAAATTAAGGGCTTTTAAATTCTGATAGATTTCACCAGAGGTTGGTTTTTCAGGTTGTTGTGCTAATATAAAATTGATACTAAGTACGAATAGATAAAAGAACTTCAACTTCATAGGTGTTTTTTTATTTGACTAAAAATTAAAGCGAGCGTTTAGTTAATGACATCTTTTTCTATTAAACTGATAGGTTTTTGCAAAATTAAATTATTAGGGTAAGTGATTAACTCGTTTTCGCTGGTGCGTAAGTGTAATTGAAATGCTTTGATATCTTCTATAACCGCTTCAATTGGCATTTCTTTATCATGTATTTTAATTTTATCACCGATGTTAAACGGGAAGTAAAAAAACATCAGAATCCCAGAAGTGATATTGCTTAAAATAGACCAAATAGCAAATAAGCCAATACCGATAACGGCAAAGACTGAAGAAAAAATTAGTGCAATATTTTGGTAATCAACACCCCAAATAAGCAAAAGTGCAAAAATGGCTATAAACGAAACCAAAACATTAATGTATTTGGCCATTTGACGTGTTCTACCTTCATTTTTGTTAGTTTTTTTAGCGATTCTTCTAGCAGAGCTTTTAAGAATTAGCCTAAAAATAATTAAAATAATTAGCGTTACTGCTGTCCAAATAATCGGTTTTAAATACCATTCTAAAAACTCTGAAGTCATATTTTATAAATTTAAACTGTCGCGTAAATGTAAGAACTTATTATCATTTTTGTTCCAATAATCAATTTGTAACTGCTTTAGTAATTCTGCTGATGTTGTATCTTGATTAACAATGACTTGCCAGTTTTGAATAGTATAAGGGAATGAAGAGTCTTGTACGATTTTTAGTTGTCTTTTAAAATTAAAATATTGAATCTTTGTGGTAATTTGTGTAGCGCCTTCACTTTGAGAAACTTCAACTGAATCAGGTTTTAAGGCATTGTGTTGAAGCCTAAAAAACTCTAGACTTGGCAACATTTGGTATTTTCCTATTTTAATTTCAAAAGGATTTATACGTAACTGTGTCCATATTTCATCTTCTAAAGCAACTTTGCTTATGGTCATGTCTTGGTCTCCCTCATTTTGAAAATAGGAGTGAAGCATTACTTCAAATTTTTCACGGTTATTGAGTTGCATGTAAACCTGACCACACCATTCTTGACTACTGAAGCTTAATTTTTTGGCATGAGGCTGTTGAGTTAATGGATCGAAAATACTTTGCATAATACTGTATGAGTAAATACCAGTATTAAATTTTTTGAGAGTATTAAGCTTTAAAACATTCGTAGTTTGCGCTGATTTCTGGTTTGCCTTAACTTGTAAATTATCCTGAAACTCTTCAGTTACAAAAATTAGTGTTGCGCGGCCTGGTCTTTTTTGATTGTATCTAGATTGTATAAGATGATAAGTATTGACTTCACCAAGTCCAGAATACCAGTAATTCTTAAATTCTTCAGAAAGATTTAAGTTAGAAAATTGATTTTGAGATGTTTTTTTTGATTGATGATTACAAGCAAACATAGAGCAACTCAAAACAACAATAAATAAATATCTCATTTTTAGATTAAATGTACAATATCACTTAGAGATAAAGCTTTGATTTATGACTTCTTTAAGTGCTTCATAAAAAACGCGAGTCGGAAAACCCATCACATTGTAAAAAGATCCTTCTATTTTAGTGATGCCGATTTGTCCAATCCACTCTTGGATGCCATAAGCACCAGCTTTATCATATGGCAAATAGGTGTTAATATAGTGAGATATTTCGAGCTCGTCTAGTTTTTTAAAGCTTACTTGAGTCGTTTCGTGCACAGTAGTTATCGTCTTTTTTGTTTTTAACGATAGCGATGAAATAACTTCATGTGTTTGCCCTGATAGACTTTCTAGCATCTCTACAGCTTCACGATAATCGGTAGGTTTCCCTAGCGCTTTATTTTCGTGCCAAACAATTGTATCGCCAGTTATAACTATAGTGTTAGACGGAATGTCTTCAAAGGCTTTCGCTTTTTGCTCTGCTAAAAAGTCACTAATTTCTGTCTTATTTAAATGTTCAGGATAAACCTCATCTATTGGTCTAGTTTCTACCTGAAATTTAAAACCAAGTTGTTGTAAAATTTCTTTTCTTCTTGGTGACCCAGAAGCTAAAATTAAATCAATTTTATTTGCTTTTTCTATCAGTGGCAGCATAAATTAAGTTTTAGAATACGAGTAATAAGCTCATACCAAGCAAACTTACAAACTTAAAATAACTACTCAAGCGACTGTAAGATTTTTTAGATTTTGCCTGTGATGTTAACCAAGCTAAAATTATGTTTGGTAAAATGATTAAGCCATAAGCATATAAAAGAATCTCAGATTGTTCTGAAAAAATTAAATTAAAGAACATAATACTTAAACCTATTAAGACAAGTAAAAGTATAAAAACAAGATTTCTTGTTCGATTCTTGCCGATACAAATTGGCAAGGTATTCATCTGGCAAGCATAATCTCCTTTTATGTCTTCAATGTCTTTAATAAGTTCACGACCAAGATGAAGTAATAAACTCATTAGTGCAAAATACCAACTTAATTTTACTACTAGTTGGTTAAAATCCAGTAAATCAATCTCTAAATTTAGATAAAGAATCACATTTAAAGCAATGAAACAGCTCACTAAGAGATTGCCAATTAATGGTTGTTGTTTGAGGTATTTAGCATATATAAAAAGCAAAAAAGGAACAACAATAAAGCTTAAGATAGTTAAATAGTTAGAGTGAACAACACCTACGTAAAGCCCCAAAAAAATGCCTGTTAAATTTAGTATGCTATAAATCTTAACAACTGATTTTTTGTTTAAACTTTGAGCTGATAATTTCAGTTTGTGGTTAATACTGTCGGTTAAAATATCAAATTTATCATTTATTAAATATCCAGCTGAAGTCACCAAGCTCATACCAAAAATTAAACCAAAAAAATGAGTGGTATTAAGATGTACTTCAATTAAAAAAGCAGGTAAAAAAATAAAGCGTAAGATTATTTGTAAACCAATAATCATTAACAAGTTTACAGGTCTAATAAGCTTTAAAAAGCTGAAAATATTCACTTTAAAACTCCCATTGATCTTGAGTCTTCATTACTTGTTCAATCAAATCTCTAACACAAGTTTCTCCACCACGATGGTGTGAAATATACTTTGCAACGGCTTTAACTTCAGTTACTGCATCTTGTGGGCAACATGGTAAACCAACTAACTTCATGGGATAAAGATCAGGAATGTCATCACCCATGTAAGCCACTTGTTCGGCTTTAATTTCGTAAATATCTAAAAACTCTTCTAAGCACTCTACTTTGTCATTAATTCCGAGGTGAATATTGGTAATTCCTAAATCTTTCAATCGTGTTCTAACGCCTTCATTAGTTCCGCCAGAGATGATTAAAATTTCATAACCTTTTTTAAGCGCTTGTTTTAGTGCGTAGCCATCTTTTACATTCATACTTCGCAGTAAAAAGCCTTCAGAAGTAACTTGCAAGCTGCCATTGGTTAAAACGCCATCAATGTCAAAAACAAAGGTGGTGATATCGTTGAGTAGTTCTTTATAATTTTTTTCCATAATCGTTTAAAATATGTTGACTAATGTTATGATATAGTGATTGATAATTCGTGTTTTTAAGTAAATTAAAGTGTGCAGAAATACTTTGATGATCTTGACGTTTGGCAGGACCAGTTTGTGCTTCAAAAGCTGGCATTTGTTTTAACTTTTCAAAGGTCTCGCTAATTAAAGGTTGCAAGATGGCAGAATCAATATCATTTTGTTGACATAAATCTTCACCTATTTTAACCATGTAGTTGGTAAAATTATTCACGAAAACAGCCGCAAGATGCAGTTGTAGTCTTTGATTCGAATTTATTTTATAAACTTTTGTTGAAATGCTACCTGCTAGATCTTTTATTAATTTTAAATTCTTATCTGAATCGGCTTCAAGGCAAAAAGGAATATTTTGATAATCTAAAACTTTCAATTTAGAAAAACTTTGTAAAGGATAAAAAACAGCATTATTAACAGCGGTGTTTTGTAAAGCAGTTGCACCTGATGTATGGGCGATAAGTGTTGTTTGCAATTTTAATTTTGGAACGACTTCTTGAATGGCATCATCACTGATACAACATAACACAATATCTACTTCTTCTAAATCGTTTAAATGATGAATCGTCTGAATACGTTTTGAAGATAGATCTTTTTTTAACCTTTCGGTCGCAGATTTTTTGCGACCAAAAACCTGATGTAAGTTCCATTGGTCAAGTTTTAAAATAGCCTGACTTAAATGGAAAGCTACATTTCCTGTGCCAATAATAGAAACTTGCTTCATATCTACAAATTTAAAAATACAAATGGGTTTTCATCAATAAATTTATTCAATACTTTTTAAAGCCTAAACATTTTATAAATATCACTTGCTTAAGGCGAATTTAAGTCAATAATTTAGGTTGTTTTCGATACCTTTGCATTTCAAAATTTTAGTTATGCTTCAAAAAAAATTAGCTGATATACTTTTCTCTACAAAACTCATGGCTGCTTTGTTCATTATCTATGCAGTTGCTATGGCTGTGGGTACATTTGTCGAAAATTCTTATGCAACAATTACAGCACGAGAATGGATTTACAATGCATGGTGGTTCGAAGCAATCATGGTGTTTTTTGTTATTAATTTTATAGGAAATATCTTTAGATTTAAGCTACTTCGTAAAGAAAAGTTAACCACTTTAGTTTTTCACTTATCTTTTATTTTAATACTATTTGGTGCGTTTGTTACCCGTTATTTTGGTGAAGAAGGTATAATGCCAATTCAAGAAGGCGAACTCACCAATAAAATGCTTTCTGAAAAAACATATCTTACAACATATATCGATGGTGAAATTAATGGTGAACCAAGACGAAGAATCCAACATCACCCCATAAATTTAGGTCCTAAAATTAGCATAGGAAAAGTTATCGAAACTGAATTTAATGGTACTCCAGTTAGCTTTGAAGTTGTCGAGTTTATTAAAGCTGCTAAAGAAGGCGTTGTGCCAAGTAAAGATGGAAACTTGTTTTTAAAGTTAGTAGAATCGAGTAGTGGTAGTCGTCATGAGCATTTTTTAGAATCAGGTGAAGTAGTCAATATTCATAACACTCTGTTTGCATTTAACAAACAAACTGATGGCGCTATTAACATAACAGGCAACAATGATGTTGGTTTTTCAATTAATTCTGCATTTGAAGGCGATTGGATGCGCATGGCAGATCAGAAAAGAGGTCAACTTATTAAAGATTCTATTCAAAACTTAAATTTACGATCGCTTTACACTGTTGGTAATATGCAGTTTGTAATACCAGAACAAGCTATTAAAGGAAAATACGATTTAGTAGCTATTGAAAACCCAAATGAAAATGAACGTGATGGCGTTAAATTTAAAGTAACTACACCAACCGAAATAGATACAATTAGCTTATTAGGTTCTCAAGGTACAATTGAAGATTTAAAGAAAATACAAATAGGCGGATTTGATATTTATTCCCGTTATGGTAGTAAGGAAGTTGAACTTCCATTTTCACTTAAATTAAACGATTTTATTGCTGAAAAACAACCTGGAACTGCAGATCGTGGAACACCAAGTTATGTTTCATTTATGTCTAAAGTTGAAGTTGTTGATGGAGCTAATTCTTATCCTTATGATATTTATATGAATCATGTCTTAGACCATGGAGGTTATCGATTTTTTCAAGCCTCTTTTCAACCCGATGAGCGCGGCACTATTTTGTCTGTTAATAATGATTGGTGGGGAACTTGGATAACTTATGTTGGATATTTTTTACTTTATTTAGGTTTAATGCTTATAATGTTTGATCGCCACTCACGTTTTGGTAATTTGCGTCAATCTCTTAAAAAAGTTAAATCTAAAAAGGCAAAACTAGTAAGCCTTTTAATTTTATTTGGTTTATCAACTTCAACTTTTGCACAAGTTGAAAATGGTAATGTTGTTGCCGAGCCTCAACCAAAAACCGAAGTTGACTCAGTAGATGTTCATGATAATCATTCTTCCGCTTCAAGCGTCATGAATATGGAGGTTGAGCAAGTTAACAAAATGATTAAAGCTAACGCTGTTGATGAAAATCATGCTGCTAAATTTGGTAATTTAGTGATACAAGATTATGGTGGCCGAATGAAACCGATTAATACATATTCATCTCAGTTGCTTCGAAAATTAGGTAAACAAGACTCTTATCAAGGCTTGAATAGTGATCAAGTATTACTATCAATGATAGAAAACCCAATGGTTTGGTACACAGCGCCAATTATTAGTTTAAAGGCAAAAAATGATAGTATACATCATATTTTAGATATTCCTGAAGGCAAAGAGTATTTGTCCTTAACGCAATTTTTTAATAAAGATGGAACTTATAAGTTGGGATCATTTTTAGAACAAGCCTATCGGGCTAAAGTTCCTAATCAATTTCAAAAAGATTTTATAAAAGCCGATGAGCGTGTAAATTTATTGTTTAGCACGTTGCAAGGCGAAATGTTGCGTATTTTTCCTATTCCTAATCACCCAAATAACCGCTGGGTCTCATATACCGAGTTAGAAGAAGATCGATTTTTCGCAAATGAAGATACGCTTTATACAAAAAGTATTTTGCCTATATATATTCAATCACTTCAAAAAGCTAGACAAACTGGAGACTATACACAAGCTGAAAGTATCTTGACTAGCATGAATAATTTTCAGAAGAAATACGGTAGCGAAGTATTACCAAACGAAGATAAAGTTGAAGCTGAAATACTTTATAATAAACTAGATATTTTTAATAAGCTTTACAAGTATTATTTATTGGTTGGCTTTGTGATGATTGTATTTGTAATAGTTCAAATTTTTAGTCAATCTAAAGTTAATACGGTTATTATTAATATTTGTAAAGGTTTACTCGTTGTATTGTTCCTTTCACATACTGCTGGATTAATTTTGCGCTGGTACATTTCAGGACATGCACCATGGAGTAATGCTTATGAGAGTATGATTTATGTAGGTTGGGCAACGATGTTTTTCGGTTTAGCATTTGGTAGAAAAAGTGACTTAACAATGGCGTCAACTGCATTCGTCGCTTCAATTATTTTATTTGTTGCTCATTTAAATTGGTTAGACCCAAGTATTGGTAATTTACAGCCTGTATTAGACTCTTATTGGTTAATGATTCATGTAGCTGTCATTGTTGGTAGTTATGGTCCTTTTGCATTAAGCACAATTATAGGTTTACTTGCGTTGTTTTTGATAATCGCTACAACTAAAAACAATAAGAAAAAGATGAAGCTAAATATAAAAGAGCTCACTATTATTAATGAATTGTCGCTCACTGTTGGTTTAATTATGCTAACCATAGGAAACTTCTTAGGTGGCCAATGGGCCAACGAAAGTTGGGGCCGTTATTGGGGTTGGGATCCTAAAGAAACTTGGGCTTTAATTAGCATTATTGTTTATGCCTTTGTGATTCATATGAGATTTGTTCCTGGTTTAAAAGGCATGTTTGCTTTCAATTGGGCTGCTGTAATTGCTTTTGGTTCTATTTTAATGACGTATTTCGGAGTTAATTTCTACTTAACA
This sequence comes from Psychroflexus sp. ALD_RP9, assembly GCF_017311165.1. Taxonomy (GTDB): domain Bacteria; phylum Bacteroidota; class Bacteroidia; order Flavobacteriales; family Flavobacteriaceae; genus Psychroflexus. The sequence goes on along the minus strand of NZ_CP062973.1, from coordinate 325,034 downwards.
GGTCTACATTCTTACGCTAGTGGAGACCAAATTATTAGCTATCAATTTATCATCATAAGTTTAGTGATTTGGTTTGTTATTGGTTTTTTTGCTAGACGGAATTACAAAAAGTATTTTAAATCTTAATATTTCTATTAACGCAAGTTTAACGAAGAACACTTAAACTTTATAAATCAAACACCGTCTTAAACACGTAATTAATAAAACAATTAGGACCGTGAAGTATATTTATGTAAGTTTGATTTTTTTACTCCCAATTATTGGATTAAGTCAAGAATCTAAGTTAACAGGTAAAGTCATTGATAAATCTCAAAATTTTCCTTTAGAATACGCAACAATCTCTATACTAAACCCAACAACTAACGAGGTTGTTGAAGGTGGCGTTACTAATACCAAAGGTGAGTTTTCACTAAAAGTAGAAAAAGGCACTTACAATGTAAAAATTGAATATATTTCATTTGAATCTAAAACTTTCAATAATTTAGATTTATCAAAAAATAAAGATTTAGGAACAATTAAACTAGGTATCAAAGCTGATAGTTTAGATGAAGTTGTGGTAACAGCTGAAACGACAACAGTTGATGTTCGCCTAGATAAAAAAATCTATAATATTGGTAAAGATTTAACCACAAGTGGTGCTACAATTTCAGATGCTCTAGCTAATGTTCCTTCAGTTACGGTTGATGTTGACGGAGCTATCAATCTCCGAGGTAATAACAATGTAAGAATTTTAATTAACGGTAAACCATCTGCAATTGCTGGATTTGGATCTACAGATGTACTTCAACAGCTTCCTGCTGAAGCTATAGAAAAGGTAGAAGTAATTACAAGTCCATCAGCACGTTATGATGCAGAAGGTTCGGCAGGTATTTTAAATATTGTTCTTAAGCGAGATAAAACTTTAGGTTTTAATGGTTCTGTACGAGCAAATATAGGTACACCACTCAACAACGGCATCAATGTTAATGCTAATGCTAGAACAGATCGCTTTAATTTCTTTACTAATATTGGTTATACTCAAAGACAACCACCAGGCAACGCCGTTTTTGAAAACAACTATTTTGAAGAGACATCTCAATTTGACCGTATTTTTGAACTCCGCGATTATGATCGAGATCGTGAAAACTTTAATGTTAATATTGGTTCGACCTATTTTTTTAACGACACAACTGAAGTTACGGTTAGCTACTTTAACCGAATGGGAGATGATTCTGATTTAACAAATAATAATACAGAGCGTTTCATTAACGGAGATTTAGCTAGTCAAACCATTCGAATTGAAAACGAGTTAGAAGAAGAAATGACACATCAATTTGCTGTAAATTTTGAAAAAAGATATGATTCTGAAGGTCATCGTTTAACAGCAGACTTTCAGTATGCGATTGATGACGAAAAAACAACTAATCTTATTGAGGAGAACGAAGTGTTTTTAGATCCCGAACTTATTGCCCAAGATGATATTGTAGAAGAAAATGATCAAACTGATATTTTAATTCAAGCCGACTATGTACGACCTATGGGAGACGCTCAATTTGAAGCTGGTTTTAGAGGTAATTATGAAAATGAAGTAACTGATTTTAGATTAAATACATTAGATCAAAACGGGCAATTAGTGTTTGATGATACCATCTCGAATATTTTCGATTATGATGAAAATGTAACTGCACTTTATACACAATACGGCAATAAAATTGGTAAATTTTCTTTTTTACTAGGTCTGCGTTATGAACATACACAACTTAAGGGTGAAACAACACCTTATGGTGATATTAACAATATTCAAGAGTTATTAGGAGAAGATGTCGATCTTAATTTTAATAATAACTTCTCGGGGCTTTTCCCAACAGTTAACCTGAATTTTGAAATTGGCGAAGACGAAAATATTACTTTAGGTTACAATAGAAGAATAAACAGACCAAGAGGCTGGTTTATTAATCCGTTTCCATCACGTTCAAGCCGAACTAATATTTTTCAAGGTAACCCAAGTTTAAATCCCGCTTTTTCTAATGCTTTTGATTTAGGTTATCTGAAACGTTTTGATAAGTTACTAACTCTAAATGGTTCTGTTTATTACCAACGTGAAACAGACTCTTTCGAACGTATCCAAGAAGAGACTGGTCAAACTACTTCAGATGGTATTCCAATAATTCGATCTATACCTATTAACCTGTCTAGTAACGAGCGCTACGGAGCCGAAATTGGTGTATTGTATAATCCAACTGATTGGTGGCGATTAAACGGTAGTTTTAATTACTTCAAATTTATTTCAGAAGGTCAATTTAATGGTCGTGATTTTGGGGCTGAAAACGAAAGCTTTTTTGGACGATTTAGTTCTAAAATCGACCTACCATGGGAAGTACAATGGCAAACCAACGCTTTTTATAGAGGACCTAGAGAAAACGCTCAAACTAAAACTGACCCAATAGCATCTTTAGATTTAGCTTTTAGTAAAGATTTTTTAAATGATAACGCGACCATTTCTTTAAACGTAAGAGACTTGTTCAATTCAAGAAAACGTCAACAATTTACAGTCACTGAAGAATTTACTTCTAATAGTGAATTTCAGTGGAGAGAACGCCAAATTACAATGACTCTAGTTTATCGTTTTAACCAAAATAAACGTCAAAATAGAGGCGGTGGTGGCCAGGATTATGATGATGACGGTGGTTACTAGTAACTGTTATTCGCATAAAAAAAAGGAGAGCAATTTGCTCTCCTTTTTTTATAAATGAAAAAATCTAAATTATTGCTTAGACTTTTTACTTTCTTTTATTTCCTTCAAACGTTCCATTAAAGCACCACCAATCCAGTAAGGAATAATGGCAGTTAAAAATATCAATAGCCAAAAGCCTATTGTTAAAATGGCTAAAAATGCTAAAAATCCTAAATACTGGTCAAATTCGAACATAACACTAAATAAATTTGATACAAATATAAGTAATTCAAAGATTCTGGTATTTATTTTTTTTAAATAAATTTTGTGATAACTGTACTTTTTTTAAACACAGTAATTGAGTTTCATTAAATTTGTAGATAAAAATATAATATCATGTCATACAGAATTGAAAAAGATACAATTGGCGAGGTTAAAGTTCCTGAAAATAAACTTTGGGGAGCACAAACAGAACGTTCTAGAAATAATTTTAAAATAGGAAGAGCCGCATCGATGCCTCTAGAAATTATATATGGTTTTGCTTATTTAAAAAAAGCAGCCGCTTACACTAATGCCGATGCTGGCGTTTTGTCTATAGAAAAACGTGATTTAATCGCTCAGGTATGTGATGAAATTCTTGAAGGTAAACATGACGAAGAATTTCCGCTAGTTATTTGGCAAACTGGTTCAGGTACCCAAAGCAATATGAATGTAAATGAAGTTATTGCTAATCGCGTTCATCAGATTCAAGGACACAAACTTGGCGAAGGTGAAAAGACCATTGCGCCAAATGATGACGTCAATAAATCTCAATCATCGAATGATACATTTCCTACAGGAATGCATATTGCGATATACAAGAAGATCGTTGAAGTTACTTTACCAGGAATTCAACAGTTAAGAAATCAATTAGAAGTTAAATCAAAAGCTTTTGCCGATGTAGTTAAAATTGGCCGTACGCATTTTATGGATGCTACTCCTTTAACTTTAGGTCAAGAATTTAGCGGTTATGTTTCTCAACTTGATCATGGTTTAAGAGCTCTTGAAAATACTTTACCTCACTTACTTGAACTAGCTTTAGGCGGTACAGCAGTTGGTACAGGCTTAAATACACCAAAAAATTATGCAGAAAATGTAGCAAAATATATTGCTGACTTTACTGGATATCCTTTTGTATCAGCTGAAAATAAATTTGAAGCACTTGCTGCTCATGATGCATTGGTAGAAACTCATGGTGCTTTAAAACAGCTAGCCGTTTCTTTAAACAAAATCGGTAATGATATTAGGATGCTATCATCTGGTCCTAGAAGTGGCATTGGTGAGATCAACATTCCTGCCAATGAGCCTGGTTCATCTATAATGCCTGGTAAAGTTAATCCTACACAATGTGAAGCTTTAACGATGGTTTGCAGTCAAGTTATTGGTAATGATGTTGCTGTAACTACTGGCGGTATGCAAGGTCAATTTGAGTTGAATGTATTTAAACCAGTTATGGCTGCTAATGTTTTAGAATCTGCTGAATTACTTGGCGATGCTTCGGTTTCTTTTGATGTTAACTGCGTAAGAGGTATAGAACCTAATCAAGCACGAATAGACGAACATCTAAGAAATTCGTTGATGTTAGTCACAGCTTTGAATACTAAAATAGGATATTACAAGGCTGCTGAAATTGCCAATACTGCTCATAAAAACGGTACCACTTTAAAAGAAGAAGCTGTTAATTTAGGCTATACAACAGCTGAAGAATTTGATGAATGGGTTAAACCTGAAGATATGACAAACTCAAAATAAATTAGTTGTACTTAATAAAAAAGCCTCATTAAATTGAGGCTTTTTTATTAAGTGTAAGCATTTTTAATAGCTTCTACAGAGAATTTTTCAATTTCACCAAAACGATGAATGTTTACATCTAGCGGTAACTTCTTTTTAACACCTTCTAAGCCTTCATAAGAATGAATGTTTTTTGATAACTTGATAGTTTCACTAGGCTTTATTTTGAGCTGGTAGGAGGCTGGTATAATTAATAAAAAACTTATATCTGGATACAGTTTAATCCATTTTTCAAGTTTAGTCTCTGTTAATTCTATAATTTCAGAAGTGAATGGCGGATCTAAACTCCAATGTCCAGGGTTTTTAGGCTTATCTTGATTAAAAAAACTTCCTTCGCTACCAAAAATGAGATCAGTTTCTTTAAATAAGCTATAAAATTTACAGTCATCTTTTCCTAAAAGTCTGGCATTAAAAGGAGATGCAAAACCCTCATTTCTAATTCCCCAATTAAAAAATAAGTCATAAACATCTTGTGGTGGACCAATATGTCTGGTCTTAGCATAAATTGAGGCATATCTCAATGCTGCTATTAACGTAGACTCGTAAGCTTTAATAAGATCGTATTTTTTAGAGACATAATTAATAGCCTTATCAACATATTGGTTTCTCGATAGCTTAAAATCTTCTATTTTTAAAGAATTATCATCAGCTGAAATGCTTATCTCATTTGTGTTTCTTGCATCTTTTTTAGTGATTTTTATTATATCTAAGATGCTCTCAAATTCTACTTTAGATGGTTTAATTTCAGTATATTTAAAACCATCAATAAGGTTTTTAATATTTAGTTTCTTAAAAGTGTGATATATATCAAAGGCTTCATTTGCTTGTAAAGAGTTGATTAACGAATTTTCTAGTCCGGCTTTTAGCTGGGCGCCATCAAACTTGTTTTTTAGTGTTTCACAAATTGCCTGAATGATTGTTTGACTATACTTCCAATTTTGATATTCGCATACTAAATCCTTGCTCTTAATTACGTGAACCATGTTTTTTCTTTAAATAAACAAGGTTTCAATTGAAATGCATGTTTAAAAAAACTTAAATTATTGATTTAATTTGTTCTGGTGGTCTACCAATTACTGCTTTTTGATTGTTAATAACGATTGGTCGTTCAATTAATTTAGGGAATGAATGCATTGCTTTGATAATATCCTGATCACTTAAATCTTTCCCTTTAAAATTTTCTTTCCATATTTTTTCATTGGTTCTAACCACTTCAATTGGTCTCTTATTTAGCTTTTTTAAAATTGATTCAATTTCTGTTACTGAAGGAGCTTCATCTAAATACTTAATAATTTCAAACTCAACCTTAGCTTCCTCTAATATTTGTAAACCTTCACGAGATTTTTTACATCTTGGGTTGTGGTAAATTTTTATCATAATTCTTCTGTTTGTTCCGTTTTTTGTCCTTCTGCCATAAGGTAAGCTTTTAAAAATTCATCAATGTTTCCGTTCATTACGGCATCAACATTGCCTGTTTCATAGTTTGTTCTAACATCTTTAACGAGTTTGTAAGGATGCATCACATAATTTCTAATTTGAGAACCCCATTCAATACTTTTTTTCTCAGATTCAATTTCATTTCGGGCTGATAACTGCTTTTGTAATTCAATCTCATAAAGTTGAGATTTAAGCATTTGCATTGCTTTTTCACGGTTTTCTAACTGCGAGCGAGTCTCAGAATTATGTATAATTATACCGCTTGGGTGATGTGTTAAAATGGCTTTGGTTTCTACTTTGTTTACATTTTGGCCACCAGCACCACTCGAACGCGCAAAATCCCATTTTATATCTGCAGGGTTAATATCTATTTCTATGCGGTCATCAACTAAGGGATAGACGTAAACCGAAGCAAAAGAAGTGTGACGTTTAGCGTTACTGTCAAAAGGAGAAATTCTAACTAATCGGTGTACACCATTTTCACCTTTAAGCCAACCAAAAGCATAATCGCCTTCAATTTCTAATGTTACTGTTTTTATGCCTGCAACATCTCCAGATTGGTTGTTGAGTTCTTTTATTTTAAAGCCTTTTCGTTCAGCCCACATGATATACATTCGCATAAGCATTTCAGCCCAATCGCAACTTTCGGTACCACCAGCACCAGCAGTAATTTGTAGAACAGCTGTTAGCTCGTCACTTTCATCTGAAAGCATGTTTTTAAATTCTAAATCTTCAATTGAGGCAATTGCTTTAGCGTAGGCAGTTTCAACTTCAGTTTCGGTTACTTCGTCTTCTTTAAAAAATTCGTAAAGAGTTTCGGTTTCTTCAACTAAAGTTTTGGCGTGGTTAAAATCTTTTATCCACTGTTTTTCCTTATTGATTTCTTGCATGATAATTTGGGCTTCACGTGGTTGATCCCAAAAATCAGGCGCAAAGGTTTTTTCCTCTTCATTTGAAATTTTTATGGCTTTAGCATCTAAGTCAAAGATACTGTTTTAGAGCGGTTAATCTTTTTTGTAATGATTTGAGTGTGTCTTGATTAATCATGTCTAATTTTTTGAACAAATTTAGAAAATATGAGTTGGCATATCAATACCTTTATTGTTTATTTGAAATAAAAATTGTTATGCAAGTCGATTTAAGAAGTGATACGGTTACAAAACCAACTCATGCTATGATGCAAGCGATGATGAAGACTGAAGTTGGTGATGATGTTTACAAAGAAGATCCTACAGTTAATAAGCTTGAGGATTATGTGGCTAACTTATTTGGTATGGATGAGGCTTTGTATTTTCCGACAGGAAGTATGGCTAACCAAACCGCAATTAAGTTGCATACCCAACCTGGTGAACAACTGATTTGCGATAAATGGGCGCATGTATATAATTATGAAGGTGGTGGTGCATCTTTTAATAGTGGTGTTAGTTGTAAGCTACTTGATGGTAATCGCGGTATTATTACTGCCAAACAAGTTGAAGCAGGAATCAATGCTCCAGATTTTTACCATAGTCCTTTAACTTCTTTAGTTTGTTTAGAAAATACAACTAATAAAGGTGGCGGTGCTTGTTATGATCTAGAGGAAATTAAAAAGATTAGAGAAGTATGCAATCAGCACAATTTAGGTTTGCATTTAGACGGTGCAAGATTAATGAATGCTATTGTGGCTAAACAACATGAACCTAAAATTTATGGTGAATTATTTGATACGATATCAATTTGTTTGTCAAAAGGTTTAGGAGCACCTATGGGAACTGTTTTAGTTGGTGATTCTAGAATAATGAAAAATGCTATTCGAGTAAGAAAGGTTTTAGGTGGTGGTATGCGTCAGGTTGGCTTTGCAGCTGCTGCTGGTCTTTATGCTTTAGAAAATCATTTAGAGCAACTGAAAGTCGATCATCAGAAAGCAAAAGAACTAGAGACTTGCTTAAACGAACAAAGTTATATAGCTTCAGTTGAAAATGTAGAAACGAATATAATTATTTTTTATTTGAATTCTGATTCAATTTCAGAACACGATTTTTTAAATCATTTAGATCAACATTCAGTTAGAATCAGTAATATGGGTGAAGGTAAAATGCGAATGGTGACGCATTTAGATTACACAAATGCCCAACATGATTATGTTAGGCATTTATTAGATAACATCTAAATATAACTTATAATACCACTAAACGCTTGGTAAATTGTTGTTGGTCTGTTTTAATTTGTAGCATGTAGGTGCCTTGTTTAACTGAGGTGCTTAAATTAAGCATTGAGCTATTAGTTTGAATGTTTCTTTTGTCTTTGAATACTTGGCGTCCTAGTTGGTCATAAACTAAAAGTTCAACGTCTAGACCTTTTAGTAAATGTGTATCTATATTTACAAAACCATCCTTAGAAGGGTTTGGATAAATTTTTATATTTTTTGATGTTATCTCTGTAGTAGATAAAGTGTTATCAAAAGGATTTGTAAATACAATTTTAAAACGTTCTGGTGAAGCTGAAATTTGATTGTTTTCAACACTGTAGTAGATAATATTTGTTCCAGGAGTTAGAGTTGAATAGGTATTTGCCATACTGTCGTATAAATACACTTGATCATTTAAATCACTATTAATTTCAAGTTTATAATTTGTAGCAACGTAATTATAAAAGTAAAATTTAATTTCTGTATTTGGATTATATAAATTTCTTTTATCAATACTCAGATAGTAGCTTTGATTTAGAATTGCTATGCTTTCATCAGGATTCCACATTTTCCCTGCATCTTCATTTAATACTTGGTCAGAGTAGAGTTCATTAAATTGAATCCTAACACCATCAACTAAAATTTCATCTGTATTAGTCACTCGGTAAAGATCAGCTGTTATTTCTCCGCTATTGTTATTCTGCATACCATAAACACTCCCGAAAATGGTCATTAAACATGTTAAAAAAGTAATTGATTTCATAAGTATTGTTTTTGCATACATAAAAATAGCAAAAAATATTAATTGTAAGCAAAAAATATAATTTTTTAACATAAAAAAACCTGAGAATTAATCTCAGGTTTTTTCTTTAATCTTTTGAATTAACTATTTAACGATCAGTTTTTTAGTCGATTTAATATCACCATTATTAAATTCTATAAAGTAAATACCAGGATTTAAAGCAGTCTCTAAATCGATTTGTTGTTGTTTTATTGAAGGCGAGTTAATAAGTCTTCCAAATTGATCATAAATATTAACTTTAATGTTTTCGAAGTCATAGTTTCCTTTTATGTTAATCAATTTACCAGAATTCGGGTTCGGGTAAATGCTAAGCGCTTCAATGGAGTCTTCAAAATTCTCAAAGTTAAGCGTTGTTGGATCAAAAATAATCTTAAAACGGTTAGAGTCAATCGATTCAGTTATGGCTTCATCAATTTCAACATCAATTGAATTTTGCCCGCTTTCTAATGCTGTATAAGTCTCTAAATATTGATCATATAATATTGCGTTTTCAACATTAGTGATATTTATTTTAAAGATATAATTAGTTGAAGTAAAATTCCATAAGAATAAATTTATTTCAGTATCCTGATTTAAAGTATTTCTTTTATCAATACTCAAATAATCTTCATTATTTTTAATTGCTAAACTTTCGTCATTATTCCATAATTTTAAAGCATCTTCAAAGTTAACTTCATCACTATATTGGCTTCCAAACTCAACTTTTGCACCATCAACTAAAGTTTGATTTTTAAATACTTCAATATTAACTTCTTTAAAGTCAGTATTATTTGAAGTATTTAAAACAACATTTGTGACTTGCCCGGCTTTTTTATAGTTTTCTTGAAAACTTAACTGAGGTGAAATTCCTGTATTTTGTATAAAAAAGGCTTGGCCAGGTTGTAAGTATTTGTCTTGATTTGAACTTGGCGTTGGCGAGCCATTAATGGTGTTTAAGTCTACAGCTACATAACCACCACGCTGATTTAGAGTTGGGTCATAAACATAATAATAGTTTGTTTGAATATCAGTTGAATTGTTAGTTAATTGTTGCATATCAACTTTAGCTTGATATAAGTTCCCAATTAAATTCCAGCTTCCAATGGCTTCAGAATTTAATAAATTGCTATTGACATTTGTATTACCATAAACTAGGTTTTCAGCATTGTCTTTTATTCTTAATGTTGTTGCACCTCCGACAACTGAGTTTGAAAATAAACTAGTAGACCTGTCGCCTCTAATCAAAACTGTGTAAGCATTGCCAGCAATTAATGAATTAGATTGCGTATTTGAGATTGAATTCCATTGTTGAAACGAATTATCCCAACTAAATATAGACGAATTACCAGTGAGAGTTTCATCGAAACCATCAGAGCCTGTGTTAGATCCAGTTATATGAGTTCCAAATCCTGGATTATTGTTATTATTGTGTCCATTAGCAACATAATCATTCCAATTTTCGTTATAGTTTGAAATTTCTCCAGAATTATTATTTTGGCCTTCTTGCCAGTTGTCATTAATTGAAGTTGTTGTAGAAATTGGTGATGATAAATATCTAAATGCACGGTTAGATTGTGGAATAAATTGCTCAATTATAATCCCACCACTGATTGATGAACCGTTAGCAATTTGACCGATAGATGCCGTGCCTAACGCATTACTTCTTAGAGTTAAGGTGTCATTAGTAGTAATATTAATATTTCCTGCATCTATTGTTAGGGTTTCAAACAAATCGATGTCCGTGTCTAGTGTGAGATTGTTTGAATTACTTAATTTAATCGATTTTACATTTATTTTGGTTGATGAGGTTAAATTTTGGGCAGTTGAGCCTTTAAATTCTAGATCTGCATCTGTAGCATTTAACTCACCATCGTTTATGATATCACCAGAAAAGGTTGTTGCCGCATTTAAATTTAAAGTTGCGCCAGCATCAATTTGTAGGTTATTGCAAAAGTTAATTGAGTTTAAACTAGTTGTTCCTGATTCTACTGTAAGATTATCCTGAATTGTTGCAATGCCATCAGGATTTTCTGGAGACCAACTTGTGCCATCATAAACGTAATCTATACTTGCTTTTTTACCCAAAAGAGAGATATTATCTATCCCAATATATTCATCTAAACTATTATTAAATACTTTGAGCGTTACACGTATGTTACTGATTTCTCCACCACTTTCATCTATACTCAGATTAATGTTTCCACTCAAGTCTTGATCTGTTCCAGTAGATAGAAGGCTTACTTCACCTTGTGAAACATCATCATAAAATAGTTCATAAGATAGAACATCAACAGCATCATCTAGATTTAAATATTCATAGTCAAATGAAAAAGAAATGTCGTTATAGTTAGAAACATCGACATTAACTAACTCGATCAACTCAGGATTTGAAGCACCTGTGATGGCTAGAAGGTTATTAATACCAAAAATTTCACCAGAAAATAAAGTGTTGGAGAATTCATTTACGTTAACATTTGAAGTGTTAATTTCTCCGAAATAATTAATATCCCAACCTGCATTTGTAAGTGAACTTACAGAATTTATAGTCCAAACAGGTGTGGTGTCATCCCAATCTTGTAATGCAATGACTTCTTCATCTGTGATATCAAAACTTGTTGAAGTAATCGAGGTAAACCCTGTTGCGTTAGCAGTTAGAGTTAAGCCTGTACCTGTAGCGTCGTGAACGATATCACCGAATGAAGCAAAGGCGTTACTAGTTTGGGAAGAAGTCGTACCACCAACTAAACTACCTGTAGATGTGATATTGACTTGTATTGTTGAGGTTGTATCTTCATTGCCGTTAACATCGCTCAGGCTTACTTCGACTGTAGACATGTTTTGAAATATTAACGTATTTGTAGGCTGAGATGAAAAAGCAAGTTCAGTACCTACAACGTCTATGGTTATTTCTGGACCTGTAATTGTTTCTGTAACGTAAGGTGAATTAAATCGACTTCCTGAAGTATTTGCACTGAATGCTGTATTAGAAGTTAATATTTCAAAACTAATAATAGCGCCATCTACAATATTAGTTGTATTTAAAAAAGCGTTTACTTTGAGTTCTAAACTTGATGAGTCTTCAATAATTATCGGTGTGTTAAACACAAGTGTAATTTCGGTATCAGTTATTGTTGAAGAATCTGGCGTATAAGTTGTAGTCCCATCACTTAAAACAAGTCCCGAAATATGATCACTCCAGTCAGCTGTATTTTCAGTTGAAGGCGTAAAACTTACTCGCGTAACATTGGTCGATAAACCATCTGGACCTGTATCATTTAAACTAAAACTAAAAACTTCGAATGTAGATGATGCATCAGTAAATGATGCGGCTTCAATAATTTGATTAGTTGATTGCGACACAGGCGTGTTCACTAAACTTGTTTCATCAAATGTACCTAAAATTTCAAATAAGTTACTAGTACCGCTAACCAAACTTGTCGGAGCTGAATTATCTTCTGCAGATAAAGAATTGTCGATACCAATTGAAGAATAACTTAAATCATCAAATGTGGCAATACCGCTGGCTGCTTGTTCTGTAAGAATTGAACTAAGGCTTATTGTTGATACACCACTTGGTGTTAATGTAATATCTTGTGAATAATCAGTATCTAAGTTATTATTAATGTCTACCGCAGCAACTTCAACTGCTGGAACTATTGTTTGTCCAATTAACGTATTGCTAGGTTGTTTTGAGAAAATAAGTTCAGTTGCAACAACATTTAGAGTAATTTCAGGTCCTGTAATAATTCCGTTGCTCTGGTTTTCTTCAAAATTTGAACCTTGATTAGTAGAACTAAATTCGTGATTAGAAGTATCAATCTCTAAAGCTATAATGCTATTATCTACAATTGGATTATTTGAAAGTTCAACTGAAGCAGTAAGAGTTAAAGTTGAGGCATCGTTCACTTCAATCGGTGTTGCCGCAAAGCTTAAGGTAATGGTGTCTTGAGTGGTAGTAAAGCTATCTGCTATATAGGTTTGTGTTCCGTCTGATAGGCTAATGTTGTTGATAACATCTTGAAAATTAGCTGTATTGTTATCTGCTGAAGTAAATTTAATTTCAGTTACAAAGGTTGATAAACCATCTGAAGTCCCTAAGTCTTCAATATCAAATCTGAAAACTTCAATTGGTGTTCCTGAACTTGTATGGTCTGCAGCAATGACTGTACTTGGTAAAATTTGAGCAGTAGGTGATTCAATTTGTGTATCTGCATCAGTTTCAATTACATTAAAACTTGAGGAAGAATTTGAAGTTAATGTTCCATCAGTTGCTTGAAGTGTTTCTGCGGTGGCTATTTCATCATAAAAAATAGCATTAAAATTTGCTTCACCATTTTCAGCAAGTACCGAATTTGTAGCATCGACTGAGATGTCAATACCATTGAGATCATCTGAGCTTAAAGTAATCTCATTTGAGTAATCTGTATCTAAATTCCCGTTAATGTCTTTAGCTTGAACAGTTATAGTTTCAAAATTTATATTTACAAAATAGTCACTTAAAAAGGTGTTGGTGAATATTAGTTGAGAAGCTTCTACATTAATGGTAAGTTCTGGACCTAAAATATCATTTCCAGAATTAATTTCGCTTAAGAAACCATTACTGCCAGTTGTGGTTGAAAATCCGAGGTTGTTGTAAGTAACTTCAGCTTGAAAAAGACTTTGATCGCTATCAACTGGCAGTGTTTCATCTAAAAATAAATTTATTTTAAAGTATTTAGAGGTATTGTCTAAAATGTTTATTGTTGAACTTGATAAGTCTAAACTTAGAGAATTTGCCGTTTGTGTTACTTCAGCTGATGTAAGTATTAGTGTTGATGCACTCGTGAAATCTGAATTATCGCTATACGTTATTACAACTTTATTAAGGTCTAAACCATCCCAATTAAAGGTATTATTGTTTCCTTCTCGGAGCGTCATTTGGCTAACTTCTGTGTTTTTTCCATCAGGAAAATTACTGTCATCTTTAATTTCAAAAAATATAGATTCAAAACCAACACCTGAGTCGATGCCACCAAAATCTACTGTTTGTTCATTCGCTGTTATTGTGTTTGAGGTTGAATTATTAGAGATGTTTAAAACATCAGATGTGTTAATTGTATTAATATTAATGCTGTAATCTTCAACTTCGATTCCGTTTTGATTACCACAATTTGAAGGATCTGAAGTCCCTTCTTTAATAACTACTCTTAATCTAGTCGTGCCTAAGGTTGCATTTACAGGAACTTCTATAGCTTGCGTCAAGGTTGATGTAGTATTAGCGCTAATTTCACCAAAATCAATACTTTCAGATGAGTCATTAAAATCACCATCACGATTAAAATCTATCCAAACAATAACTTGAGAAGCTTCTGTGCTGCTTGAGCTAACATTTAAGTCTAAATCAAATACTGTGTCTCTGAAAATCTCAATTGGACTAAGATTGGTATTATCATAATACTCAGTTGATTCTGTTCCGCCAGCGTCTGAATTACTAAAACCATCTGTCGAGATGCTATTAATATCTGTATCACTAGCACTATTTGAACTTATAGAGCAATAATTAATTGTAAATAAAATTGAATCTGAATTAGCTTCATTTGTGATGTTAGTATTATATAACTTACCATTGTTACAGAATGCAAATATGGTGATATGATATGTTTTACCTTCTTCTAAGCCACTTATGTTAACGCTTTCATTAGAAGTATTTGCTAAAAGTTTTGAGTTGTCACCACCTAAAGTTGTAGCTGCCATAAAATTTAAGTTAGCTCCGGTTGTGTAAGTAGTTCCGTTTAAAGGAGTAAAAGTTGTTTCTGATGCTTCACGACCAATAACTAAATATCGAGTGTCTGCACTGACTTCGTTCCAGTTAACTGAAAGAGAGCCAGCATTTACACTTAAAGTTATATCTGAAACCTGTGCAGGAGTTGTTGAGCATTGCGCTTTTGTTTTAATACTGAATAATAAAAATAAGCAGGATAGAAGAGTAATTATTCGATTCATATTGATAGTGTTTATTCAAAAATAGCAATAAAAATAATTTTAAAGCAATAAATTATAACAAAATCGCTTAAAAAGAACAAGCCCTGAAATATTTCAGGGCTTGTTCTTTTGTGATAAATTTTAAAATAAACGTATCAACAGTTTTAGTTACTTATTTTTATTGTAATCAGCTAAGAATTTTTCTAAACCAATATCGGTTAAAGGATGTTTAAGTAAACCTTCAATAGAAGATAGTGGTCCAGTCATAACATCGGCACCAATTTTAGCACAATCAACAACATGCATTGTGTGTCTTACAGAAGCGGCAAGAATTTCAGTTTCAAACATGTAGTTATCATAAACTTGTCTAATTTCTTCAATTAAGTTAAGTCCATCTGTCGAGATGTCGTCAAGTCTGCCTATAAAAGGAGATACATAAGTTGCTCCAGCTTTAGCGGCTAAAATAGCTTGCCCAACAGAAAAAACTAATGTGCAATTAGTTTTAATTCCTTTATCAGAAAAATATTTTATGGCTTTTATGCCATCTTTTATCATCGGTACTTTTACAACGATTTGGTCGTGAAGTTTAGCTAGAGCTTCGCCTTCTTTTACAATGCCATCAAAATCAGTGGCAATAACTTCAGCACTAACATCACCATCTACAATTTCACAAATTGCTTTGTAGTGGTTAATAATATTTTCTTCACCGGTAATTCCTTCTTTAGCCATTAAAGATGGGTTAGTTGTGACGCCGTCTAAAATGCCTAAATCCTGAGCTTCTTTAATTTGGTCAAGGTTTGCTGTGTCAATAAAAAATTTCATGTGTTGTGAATTTAAAGTTTATAATGGTTTGCTAATAAATTTTCGTAAGTCTTATCTGGCAGAATAGCTTTTAAAAAAGGCGATATTTTTTGTAAATAACTACCAACCTTATAGTGAATTTTAGGTTTTGATTTTAATAATATTTGGTGAACTTTTTTAGCCATTTGTTCAGGGTTTGAACCATGATCAACGTGTTCATTCATTAAATCTAAGGATTTTTGATAGGTGTTTTTGTAAAATGAATTGTTGTTAACTGGCGAATGATAGCGGCCAGAAGCAATATTAGTTGCAAAGTCACCTGGAGCAATATTGGTTAGTTTAATATTTGTGTTTCTTAACTCTAAGCGATAGGCTTCTGTAATAGTTTCAAACGCACCTTTACTTGCAGAATAATGGCCTCTAAAAGGTAAACCCATAAATCCAGCAATAGAGGTTATGTTGATGATAAAGCCCTTATTTTGTTGGCGCATGTACGGCAGTACAGAATTAATTAATTGTACAGGACCAAAATAATTGGTCTGGAAAACCTTAAACATTTCTTCATTAGGTATTTCTTCAACTGGACCAGTAATGCCAACACCAGCGTTATTAATTAAAACATCAATCTTAGATTCTTGTTTAATAATTTCATTAATAGCCTTATTTATACTTTCAGAAGACGTTACATCTAATTGTATAAAATTAATCCCATTGTTTTTAGAATGTTTAGGATTTCGGCTTGTACCGTAAACTTTATAGTTGTGTTTTGCAAGATGTTCGCCGATTGATTTACCTATTCCTGATGAGGCTCCAGTAATGAAAACGATATCTTGCGGCATGATAATTTTTGAGCAAATATCTAATAAATCAAGATAAGAAAAAAATGAAAGAAAGGTAAATCGTGATTGAAAAAAATAAAAAAGGCAAGCGACCTACATCACACCGCTACGACCATCTACCTTTGCTGCGTTCCCGCCCTGGAGGATTCGACAGGAGCTGGTTGTGTAGGACTTGCCGGTTGCAAATATACAATCAAATTTAATTTTGGCAAGGCTCAATTCTACTAAATTCCCTATTTTAGCGTTATTAATTTTATTCTCAAATCATTAAGATGTTTAAAAAACTGATTATCATTTTATTAGCTTTAGTTTTAGTGAGCTGTAAAGATTTTTCTTCAAATCAATTCACTTTGAAAGTGCTTAACCCTGAAGAACTCACACAATCATCAACGCTGAAGTTAAAATTACTAAATCCAAAAGATTTTAGTATAGATTCTTTAAAATTAAAAAACTGGGAATCAAATGAAACTTTAGCTTCAAATTCTGTTTTTGAACTTCAACTTAGTGAGCAAAAATTAGGTGTTAACTCTATTTCAGTTGAAGTATTTTCAGAAGGAGAATCGGTTGAAGTAAAAACATCTTTTACCGTTTACAATAATAAAAAACCTCAACTTTATACCTATAATATTGTTAATGAGTATCCACACGATATAGAAGCTTATACTCAAGGTTTAGAATTTTACAAAGACACCTTGTACGAAAGCACAGGTTTACGAGGAAAATCATCGCTAAGAAAAGTTAATTACAAAACCGGAGAGATTTACAAAAAAGTAAATTTAGATCAATTTTATTTTGGCGAAGGCCTAACTATTTTTAATGAAAAAATTATCCAGCTAACTTACCAATCTAATGAAGGCTTGATTTATAATTTGGATATGGAAAAAATAGGTAAGTTTAAGTATAATGCCAGTAAAGAAGGTTGGGGATTAACTCATGATCATCAGTGGCTTTACAAAAGCGATGGTTCTACTAAAATTTGGAGGTTAGACCAAGAAACTTTTGAAGAAGTTGACTATATTCAGGCAGTAACTCATTCGGCTGTTTTAAATCGTTTGAATGAATTAGAATACATTAATGGTAAAATTTATGCCAATACTTATTTGAAAGATGGTATTGTGATTATTAATCCAGAGACAGGTGCTGTTGAAGGCTTAATAGACCTACGCGGACTTAAAAAGAAGGTGACCCAACATGACCAACTTGATGTTTTAAATGGTATTGCATTCAATAAAAATACAGAACAATTGTTTGTAACTGGTAAAAACTGGGATAAGCTTTTTGAAATTGAATTAATTAAAAAGTAACATGAGATACATCATTAAATTTAGTTTAGTTTTACTTTTTATACTCGGTATCAGTTCATGTCGCGAAGATTTTTCAACTTCAATAAATTCTGGAAACCTTCGTTTTTCTAAAGATACAGTCTATTTAGATACAGTTTTTACGAACATAGGTTCAAGTACCTATCAATTTAAAGTTTACAATAATTCTGATGATGATATCAGTATACCACAAGTGACATTGGCTAAGGGTGAAAATTCTAAATTTAGACTGAATGTTAACGGAAGAACTGGTAAACTTATTAATAATGTTGAAATTCTAGCAAAAGATAGCATTTTTGTTTTTGTTGAAGTTACCGCAGATATATCTGAGGTCGCTCAGAATAGCTTAGAGTTTCTTTATACCGATCAAATTAATTTCACATCTTCTAGTCAAACCCAAAAAGTAGAATTAGTCAGTTTAATAAAAGATGCAAGATTTTTATATCCTGAACGTTTTCCTGATGGTACCACTGAAACTTTATCACTCGGTCAAAACGCAGATGGTGAAGAAGTGTTAATTGAAGGTTTTTTCATGTCTGATCAAGAGTTAGTCATGACCAATGAAAAGCCTTATGTAATCTACGGTTTTGCAGCCGTGCCAAGCGGAAAAACATTACAGATTGAACCTGGTGCACGACTTCACTTTCATGATGGTAGTGGCTTAATTGCAGCAAATGGGGCCACTATTCATGCAATTGGAGATTATAGTAGTACAGATGACTTAGAAAACGAAATTATTTTTGAAAGTGATCGTTTAGAACCCGAATTTTCAGATGTTCCTGGACAATGGAATACCGTTTGGCTAACGGCTGGAAGTACAAACCATATATTTGAGCATGTAACTATTAAAAATGCAACAGTAGGCGTTTTAATGGACTCTAGCGATGGTACCATAAATCCTACTTTGCAACTTAAAAATACTCAAATTTACAACTCCTCTAATGTTGGTTTGTTAGCACGTACAGGTAATATTATAGCTGAAAATTTGGTCATTAATAATGCAGGTCAGGCCGCTTTGAATTTATCACTAGGCGGAACATATGACTTCAAACATTGTACTTTAGTGAACTATTGGCAAAACAGCTTTAGAAATTTTCCAGCCGTGTTAATAGAAAATGAACTTGAAACTCAAGAACAAATATTTGTAGCCGATTTAAATGCAAGTTTTTCAAATTGTATAATTTATGGTAATGAAAATATTGAACTTCAATTTAATGCCAATGAAAATGCTGCGTTTAATATAAATTTTGATCATAGTTTAGTACGATTCAATGATTTTAATAATAACTTTGCTAATGAAGCTTTATACAATTTTGATGATACATCAATTTATACAAATATAATTTTAAATGAAACGCCAGATTTTCTCAATCCGCAAGAAAACCAGTTAATAATAGGTCAAGACTCGGCAGCAAATATTTCGGGAAATCAAACAACGGCTAATCAAGTACCCTTAGACATCTTAAGTGAGGACCGAACATTAATGCCAAATTTAGGTGCTTACCAAAGTATCATTTTTGATGATTAACCTTATTTAATCATTGAGGTTTTCATTGAAAGATGAAGGCAATAGTTTCGGTATAAATTTAATGATAATTGGTAGTAGAACTCCACCACCAGGCAAAGCAAAAATAGCTAGTGAAGGGATGCTTTTAAAAATATCAATAAGCTGCTGTTTAACCAAGCGTTTTTCTTCTGAATTTAACTCCGTATGAGTTGATTTTGATAATAATATTAACAACTCTTTACTTTCATAAATTTCGTTTATTAAGCGTTTTTTATTTCTGATTAATAAGGTCGTTGTGCTACGATAGGTTCGGTCGTAAAAATGTTTTATAGGGTTAGATGTATTAAAATATGAAATTTCATCTCTATGATTTTTAATAAACAACTTTATTGATGTAATTGCTTCATCAGCCTGTTTAGTTGTTAGATTCAATCGAAGTGAAAGCGAGTAAATGAAATCTAGTTCAGAAGCTTCAACCTTTTCATCACTGAAAATCGCCATACAAGCAATATCAAGGATATAAAGTTTAGAGGTTAAAGTCTTTAAAAAATCAAGTTTTAACTCTTCAACATTAGGTGAAAACACAATAGCTTTAGATTGATATCGTAATGAGCTTTCTAGTAATTTTGTTAATATGTGTTCTGTAGATGTTTTTTTAGATTTAAAGTGTAACGCAATTGAAACAATATTAGTTAGAGCAGATTCAAATTTTCTTGAAAACTCTACGCAATCGCTTTTATAAACTGTGAAATGATGAAATGTTTCAACATCAATATTTAAAAAAACATTGGTTAAGATGTTGCTGAAATTACGTTCTAATACGCTAGAATTAGTCTGTACACGTTTGGCAATTATACTCTCAAGTTTAGATTCAGGCGATTGATTTAATTTAAACCAGCTTAAAGGTTTTGTTTTAGGTTTCTCTAATTCGCTATAAAACTCAACTATAAAATCTGTAAAATTAGATGAATCTATTCTTGTTGTAGTTTGAGTGATGGCGTACAATGCAGAGACTAAATTAATTTTTGCAAGTTCTTCTTTTGATAATGTTAAGCTAGATATTGATTGATTTTTAAAGCAGGTTGAAATATTTGTACCATAAACAAAGCCACATTCTCTTAATTTTTGGTAATTAGGATTATCAACTTGATTGAGACTAGATAGCAACTTTGGTATCCACGCATTTGCTGAAGGATTCATTTATTTTAAGTTTAAAGCAAAAAAAAGAGATTGTAAAGTTACAATCTCTTTTAGAATACCGCTCCATGAGTTAGATTAATTATTTTTCTAACATCACAGTTCGTTTAACATAATTAAATGGACCATCAATTGGTTGGTTATTTTCATCTACTAGCTGTAATTCAATTGTATTTTCACCTAGAGGCAAACCTTCCATAACGTATGGCTGCCATTCAGTAATCGTAAATTCCTCACCATTAATAGTAGCTAACACTTTATTACCATCTTCACTAATTTCAGTATTTACTAGATAAAAATCAAGTAAAACTTTATTTACATCTTCACCTTTATAAGTTCCTTTTGGTCTTGAATAAAATAGGTGAGGAGCAGATAAATCAACATTCATTTTTAAGCTATCGGCAGGGTTTCCAGCTGTAATTTTTTTAACAACAACTGCATCAGCATTTTTAACAGACTCGTGATATGAACGAGATAAAAACGCTAACATTACATGATCGCCTTCAGGGATGTCTTTTTTAACTTCAGTTGTATAATGGGCTGAGTATGGTTTATTGTCCATAATGACATGAATATGCTGGCCTTTTGCCGAATTTGCTAGACCATTATCTCCTGCGTTAGGTGTTTGGATACCAAGTTCATAATTTTCAACAGCAAAATTAAAAGTATTTTCACCTGGATTGACTTGAAGCATTGCTTCACCATCAAGCATAAGTTTTGAATCAGCGTAAGCAGGCGAACCTTCAAGAGGAGTTAAGCTAATTTTTTCGGTTTTTACTTCATTAGTTTCTGTTTCTGATTTTGTTTCATCTTTAGCTGCTTCATTATTTTTGCAAGAAAAAGTAAAGGCAATCACTAAAGCAAAAATGCTAAGTTGTAATTTTTTCATTGTTTTATGTTTTTCGTAAAATTAAAAAGCAAATGAGCAACCTATCACAAATTAATACTTTTTAACATATTATTGATTTGACTAAAAGTGATGTTTTAAATTTTGAAGCTATTTTGATATAGCTATTGGTATTTTATAGCTATGAAGTTGACCGCCTTTAGTAATTCCTTCAATAAAAATTATAATTGAGTCTAGTTTTGTATCAACAATTTTTAGCTTAAGGCTAGGTTTTTCACTTTTTACCTGAAGGTTAGGGAACCAAGCTATAGTTCCAAGCTTCTTAAAAACCTGAGTGTTATAAAAGTTATAATTTGGGTTTTTGAATTTTTTAATTGGGGCAAAACCATCTTTAATTTCAACATTTGTAAATAACTGATCTTTATCATCACCATAAATTGCAGTTTTTCTACTTTCAAGCTTAATAACTCCGTTGGCACCAAATAAACCTTCTCCAAATCCACTTTTATTAATTGTTACTGATTCAAATTGATTTAAAGGTACATTACTTAAAAAAGAAGTGTCTGTTAAACGTGCACCATCTAATATTATTGCAACTTCATTACTACCACTTATAGAGCGTTGAGAAAAGGTTTGTACACTAAAAGTTCCTTGTTGATCAAGTACCTTAAACCCTTTATATCTTAGATAAACCGAGAGCTTAAAAAAGCGTTTTACTTCGTCTTCTGTGATGTCTTCTTTATCGCCTCTAGTTAGCTTGACTTTATTCTTTTTTTCTCTCTTTTTTGAAGTTGATATTAACACTTCATCTAATTGATTGGTATTTGTGAAATTTGAAACAATTCTAGAGCTAGACAGATTAGTTTCAGAATACATACTTTTTTGTTCGGGTACATATTTATTAAAATTGATGTCAAAATTATCTTGAAAAATAAATGTATGCTTTAAAGCTAATTTAGGAGCTTTAAAGTTTCTTTGTTTTGTGATAATAGCAAATTTTTGTACTTCCGAATTGATTGGATAGCGATTTTGAAATTCAAATTTTCTTCGGTTATTTAAATATTCTGTAAACTCTTTATTGAATTGTGTTCCTATACCTAAAAGTAAAATGTCATTTGGCTTCAATTTTTGATTAATATTTAGTGTTTGCTTCACCCCATTTTGTCTTTCATAATTTAACTCAGGCGCCTTATATTTTGAAATGTTTTTTGTATATCGACTTTCACTCATTAACATCACAATATCTAATTCAGCTTTAGATATATGGCCGAGGCTTTTAATTAATGAATAGCTATCAGGTGTCAAATAAGGTCTAAATCTGAAGTTTTTTAATATGTTGTTGTGATAGTTATAGGTAATTTGATTTTTAGGTAGGACCGAAGCACTTAATTGAAGCTCAGATTTTTCTATAAACTCAAGGTTAACTTGTATAGAATCTGTGTTTTTAACCTGGTTAATAGTATAGTTACCCTTGAATTTAGTAACATCTGATGTTGTATTAAAAAATATACGCTCTAATAAAGGCTGATCATCTTTTAAGATCAATATTGTATTTAGCCCCTGAAATAGTTTATCTGTGGGAAATGCTAAGCCTTTATTTAAGTCTTTTAGCTTTAATTTTTTTGATAAGAATTTTTCTTCTTGATGAATAAAAAGTGTAAGGTCTTCTACATTAATATCTTTTGTGGCTTCAATATTAAAAAATAAGTAATCTTTAATTTTTTTGAGCTGCATACAAATTCCACTTGACTCTATTTGGTTTATAAAATACTCTTCACTATATCCACCATTAGTTGTAGCTCTGACTTTATATTCATTTCCTTTTTGTGGTTTAAAATTAAGAAGCGCTAAACCGTTTTTACTACTCTTAATTTGCTTAATAATTTTATTGTTTTCAATTAAATCAATATTTGTTTTTAAGCCAACATGGTTTAAGCTTTCTACTCTAATGCCTAAATTATTACTTAAGCCATATACTAAATTTTGGCTTTCAGGCTTTATCTTAATTCTAAACTTTTGCTTTGGAAGTTCAGGTGTTTTAATTTCGTTAATAACCTCAAATGACTCAATAAAAACGTCAGGCTCTTTAAAGTTATTCATATAGTTGGTCATCGCTTTTATAAAATACTTTCCGGGCAGATATGTGCTGTCAATTTTTACTTGACTTATGAAGATGCCTTGATTAGCGAGTAACATTTTAGAGTTTAGTAATTGACCTTGACTATTATAAATAGACAAGTTAACATTAGTTATGTTTTGGTGAAGCTTGTCAGTTTGTCTGTTTAAAGCATAACCTTTTAGCCACAAACTTTCTTCTTTAATTAGCTTTGATTTATTTAAGTGAATAAATAATGATTCTCTTGGCATATCAAAATAGGCTTGATGTTTTTTTATGTAGGGATTTTCTTGTGAGAATATCTGACACACACAAAAGATAGTAAAAGCTAGGGTTATGAAATGTTTCATGCTAATATGTTTAGGTTACATTTAAGAATATGACAATATATAAAAAGCTCACCTATTTAGGTGAGCTTTTTATATATACTTTTTTGTTAATCTATTTTAAAGCTTATAGCCGTTATCTTCAACTACACGATCTGCAATTGTATTTCTTAATTCAACAATATTTGGATAGTTGTGATATTTGGTAAATCGCTTTAATCCCATAAGCATCATTTTTTGTTCATCACCTTCAGCAAATGAAATAATACCTTCTTTAGCTTTTTTATTGATTTTCTCTACAGCATTATAAAGTTTAAGTTTTGCCATTGCTATTTGTACATTTTGAGAATCTTCACCCTTAATTTTTGCATTTTTTTCAGCTCTGAGGATTGCAGATTCTGCCATGTAAATCTCAATTAAGATATCGGCTGAAGCTAAAAGTAATTGTTGGTGCTCTTCTAATTCGGTTCCAAATTTTTGTGCTGCAGCACCTGCAACCATTAAAAATACTTTTTTAAGCTTTTTAATCATATCTTTCTCTTCTGAAAGTAATTCAGAAAAATCGGGTGTATCAAATGAAGGGATACCTGTTAATTCGTCTGCAACAGCTTGCGCTGGTCCCATAAAATCTACATGACCTTTCATTGCTTTTTTAACTAACATCCCAACAGAAAGCATTCGGTTTATTTCATTGGTTCCCTCATAAATTCTGGCAATTCTCGCATCTCTCCATGCTGATTCCATAGGTGTATCAGCAGAAAAGCCCATTCCGCCATAAATCTGAATACCTTCGTCTGAACAATTTTGAATATCTTCTGAAACGGCTACTTTTAAAATTGAGCACTCGATAGCAAATTCTTCAACACCTTTTAATTCAGCCTCTTGATGAGAGTTACCCTGTTCTTTTCTAGCGTTGATTCGGTCCTCAATATTTTTAGCTGCTCTGTAACTTGCAGCTTCACCAGCATATGCGGCTGTTGCCATTTCTGCTAATTTAGAACGAATAGCGCCAAATTTTGAAATAGGTGTATTAAATTGAACACGATCATTAGCGTATTGAACGGCAGATGAAATGGTTCGTCTTTGAGCATCTAAACAAGCAGCAGCTAGTTTTATTCTACCGACATTTAGTGCATTCATTGCAATTTTGAATCCGCCATTACGTTCACCTAAAATATTTTCAACAGGGACTTTTGTTTCATTAAAGAAAACTTGACGAGTAGAAGAGGAGTGAATCCCAAGTTTTTTCTCTTCATCACCCATTGATATTCCATTTTCTAAATCTTTTTCGACTATAAATCCTGTAATATTTTTATCATCTTCAATGCGTGCAAATACGATAAACAAGTCACAAAAGCCAGCATTAGAAATCCACATCTTTTGGCCAGTGATTTTGTAATGGGTTCCGTCTTCAGATAAGACCGCTTTCGTTTTTCCTGAATTAGCATCAGAACCAGCACCAGGTTCAGTTAAACAATAAGCGCCAAACCACTCGCCGGTGGCCAATTTAGGGATGTATTTTTTCTTTTGTTCTTCGGTACCATATAATGTAATTGGCAAGGTGCCAATACCTGTATGAGCACCAAAAGCTGTACTAAATGAACCTGTAGCACCTGAAATATAATCACATACTAACATTGTTGAGACAAAATCCATTCCTAGTCCGCCATATTCTTCAGGTACTGCAACACCTAAAAAACCAAGTTCACCAGCTTTACGCATGACGTCTTCAGTTAAGTCATAATTTTTTTTCTCAAATTCTTCTTTTTTAGGCCAAATCTCTCTGTCTACAAATTCTTTAACAGAGTCTCGCATCATTTTTTGTTCATCTGAAAAGTCTTCAGGCGTAAAAATGTCTTCAGCTTTTGTTTCATTTACAATAAATTGTCCACCGCGTATCATGTTATCTTTTTTTTCCATTTTATCTAATTTTTAATATACTTCATAAATTCCTGCAGCACCTTGTCCAGTCCCTACGCACATGGTAACCATAGAATATTTATTTTTTAGTTTTCTTTTTTTCATTTCGTCAAAAATTTGGACAGATAGTTTTGCACCAGTACAACCTAATGGATGGCCTAAAGCAATAGCACCACCATTTACATTTAAGATGTCTTGATTAATATCTAATTCTCTTGCAACAGCAAGTGATTGAGAAGCAAAGGCTTCATTAAGTTCTATGAGTTCAATATCATTTAATTTTAAATTGGCTTGGTTTAAAGCTTTTGGAATCGCTTTTACAGGCCCAATACCCATAATTTTTGGCTCTACACCAACTGTCGCGTATGATACAAGTCTAGCAACAGGTTCTAGATTTAATTCTTTGACCATATCTTCACTCATTATCATAACAAAAGCTGCGCCATCACTCATTTGAGAAGAATTACCAGCTGTTACACTACCGCCTTCGGCAAATACTGGTCTTAATTTATTTAAAACTTCTTCTGAGGTGTCAGCTCTAGGACCTTGGTCTTCTTGAACAGTGTAAGTTCTTGATTGTTTTTTTCCTTGAGGATCTACAAAGATATCTTCAACTTCAATTGGAACGATTTGGTCTTGAAATCTATTTTCTTTTTGGGCTTTAATGGCTTTTTGATGAGAGTTAAAGGCAAATTCATTTTGGTCTTTTGCGTTGATTTTATACTTTTCTGCGACCGCTTCTGCAGTTAAGCCCATTCCCCAATAATAACTTTCGTTTCCAGCTTTTGCAGTTTTATAATTTGGTACAGGCTTGTAACCACCCATTGGAATGTAGCTCATACTTTCGGCTCCACCAGCTATAATACAGTTAGCCATTCCACTTTGAATTTTTGCTGAAGCCATTGCAATAGTTTCAATACCAGAAGCACAATATCTGTTAACCGTTACTCCCGGAACTTCTTCAGATTTTAATCCCATTAGTGAGACCAATCGACCCATATTTAATCCTTGTTCAGCTTCTGGCATTGCGTTTCCAACAATAACATCATCAATTCTTGATTTGTCAAACTCAGGTAATTGCTTCATCATGTAGTCAATTGTCTCAGCAGCCAAATCATCTGGTCTTTTAAAACGAAACACACCTTTTGGTGCCTTTCCAACTGCAGTTCTATATCCTTTTACTATATATGCTGTTTTCATATCTGATATTTAGATTTTAGAACTTAGATTTAAGTTTTTACTTACTTAAGATCCAAGCTTTGATTAAGTTTATAAATCATTTTAATGTTTTCATTATTTTTATCCTTCAACCAATCTAACACTTTACTATCCATAAAATTTAGACGATAGCATATGATTAGTTGAGTATTAAATTTATTTAAAGATTTTTTAGAGATTGATAAAAATCTGTTGTAATCTTTATAAATGTTTCTGCTAGCTCTTTCCGAAATTTTGGAAGCAACAGAAGTAGCAATTCTTTTAATTTGACCGATTAAAGCATACTTTTCAGAATTTGGACAATTTGTTATGAGTTGAAGTCTATTTTCAACAAAGTTTATTGACTTTTTTTCTATTTTTAATTCTTTATCGTTATGCATTATTATCGATTAATTTTAGCCTACTATCTAATTTCTAACATCTTAATTTTATATTTTAGTTTCTTAATGGCTTACCTTTCTTAATCATATGCTGTAAACGTTCTAAAGTTTTACGTTCACCGCATAAGGATAAAAATGCTTCGCGTTCTAGATCTAACAGATATTGTTCAGATACATAATTGGCTTCAGATAAGTCTCCTCCAGACATTACGTAAGCTAATTTATTAGCAATTTTTTGATCATGTTCACTAATATATTTACCAGCTTTCATTTGGTCAGTTCCTACTAAAAATGCGCCTAAAGCTTGTCTACCCAAAACTTTAATATCATTCGTTTTAACAGGTTGACTATAGCCGTTTTGAGCCATTAATTTGGCTTGCTCTTTAGCGATTGCTAATTGTCGGTCTCGGCTAACAACAACAATATCTTTTCCGCTTTCAAGAATATTTAAATCATAAGCTTCGTGTGCAGATTTAGCTACTTTAGCCATTCCTATTGTTAAGAAATTTTCTCTCAGTCTATTCAATTCAACATCATCTTTTTGGAAAGTCATTGCGGCTCGTCTGGTCATTTCTTTAGAGCCACCTCCACCAGGGATAACACCAACACCAAATTCAACTAAACCAATGTAAGTTTCAGCATGAGCTACTATTTTATCTGCGTGCATTGATAATTCGCAACCGCCACCAAGTGCCATTTGGTGTGGAGCAGCTACAGTTGGGATAGAAGAGTAACGCATACGCATCATCGTGTCTTGGAAATATTTAATTGCGCCATTTAATTCTTCATACTCTTGCTCGACTGCAAACATGAAAATCATACCGATGTTAGCACCAACCGAAAAGTTATCTCCAGTATTAGAAATTACAACACCGTCATATTCTTTTTCTGCAATATCCATAGCGGTGTTAATTCCATTAAGGACATCGCCACCGATAGAATTCATCTTACTTCTGAATTCAATATTTAAAATACCGTCACCAAGATCTTCAGCAACTAAATCTTTATTGCTATAAACTTCATTGCTTTCTCTGATATTGTCAAGGATGATAAATGCATCTTGACCAGGAATTTTTTCATGTGTTTTTTTATCTATTTCATAGTAATAAGTTTTACCAGATTTTACATGATAAAAAGATTTTTGTTTGGATTCAGATAGTTTTGTGACCCATTCTGCAATTTCAAAGCCTTCATCTTTCATTAATTGAATACCTTTTTCTAAACCAATAGCATCCCAAATTTGAAATGGTCCATGTTGCCAGCCAAAGCCAGCTTTCATAGCATCATCAATTTTGTAAATTGCATCTGTAATTTCTGGTATTCTATTTTGCACATAGGCAAAAAGTGCTGCAAAGTTTTTTCTGTAAAATTTGCCTGCCTTATCTTTTCCTTCAACTAATACCGGAAAGCGGTTGGCAACTCGATCAATCGATTTAGTTTTTTCAAGTGTGTCAAATTTTGCACGCTGCTTTGAACGGTATTCAAGTGAGCTTAAGTCTAACGATTTAATTTCGCTAGAACCATCGTCATGTTTAATTTTTTTGTAAAATCCTTGTCCAGTTTTACTGCCCAACCATTTATTTTCCATCATGTGGCTGATGAAGTCAGGTAGCTTAAACAGGTCGTGTTGCTCGTCTTTAGGGACATTTTCATAAAGTCCATTAGCCACGTGTACCAAAGTATCTAAACCTACAACATCAACTGTTCTAAAAGTTGCTGATTTTGGTCTACCTATTACTGGTCCTGTTAGCTTATCAACCTCTTCGATTGTCATGTCCATATCTTTGACCATATGGAATAGACTCATAATGCTGAAAATACCTATTCTATTACCAATGAATGCTGGCGTATCTTTTGCAACAACGGTAGTTTTGCCTAAGTATTTTTCGCCATATTCATTAAGGAAATCTAAAACCTCGGTTGAAGTGTCAGGTCCTGGAATAATTTCTAGTAACTTAAGGTAACGTGGTGGGTTAAAGAAATGGGTTCCGCAGAAGTGTTTTTTGAAATCTTCAGATCTGCCTTCATTCATGAATTTTATAGGAATTCCCGACGTATTTGAAGAAATTAAAGTTCCTGGTGTTCTGTATTTCTCTAGATTTTCAAATACTTGCTGCTTGATATCTAATCGTTCAACAACGACTTCGATAATCCAGTCAGCATCTTTAATTTTTGAAATATCATCTTCAAGATTTCCGGTTTCAATACGTTTTGCAAAGTCTTTATGATAAATTGGTGAAGGATTTGACTTTAAGGAACTTTGTAATGCTTGGTTTACAATACGATTTCTAACAGATTTATCGTTTAAGGATTTTCCTTGTTGTTTTTCTTTTTCATTAAGTTCATTGGGCACTATATCGAGTAGTAGAACTTCTACGCCGATATTAGCAAAATGGCATGCAATGCCGCTTCCCATAATACCTGAACCAATTACAGCTACTTTTTTAATTCTTCTTTTCATAAGTATTGATGCTTTTATAAACTTTGTTTTTATAAATTGTTTTTTCAGTAATCATGTCTTGAATTTTTTCAGCAACTTTTATAAAAGTTTTCAATTCAGATTCACTGATATTATCTTTTACTGCTTGGTCAAAACCTAATACGACTTCTTTTGAAAAATTTCTCATATCAATTCCGAAATCGGTTAAATGAATTAACACGCTTCTCCCGTCTTTCGGGTTTTTTTCACGTCTAATCAAGTTTTTTTCTTCCATAGTTTTTAAGGTACGAGATAGGCTTGTAGATTCAACACCCATTTTTGGTCCTAAAGCTGTTGAAGGTGTTCCATCTTCTGGGTCTATACTTAATAGCGCAAACCCAGTTGCCATTGTACTTGATTTTTTAGCTGCCTCTTCATTATACATTTTAGCAACTGCTATCCAAGTTGACCTTAATATATAGTCTATTGTTTTTTCTCTCATTTTTTAAAAAAGGATCTCTTCAAATGTAATAAAATTTATTATGCATGCATAGTAAAATTTAAAAAAAATAGTTAAATTAATTTTTGGTTTTTAAAATTGGAGATTATTTAAGCCGTTAGTAATTTTTACCGTATTTTCATGTTTTCAGTGAAGGCTTATAAGTTATGACCAAATCGAGTTTACAAACACCCATTGCTTACTTGAAAGGCGTTGGCCCTAATCGGGCTGAGTTGTTTAATAAAGAATTAAATGTATTTACATTTCAGGATTTGTTGAATATTTTTCCTAACCGCTATATTGACAAATCTAACTACCATAAAATAAAAGACTTGTCACCTGCATCGGCTGAAGTACAAATCATCGGTAAAATAACAGGCGTTCGTTTTGTAAAGCAAAAACGAGGCAAGCGTTTAGTTGCTGATTTTGAAGATGACACTGGAGTAATGGAGTTAGTTTGGTTTAGAGCGCATAAATGGATGTTAGAAAATTTAAAAACAAATGTACAATATGTTGTTTTTGGCCGCTTAACCTATTTTAATAAGACGTATAGTGTAGCGCATCCTGAATTAGAGTTGTTAAGTAGGCATCAACAAAAAGCTCATATTGCTTTACAGCCTGTTTATCCTTCAACTGAAAAACTGAGTAAAAAAGGTGTTTCTAACACATTAATGACCAAATTAGTATTTCAGTTATTAAAAGAGCATTATTCAGCATTTACCGAAAATCTTCCGCAGCCAATCTTAGAAGACTTAAAATTAATGTCAAGGCAAGCGGCAATAAAATCAATTCATTTTCCACAAAATTTAGAGCAGTTACATAAAGCACAATTTAGATTTAAATTTGAAGAATTTTTCTATATTCAACTCCAGCTATTGCGCCAAAAGCTAATACAACAACGTAAAATTAAAGGATATCCGTTTAATAATGTCGGTGAAATTTTTAATCAATTTTACAACAACGGCTTAGAATTTGAATTGACCAATGCTCAAAAGCGTGTTCTTAAAGAAATTCGAAAAGATTTAGGAAGCAATGCCCAAATGAATCGATTGCTTCAAGGCGATGTTGGCTCTGGTAAAACAATAGTTGGTTTTATGTCTATGCTTATGGCTATCGATAATAACTTTCAAGCCTGTTTAATGGCACCTACTGAAATTTTAGCCCAACAGCATTTTGAAGGTATTTCTAAACTCTGCGAGCAGCTTCCGGTAAATGTAAGATTGTTAACAGGCTCAACAAAAACAAAAGCTCGAAAAGAGATTCATGCTTCGCTTGAAGATGGTTCTTTACATATTTTGATAGGAACACATGCTTTAATTGAAGATAAGGTAAAATTTAAAAATCTTGGCTTATCCATTATCGACGAGCAACATCGCTTTGGAGTAGCTCAACGTGCAAAACTTTGGAAAAAAAACAATTTGCCGCCACATGTTTTAGTCATGACTGCGACTCCAATTCCTAGAACTTTAGCCATGAGTTTGTATGGTGACTTAGATATTTCGATTATAGATGAACTTCCACCTGGTCGAAAGCCTATTAAAACAGTTCATCGTTATGATAAAAATCGTTTAAAAGTTTTTAAGTTTTTAAAAGACGAAATAAAAAAAGGTCGCCAAGCTTATGTGGTTTACCCGTTAATTGAAGAATCTCAGAATTTCGATTATAAAGATTTAATGGATGGTTATGAAAGTATATCACGTGAATTTCCATCTCCAAATTACCGGATTTCAATTGTTCATGGTAAAATGAAACCTGAAGATAAAGCCTATGAAATGCAGCGTTTTGCTGAAGGGAAAACTCAGATTTTAGTTGCTACAACTGTAATTGAAGTCGGCGTAAACGTCCCAAACGCTAGTGTAATGCTAATTGAAAGCGCTGAGCGTTTTGGTTTATCGCAACTTCATCAATTACGTGGTCGAGTTGGGCGAGGAGCAGAGCAAAGTTTTTGTATCTTAATGACAGGACATAAATTAAGTAATGATGCTAAAACTCGACTTGAAACCATGTGTAGGAGTAATGATGGTTTTGAGTTAGCTGAGGTTGATTTAAAACTTCGAGGTCCTGGCGATTTAATGGGGACACAACAAAGTGGTATTTTAAATTTAAAGATAGCTGATTTGGTTAAGGATAACCAAATTTTAAAACTTGCACGGTCTTATGCAAACCAAATAATTCAACAAGACCCTAATTTTAATGCTCCAGAGCATCAAGTAATGATCGAAACTTATCAACAATTAAGAAAGGGTAAAACGATATGGAACTATATTTCATAAACTCAAATAATAACTTGCTTTAAGCCATAATCGATTTCTAAAACCAGGCTCTAAGTAATCGTCAGTACGCCAATCTAAACCAATTTCAAGCTTGTTGTTATCATTAAAATAGTGACCAATTCCTGCATTTAAACGGTTTTCAAAATCGTCAGACTGTGTTTTTGTCATGTATATAACTTCGTTAGAGATAACTAAATACTGTTCGCCTTGGTCAACCTCTAAACCTTGTAAAGGGAATTGGGATTTAGCTCTAATTCTAAATCTAAATAATGGCGACTCATCGTTTGAAAATGTTTGGTCGGTCCTAAATCGGTAGCCAATCCTTAAGCCGATTAATCTGCTGATCCATGACACTTGTTGTATACTTCGATGGTGGTTAAAACCATCAGCTTCAAATCGAGATTGATATCCACCAGCAACATCGACAGTTGGTGAGATTTTATATTCTAAAAAATGCTGTATATCAGCTTGTTGAAGATCAAAATAGAGATCATCTTCAACCTGATCAAACATAGCTTGCTGGTACTCGATTTTATGTTGAATGCTAAAGCGTTCTGAAATAGAATATCCAACTGAAAATTCAGGCATTAAGCCACCTGAAAATCGATTTTGAGCTATGATTACAGTTGAAGTGAATAGAAATATAATTAATAGTTTTAGTTTCATAAAAGCGTTTTGAACTGTGCAATTATTGTTTGATTTTTAGGTCTTAAAGCTTAATACTTCAATATATCTGAAGATGGTAAATCGATAACTCTGATTTCTAGCAATTCTCCTTTATAATTAAAAAGAGCTTCAAAAAAATCATTCTGTGTTTCAGACTGACCTAAAAACTCAATTTCATAATTTGTAGTGATGTCTTCCCATTCATCTTCATCAATAAGGTCTTCTAAATCGTCTGGTTTCCCTAAATATTGTATCTGTACTTTTTTAATTCTGTGGTTTTCATAATTTTCTGTAAAATACGTTTCAATTATGTTTTTAGCTTTTTCAGGAATATTTTTAAACTTCAATTGAATCTCTATATTAATAATATTTCCTACAGTATCAAACTCAATACTTTGTCGTTTACCTTTCCATTTAAATTTTGCTTCGTAAACGCGGGTATTTCTGCTTTGTTGTTCATACCATTTAATTCTTTTTTTACCTTCATAGGCATCATCTAACCAGTCAAAAGCAAGCTCAGGTACTTTAGATTGATTAATTCTTTTTTCGGCCTCAACTTTAGTTTGAGACATCACTTGCATACTTATTAGTACAATTAAATTTAAAATGTAAAACTTCATTAGTTTTTTTTTGTAAAGATAATTAAGTTGTAAGGACATTTCCTAAGCAAAATTTAAGTTTTGAGAAATCTAAAGTTCGTATTTTTGCTTTATAAATGGTACAGAAATTTAAAACGCATCTCAATAAAAACTTCCCAGAATTAAATTCGGCAAAATTGTTAATTGCTGTAAGTGGTGGTATAGATAGCATGGTTTTGGTAGAGTTGTGCCATGAGTTAGGGCTTAACTACAGCATAGCACATTGTAATTTTAATCTGCGCAAAGCATCAGTTCAAGATCAAGATTTTGTGGTCAATTATGCTATTAAACGTCAAGTCGATTATTATGTTAGGCAATTTGAAACTCATAAATATGCAAAACAGCACAACTTATCAACTCAAGTCGCTGCTCGTAATCTTCGTTATCATTGGTTTGATGAGCTAATAAATACACATCAATTTGATTACTTACTCACAGCACATCATCTTAACGATAACCTTGAAACTTTTTTAATTAATCTTTCACGCGGTAGTGGAATAAAAGGTTTAACAGCAATTCCTGATAAAAATAGTTACATCAGAAGGCCGCTTTTAATTTTTAGTAAAGTAGAATTACTAAGTTTTGCGAAACAAAATAAAATTACTTGGCGTGAGGATGAATCTAATGCGAGTAATGCTTATTTGCGTAATCAGATCAGGCATCAAATTGTACCAGAATTAGAGCAACTATCGCCCCATTTTTTAGATGCTTTTATGGGTAGTTTACAGCATTTAAAAACTGCTTCTATTTTGTTAAGCGATTATGTGCAATTAATTAAAAATGAGGTTTTTAAAACCCAATCTGATGTAAGTATTATTTATTTAAACCGCTTGAAGAAGTATCCTAACTACCTAGAATTGTTATTTTATTTGTTAAGTGATTTTAATTTTACAGCTTGGGATGATATTAAACATTTAGTTAATGCAGAAACTGGTAAAAAAATTAGTAGTAAATCACATCTATTGGTAAAAAATAGGGATGAACTTAGGCTTTACAACAGGAAAATTAAAGATGAATTTATACCTTTACAGTTTAACTCACTTGAGGAGTTGGTTAAAGCCTCACAGCCATATTTTAAAGCCACAGTTGAAGGTTTTAAGATGCCAAAATCAGCTAATCAGGTCTGCATAAATATCAATCAACTTAAATTTCCCTTAATTTTAAGATCAATAAATACGAATGATACTTTTACACCGTTTGGTATGAAAGGTAAAAAAAAGGTTCTTCATTTTTTGCGCGATTTAAAAGTGCCAACACTCGAAAAACAAAAACAATTGGTTTTTGAAGATCAAAATCACATTGTATGGCTTGTAAAAAAGCGTTTAGATCATCATTTTAAAG
Organism: Psychroflexus sp. ALD_RP9; assembly: GCF_017311165.1. Classification (GTDB taxonomy): domain Bacteria; phylum Bacteroidota; class Bacteroidia; order Flavobacteriales; family Flavobacteriaceae; genus Psychroflexus. The sequence continues at coordinate 289,896 of NZ_CP062973.1, read as the reverse complement.
TTACAGAAAATCAAAATAAATGTCTCAAAATAACATGGCTCAACTAAAGTATATAATATTAGGTTTATTTACCATTTGTAGTTTACAGGCTAATGCCCAATTTGGCGAACAATTTAAAGGGCAAGAAACTATAAATCCAATTTCGTTTTCCAGCGATGTAAGTCAAGTTAACGATTCTGTTTACACCATAAAAGTAACAGCTAAAATGCTTGAAAGTTGGCATTTACCATCGCAAAGGCCATTGAAGCCAGATGAAATAGGACCTGAACCAACTGAACTTAATTTTACATTTAATGCAAGTGACTTTCAATTAATTGGTGAAACAATAGAGCCTGAAGGTATTGAAGCTTATGATGAAATATTTCAAGCAGATTTAAAATATTTTGAAGATGAAGTAACCTTTAAGCAGCAGATAAAGGTTATAAATCCTAATGCGACTTTAAATTTAGAACTTTTATTTTCAGTTTGTGATGATGAAAAATGTTTACCACAAGACCAAAAACGATTTACTTATAAAGTTCAAGGAAGTCAATTAGCGCAGGTTGAAAATCAAGAAGTTAAAGTTACCTCTGAAGATCTTTCATTAGAAAATCAATTAAAAGTAGACATTAAAAACACACAATCATTCTCAAAAGATTTAGGTACAAACAAAGAAGAATCGACTATTTGGACGGTCTTTTTCCTTGGCTTTGTAGGTGGTTTAATAGCTCTTTTAACGCCTTGTGTTTTCCCAATGATACCACTAACAGTTTCTTTTTTTACAAAAAGTGCTAAAAATAAGCGTTTAGGAATAATGAACGCTGTTTTATATGGCGTTTTTATTTTTGGTATATACGTGTTGTTAAGCTTACCATTTCATTTGTTAGACTCTGTAAATCCTGAAATACTTAATAATATTTCTACAAACACAACTTTAAATATCATCTTTTTTGTCATATTTATTGCATTTGCCTTCTCATTTTTTGGCTATTATGAAATTACTTTGCCTGTATCTTGGAGTAGTAAGCTAGATCAAAAAGCAACAAGTGTTGGTGGTATTATAGGAATCTTTTTTATGGCCTTAACTTTAGCTATCGTTTCATTTTCATGTACAGGTCCTATTTTAGGCTCTCTACTAGGTGGTTCACTCACGGCCGATGGTGGCGCCATGTTATTAAGTTTTGGTATGGGTGGTTTTGGGCTAGCTTTAGCTTTACCATTTGCACTATTTGCTTTGTTTCCCAATTGGTTAAACTCACTTCCTAAAAGTGGAGGCTGGTTAAATACTGTAAAAGTTGTTTTAGGCTTTATTGAATTAGGTTTGGCGTTTAAATTTTTATCAAATGCAGATTTAGTTCAGCATTGGGGTATTTTAAAACGTGAAGTTTTTATAGCGATATGGATTATAGTTGGCATAGGTTTAACTTTATATTTATTCGGAATATTACGGTTTCCTCATGATGGACCGAAAAAGAAATTAAAGCGAAGTCGTTTAATCATAGGTGTTATTAGTTTAGCCTTTACGGTTTATTTAATTCCTGGATTAACCAATACTAGTTATGCTAATTTGAAGCTACTCAGCGGCTTTCCGCCACCATTATTTTACAGTATTTATCCTAAAGAAACAAACGGACCTTTAGGTTTAAAAGCTTATAAAGATTTCGAAAAAGGTGTGCAAGCAGCTAAAAATGAAAACAAACCTATTTTATTAGATTTTACGGGTTGGGCTTGTGTTAACTGTAGAAAAATGGAAGAGCAAGTTTGGAGTGTGCCAGAAGTTTATGAAAGTATTAAAGACGATTATATTTTAATTTCACTCTATGTAGATGACCGCCAAACCCTACCTGAAAACAAGCAATTTAATTTTAAGAGAGATAATGGTAGCGTAAAGAAAATTAGAACAATTGGTGATAAATGGGCGACATTTCAAACACTTAACTTTAAAAATAATTCTCAGCCGTTTTATGTGCTATTAAATTCAGATTTAGAGCTGCTTAATTCGCCTGTTGGTTATGAACCTAATGCAAAAGCTTACTTAAATTGGCTGCAAAAAGGTTTGCAAAACTTCAAAAAGTAAGCTTTTGTAATGGTTAGAAGTCGCTATTTATATGGCGACTTCAACTTGGTTGCGAATCAAGTCATCGAAGTTTTCATGTTTTCTAATAAGTTTAGCTTCGTTATTGTGCCACAAAACCTCTGCAGGTCTAAATCTAGAGTTATAATTACTAGCCATCGAATAGCAATAGGCACCAGCGTTTTTAAAGGCTAAAATATCACCTTCACTAATTTCAGAAATACGTTTATTGTTGGCAAATGTATCGGTCTCGCAAATATAGCCAACAACCGAGTAAAATCGTTTTTGCTTTCGTGGGTGTGAAATATTGATAATTTCATGTTTCGAACCATAAAGCATTGGCCTAATTAAGTGATTGAAGCCAGAGTCTATTTGAGCAAAAACAGTTGAAGTGGTTTGTTTAACCACATTAACCTTTGCTAAAAAGAAGCCCGCTTCACTAACTAGAAATTTTCCAGGCTCAAAGGCTAAGGTTAAATCTTTGCCGTAATCTTTACAAAATTCATTAAAACGTTTACTTAATTTTTGACCTAGTTGTTCAACATCAGTTTCAATGTCATTTTCATGATAAGGTACTTTAAAGCCGCTTCCAAAATCTAAAAATTCTAAGTTTTTAAATGATTTTGCAGTTTCAAATAAAATTTCAGCCGCATGAAGAAATACTTCAATATCTAAAATATCACTACCAGTATGCATGTGAACGCCATTGATAGTCATTTTGGTATTTTCAACAATCCTTAGAACATGCGGTAATTGGTGAATTGAAATTCCGAATTTAGAATCGATATGACCTACTGAGATATTAGTATTTCCACCTGCCATGACATGCGGGTTAATTCGGATACAAACTGGTACTTTTGGATATTTGTGACCAAATTGTTCAAGAATCATTAGATTGTCAATATTGATTTGGACGCCTAATTGAACGGCTTCTTCAAGTTCTGAAAATGAAACACCATTTGGTGTAAAAATTATTTTTTCTGGAGAAACACCAGCTTTTAATCCTAACTTGACTTCTTGTATTGAAACGGTGTCGAGACCACTTCCTAAAGAATTGAAGAGTTTTAGAACTGAAACATTGGACAAAGCTTTTACAGCATAGTGTAAACGTAAATGTTTAACCTTTTTAAATGCATCTGTAAGGCGTTTATACTGGGAAATCATCTTATTACTATCATAAACATAAATTGGATTTCCAAATTCTGATGCGACTTGTAAAAGGTCTGTTTGTTTCATTTTAATTATTTTTTATTAAGACATTGTTTGGTTTAAAAAGTTGTATGTAATTCATAAAAAAACCCGCATTTATGCGGGTTTCAAAAATTATTATTCCGCTATTTATCAGGCATTATAATATTTACTTTTCCAAATAGCTTCATTGAAGTTTTTACCTTTTGCAAAACCATAATATAAAGCAACACCACCAATCCATTTAAACATAAAAATGAATAACAAGAAAAACTCTGTTCCAGCATTTTCAGGATCCATAAAAAAGCCGTTAGGAACAAGTGAGGTTGTAATTAATGCTGCAATAAATACAGTAAGCATAAAGTTTTCAAAACATTTAAATGGCCACATTGCTAATTTTCTAAATGGGCTTAAATCATTTCCCCATTTGTGAATTAAATAATAGTAATCATTACCAATAGGTGCAAATAATAGTGGGTCATCAGCATTCTCTAACTTAAATAATTTTGAAGGTGCCATAATTTTGAAACCTTTGAGTTCAGTTTCGTGTTCTTGCTCTAAATTTTTAATTTTTTGAATAGCTTCAAAAGGAATTTCATTTTTAAAATAACTAGAATCAAGAAATCTCAAACGGTAATCAATACAAATTTTTTGAATATGGCTGATGTGATATATGTTTTTAGATTCTAATAAATCTAAATCAAAATTATTAAAATTGACATCATCACTATTGTTTAATTTAGATTGAATAGAGTTGTATTTATCTTCAACTTGGTCAAAAATAGTTTTGATTTGATCAAGTAACTTTTCACCAGAATTATCTCGGTTTCTTACGCGTTCTAACTTTGATTGTAAATTTGTTTTTGCGAGCATCATATATCAATTTCTACATTCGGTATAAATGTAGGTATAGAAAATAAGTTATAAAATGCTTAGATTAAAATTTAACACTCATTAAATAGATTTTCAACTATTTTCTTTCAATCTAATAAAACTGTATACACCTTTACCTTCAGCCAGCAATTCTTGTTTTGGGTCATTTGCCAAGTAGGCCTTCATTTTAGTAACTAGAATGCGTTTTCCTAAACGTACAGTTTCACCTTCAACTATAATTGCTTCATTATGAGCTGGTCTTAAAAAATCTACCCGAATATCAATGGTAGACATTTTGTCTTCCAAAGAGCTTAAATGTGTGCCTCCAACTAATCCTCCAACCGAATCCATTATGGTTGTAATTATACCGCCATGCCAACGATTACTTCGAATATCACCAACAACTTCAGGTCTAAAAGGTACTTTTACTTTTGCAAAATCAGTTTTAATATCAAGTAATTTTAGACCTAAGAATTTATGGATTGGCACAAATTCCTCAACCATTTTCTTTACAAAATCATCTTGCAAATCCATTAGCGTAAGCTTGCGTTGAGTTGTTTTTCAAACTGTTGTTGTAATTTATTCATAATCTTGTCTACTTGCTTATCGGTAATTGTTTTATGTTCGTCTCTAAAATTAAAGCTCACGGCATAACTTTTTTTGCCTTCGGGTAGATTTTTACCTGTGTAGACGTCAAATAAATCGACAGTTTGTAATAGTTTTTTGTCAGTTTTCTTAGCAATTTCTTCAATTTGACTAAACTTGATTTTATCATCTAGTAATAAAGCAAAATCACGTCTTGTCGATGGAAACTTTGAAATAGTTGATGATTTAAACTGATGATTTTTAATTAATTCAAGTATATGGTCCCAATAGAAATCTGCATATAATACAGTTTGTTCTATCTTAAAGTGCTCTAAAATGGAAGTTTTAACACGACCAAATTCTACTAATTTAATTTTTTTTGATTTGAATAAGACACCTTCGCTAATACAGTCATTATCAGTTGAAGCAACTATATTAAAATCGATGTTTAGACGTTCTAATATACTTTCAATAATGCCTTTTAGATAGAAGAAATCAGTTGGTTTTTGGGTATTAAGCCATGAATCTGGTGTTCTATTTCCTGTTAAAAATAAACTTAAATGTTTATGCTCTTCGTGGTTTTTATATTTATGGTAAGTTTTTCCAAACTCAAATAACTTTAAATCTAAGTTATTTCGATTTAAATTATAACTAACTGATTCTAATCCAGAAAATAGCATGGACTGTCTTAAAACACTTAAATCTTGACTTAATGGATTGATAATGTTTACATTATGATGCTCATTAATTTGTTCAGATAACTCAATATAACTGCTTTTTGTAAGTGAGTTTGCCATGGTTTCGCTAAAACCTTGAGCTACAAGTTGGTTTGCAATTAGGTTTTGAATTTTATAGTCATCAAATTTTGATGTGTTAGCAACTGAAACTGTAAATTTGCTATCTGTATCAATTGAGTTATAGCCGTAAACACGGAGGATCTCTTCAATTACATCAACTTCTCTCTGTACATCAACACGATAAGCAGGAATAGTTAGACCAAGACCGCTTTCAGTTACATTATTAACTTTAATTTCTAGTGAAGCTAATATAGATTTAATTGTTTCTGTATGTATATCTTCACCAATTAATCGGTTTATTTTATCAAAACTTAAAAAGACCTGAAAATCTTCAATTTTTTTCGGGTAAAAGTCATCGACATCACTACTCACTTTTCCGCCAGCAAGCTGTTGAATTAAAATAGCGGCTCTTCTCAGGGCGTATTTGGTAATGTTAGGATCGATTCCTCTTTCATATCTAAATGAAGCATCTGTATTTAAGCCATGTCTTTTGGCAGTTTTACGAATGCTTACAGAGTTAAAATAAGCACTTTCTAAAAAAACTGATGTTGTATTATCTTTTACGCCAGAATTTAGACCACCATAAACGCCAGCAATACAAAGTGGTTTTTCGGCATCACAAATCATTAAATCTTCGCTGTCAAGTTCGCGTTCTACGCCATCAAGTGTTGTAAATTTTGTGCCTTTTTCTACTGTTTTTACAATTATTTTTTGATCTTTAATAAAATCAGCATCAAAAGCATGTAGCGGTTGACCTAGTTCATGCATGACATAATTAGTTGTGTCTACAATATTATTTATGGGTTTAATGCCAATTGCTTTAAGCCTATTTTGTAGCCAATCAGGTGAAGGTTTTACACTCACACCTGAAATGCTAACAGAACTATATCTTGGCGCAAGTTTAGGGTTTTTAACTTCAACTGAAATACGTTTACTTCTGTCTTCTACATGAAAATTACTAGTTGAAGGTGTGTCTATAGCTGTATTAATTTCTTTTTGAATTAAACCAGCTCGTAAGTCTCTAGCAACGCCCCAATGGCTCATGGCATCTGCACGATTAGGAGTTAGGCCAATTTCAAAAACATCATCTACTTCAACCTCGAAAATTTGAGAAAGTGGTGTGCCAACTTCTAGTTTTTCGTCTAAAACCATAATTCCATCATGGCTAGCACCGAGACCAATTTCATCTTCAGCACAAATCATACCTTCACTAACTTCTCCACGAAGTTTCCCTTTTTTAATAGTCCAAGGCTCATCAGCATTATATAATGTCGTGCCTACGGTAGCTACAGGTACTTTTTGCCCTTTTGCAACGTTTGGAGCACCACAAACAATTTGTACGGTTTTAGACCCTAAATTAACTTGAGTAAGTTTAAGTCGATCTGCATTTGGATGTTGCTGGCATTCTATAACTTCTCCAACAATTAATCCTTTAAGTTGCCCTGGGATTGATTCATATTTCGAAATACCTTCAACTTCAAGTCCAAGGTTGGTTAATAATTGTTCAGTTTCTTCAGCAGAAGCATCTGTTTTTATAAATTGTTTTAACCAGTTGTAGGAAATTTTCATGAGTTATTAAATTGAATTTGCAAAGATAACAATACAAGTTTGTCATTAAAATTATAGTTTGAATTAAACCAAAAAAATCGCCTTGTTAAAAGACGATTTAAATGTTGTAAACTCATAGAACTTAAAGTGCTAATCTTTAAATACTGGTAAAATTTTAGTTGAAACTTCTCCAAAACCAATTCTAACTTCATGGTTATGACAATGCGCTCTCATAATAACGGTGTCATGGTCTTCTATAAATTTTCTTTCTTGACCATTTTTTAATTTCAATGGTTTAGAGCCACGCCAACTTAGCTCAAGCATAGAGCCATAAGAGTCTGGAGTTGGTCCTGAGATTGTTCCACTCGCTAACATATCGCCACTATTAATATTACAACCATTTACGGTGTGGTGAGCTAATTGCTGACTCATATTCCAATACATATATTTAAAGTTAGAGCGAGACACGACGGTTTCTTCAGGCTCTTTATCCGGTCTAATGGCAACTTCTAAATCAATATCAAAACTCTTTTTTCCTTCACTTTGTAAATAAGGTAAAAGTTCTTGTTCAGGTTTTGGTCCTTCAGTTCTAAAAGGTTCTAGTGCATCGAGTGTGACTATCCAAGGTGAAACAGACGAACCAAAGTTTTTACCCAAAAATGGTCCTAGAGGTACATATTCCCATTTTTGAATATCACGTGCACTCCAGTCATTGAAAATAACCATTCCGAAAATATAATCTTCTGCTTCATTTACACGAATTGGTTCACCTAAATGATTTCCAGCGGTTGTTACAAAGGCCATTTCTAATTCAAAATCTAGTAATCTTGACGGTCCATAAATTGGTTTATCAGCGCCTTTAGGCAGTTTTTGGCCTTGTGGTCTGTGTAAAGGAATTCCACTAGGTACAATTGATGAGCTTCTGCCATGATAACCAACAGGCATGTGTAGCCAGTTTGGTAGAAGTGCATTGTCAGGATCTCTAAACATTTTCCCTACATTGGTAGCGTGTTCTTTACTTGAGTAGAAATCTGTGTAATCACCTACTTGAACAGGCATTTGCATTTCGATTTCGTCAAGGGTAAATAAAATTATTTTACGATGTTCTTCATTATTTTTTAAAACATCATTTTTTTTATCAAAAATCTCAGCTATTCGATTTCTTACAGAGCGCCAGGTTTTTCTACCATCGGCAATAAAATCGTTTAAAGTATCCTGTAAGAAAATATCGTCTGTAAGTGGTATGCCATCAAAATAGCCTAATTGATGTAGCGCACCTAAATCAATAGCGTAATCACCAATTCGAGTTCCGATAGTGATAATATCATCACGTGTTAAAAACACACCAAATGGAATATTTTGAATGGGGAAATCTGTGTTTTCTGAAATATCTAACCAAGTTTCCCTGTTAGGATTGTTAGCTTCTAAAGACATATGCTGTAATTTAATTATAAATTTATTAATGTTTCTTCAAATATATTATTTTATGTGAATTTACTAAATGCTTTTCTTATTTTTGACTTAAATTAACGATTTAATACAATGATGAAAGATAAAGCGGTTTTAGATTTAATTTTTGCCGAAGAAGAACGCCAAAAAAATGGTTTAGAACTTATCGCAAGTGAAAATTTTGTTTCTCAAGATGTTTTAGCTGCGGCAGGCTCAGTTTTAACTAATAAGTATGCAGAAGGTTATCCTGGTAAACGTTATTACGGCGGCTGCGAAGTGGTAGATCAAGTTGAAGATTTGGCTAAAGATCGTCTTAAAAAGTTATTTAATGCTGATTATGCAAATGTTCAACCTCACTCAGGTTCACAAGCTAATACAGCAGTTTTTTCTGTCGTTTTAAAACCAGGCGATAAAATTTTAGGATTTGATTTAGCACATGGCGGTCATTTAACACATGGTTCGCCGGTAAACTTCTCAGGTAAACTTTATCAACCCGTATTTTACGGTGTTGATGAAAATACTGGTCTTATAGATTACAATCAGGTAAGAGAAGTTGCCGTAAAAGAAAAACCACAATTAATTATTGCAGGCGCTTCAGCTTATTCTAGAGAGATTGATTATAAAAAATTCAGAGAAATAGCCGATGAAGTAGGCGCTTTATTGTTAGCTGACATGGCTCATCCTGCTGGTTTAATAGCAACAGGTTTGTTGCAAAGCCCAGTTGAACATTGCCATATAGTTACTTCAACCACACACAAAACCATACGTGGTCCTCGAGGAGGAATTATTTTAATGGGGAAAGATTTTGAAAATCCATTTGGCTTAAAACTAAAAAGCGGTAAGCTTAAAAAAATGTCTAGCCTTTTAGATAGTGGTGTGTTTCCTGGAAATCAAGGTGGACCTCTAGAGCATATTATTGCGGCCAAAGCAGTTGCTTTTGGAGAAGCATTAACTGATGATTTTTTACACTATCAAAAGCAAGTGGTTAAAAATGCACAGGCCATGGCTACTGAGTTTGTGGCCAAGGATTATAAACTTATTTCTGGTGGCACAGACAACCATATGATGCTAATTGATTTAAGAAACAAAAATATTACAGGCAAAGAAGCAGAAGCAGCTTTAGGTAAAGCAGGAATTACAGTTAACAAAAATATGGTGCCATTTGATACGCAATCACCTTTTGTAACTTCTGGTATTCGAGTTGGTACACCAGCTGTTACTACTCGAGGTCTACTTGAAGCTGATATGAAACAAGTAGTAAACTTTATAGATCAAGCAATTATTAATTACCAAGACGAAGCTATTTTAGAACAAATTAAGCAAGATGTTCACCTTATGATGTCTGAAAAGCCGTTATTTCAAGAAAACGTAACCATTTAATTATTTTTATACCATGAAAAAGTTAGTACTATTAGCAATGTTATGTGTCGTTAGTTTCGGCTTTGCACAAGACGTAGATTCTGCACATTTAAAAGATGCTGTTAAAATGATGAAGATGTCCAACAACACAGTTGAAACAGCTTTAGAGCCACTTTATATGCAGATACCAGAAGATAAAGTAGCTGATTTTAAAAAAGATTTGCAGCCAGTTTTAGATGATATGTATGAAAAACTAGCTAAAAAAGCAATTGAGGTTTATTCTCATGAAGAAATTAAAGCTATGCTTGAGTTTTATAACACAGACTTAGGTAAGAAAATGCTTGAAGGTCAAGATGAAATATTTCAAGCTTCAATGCAAATAGGCCAAGAAATGTCTATGGAAATGATGCCAATTTTTCAAAAATACATGCAAAACTAAAATTGAAGTTTTACCGATTAAAAAAGCGCCTTTGATTTCAAAAGCGCTTTTTTTTTGTAAAAATTTATATTCTATAAACTATAAATTAAGCGAAAAGAAATAAATCTTGGTTGTATGAAATATTCGCTAGCGCTTACTGAAATGTTAGAATTTGTACTTTGGCTTTGCCGGTCTGTGTCAAGTAGGTTAGTGGCTTTAAGTTCATATTCTAATTTACTATCAGCATTTTTACGATAGCTTAAGCTTGCATTCCAAAACTCAAAACTATTCAAAGTACCATCTTCATCACTAAAATTATTGTAAGCATAATCAGTTTTAAAAGTTAGTGTTTTAAATATTAATGCATCAAAACTAACTGAAGGAGAGTTTGTGTAAAATTTGGTACGTCTATTTCCTTGATCATTATCTTGAATGCTATATCGATATGCAATTTCAAAGTTTGGAGCATCTCTGAAGTTTGTTCTCAGTTCAGCATTGTAAGTTTGCGAATAATTTTCGTTAACTGAACGTTCTCCTTGTATAAATTGGTTGAATTTTGAATAATTGAAGTTACCGCCAACGCTTGCTCTAAGTTTACCAAAACTTCTTTGAAAACGACCGTTAGCCGAGAAGTTTTCATCTGCAAAGTCAGAGTTAAAAGGAGAGTTTGTTCTGATAACACTTTCAAAATTTGTTAAATTTCTAATTTGATCGATACGCTTATTGTAATTTAAACTGCCAAAGACATTGGTGTAATTAAATAGATTAAAACTGAAGTAACTCAGATTTACATTGTGCGAAAATGCATTGTCTAAAGCTCTATTACCTGAATAAAGCGAGTTGTAACGATTAAGTACTAAGCCTTCAGCTAAGTTTGTTACATCTGTAAATTGTGTTTGCATTCGGTAATTAAAAATAATACGTTCACTCTTTTTTAATTGTACACGAATGTTCAAATCTGGCAAAATTCTATAAAAATCGTCTTTATATTTTTCATTAAACTGTGTGTTGTTCCAACTATAAGCATGAGCTGAAAAGCCTGGTGTGAACGTGAAAATACCAGACTTCAACTTGTAATGCACGCCAAGATATAAATCAGTAAAGTTGTATGTTATATCATTAATATTTGATAAGTCTGTATTGACAGGCACAGGTTCAAATTGAGAATTATCATCTAAAAATTGAAAGATTTCTGAATTAAACTCTTGTCTACTCAAAATACTTCCGACTGTTAAGTTTAAGTGACTTTTTTTATTAAGAATATTCCAATAATCTAATTTTGCATCTAACTGATTTGATTGCACACGTTTTTCTTGAGCTACGTTATAGTTAGATTGAAGGTTGTCTAGCCCGATACCGTTTGCCGTTGTAACGTATGAATCTTTATTGCGTAAAATGGCATTGTAAAATGGGTCTTCATCTTGTATTAAATGCTGTGCTTCAAAAGCAAAAATATTGTCTTCATTATGTGTGTAATAATAGTTGAGGTTTTGGTTGATGCTAAATGGGTTAATTTCTTCAATTTGATCAATTTCCCCAACTACAGAAGAAAAGAAGTCTTGTGTTTGTTCTTCTCTAGAAGTTTTTGCAACAACATCATAGTCTAATTGATTATTAACATCAGGCTTATACTTAGCAGATAATTTCAACATACCCAGTTGGCTTTCTTGTAGCGTATTATTATTTGTGATTTCGTCTGGGATATTTAAATCGTTATCTGTGTAAATCACCGAGTTGTTTTCAATAATTCGCGTTGTATTGCCAGAGTAAATTGCAAAACCGCTTAAATCAAGTGTTTTTTTTGGTGAATAACTAAGGTTAGCAGCTGCAAATTGCGATTCAATATCGGCTGCACGGTCATTTTGTAAACTTAAGAATCCTAGATTATTACTTCCTAAATCTATATTCGTGCCACTCTGGCGACTTGGCATTCTAAAGCCACCACTAAAGTTAAAATAATCACGACGGGTAAAAGCAACTTCACCTAAATTATTAACATCACCTATAAAGTTAATACTATAGTTTGGGCTGTAGTAAAAAAGTTTGGGCTGAAAAATGTATAAGCCATTAGCTTCTGTATATCCACCACCAGCTTTAATGTCTCCAAACCAAAAATTTTCTTTGCCTTCTTTTAATTTTATATTTATCGCATAATTATCTTGATTGTTTTGAACACCTCTGAGTTGACCAACTTCACCATAGTTTTTTAAAACTTGGACTTTGTCTACAGCATTTGAAGGAATATTTTTAGAGGCAAGTTTAGAGTCTCCATCAAAAAAATCTTTCCCATCTACCATTACTTTTTGTACGCGTTGACCTTCAACTTCAATCTCACCATCATCATTAACTTCAATTCCGGGTAGTTTTTTTAAAATATCTTCAAGTTTACGTTCTGTACCATTTTTAAATGAATCTGCGTTATAAACAAGTGTGTCACCGCGTATTTCAACAGGCATTTCATAAACTAATTGTACTTCGTCTAACGCATTGTCAAGGTATAATTTGATGTCTCGCTTAATCGATTCAGATTTGGTTGTTAAGTTAAATTCGGCTGTTTTCATACCAACATAACTTGCTTGAATATTATACACTTGGTTAGATTTTAAACTAAGTTTAAAATCTCCCATTTTATTGGTGATGGCATAAGATTCCATTAATTTCGTGGTTGTGTCTATTGCTATTACATTAGCCATTTCTAAAGGAGTGCCAAGACTATCAATTACTTTTCCTTGAAATGTAACTTGTGCGATTGAAGTGCTAAAAACTAAATATAAAGCAAGTTTGAGAAATAGTTTCATAAGGTAGAGTGGTTTAATTAGATAAAAAAAGTAGCTTCATTATTTAGCGTCTACGACCGCGATACATTTCGCGCATCTCTTCCATCTTTTTCTTGATAATTTTATTGTATTCGGTCTGAGTTACAATATCTCCTTTTTCTGGTTTATTGATATTGATCTCTTCTTGAGGATTAATGATAATTTTTTTACACAAAATTGTGGTTCTATCGGCATTAATTTCTAGAATTAATCCAGGTAATCCCCAGTAAGTTGATGGTCCGTGGCTTACAGGGATTTGAGGTGTATACCAAGCTGTAATTTCTATACTTTCAGGTACTTCGACTTGATTAAATGGGTCCTGATTAGACTTATTTGCAATTGAATCTTTCTTTTTTTCAGAATCATCCTTTTTTCTTCGCATACTTCGCCAATCAAATTCATCAACACTTTTTGTAGCTATTGCTTTAAAAACGGTGTATTGACCAATTTTTTTTGTTTCGCCAGTCATTTTCCATTGTAATTGCTCTAAGGAGTCTGTAATTAAAAAGCGTTTGCCAAAGAACTCTTGCTCTTGAATGAGTAATTGGTCACTCAAGTTTTTGTATTGAGGGCCAGCGGTAAAACTCCCCATCATACCAAAACCACGACTTCCTGGTGCTTCTAGTTGCTCATCTTCTTTGTATAATGATTCTGATTTTGTGAAATTTAAAATATAGGTTTTCTCGAACATACTCTTCATACGTTCCATAATCATTTTCTTTTGTTGTTCACTCATTTTATTACCGCCCCAATTATCTAAGTCAACCGTGGTTTTAGACATATAAACGGCTTGGCCTTTAAAGTTTTGAGATTGAATAGTGGTTGCAAACACACAACAAAATAAGATTAAAAAATGTTTCATAATAATAATTTCTTTATAAGACGTCAATTTATGAGATTGGTTACAGATTTTTAGTATAGTTGTTTAATTTGCTTAAGTTCAAATTCTGAAGTTTCATTTTCAAACTCAACTTTTAGAAAGCCCTGATCAGAAACAGATTTTATAATCCCTACTGAAATAGATTGGTCTGGAAAATGAAAGCTTTGTACTTTATTAAAACCTAAAAGTTTCGCGTAATAGTCTTGTTTAACACCCTCAAATTCTTGATGAAGTAAGCTTTGATAAACTTTTTCTATTTCAAGATTTAAAGACCTAAAGACAGTATCTATAGATATTTTTTGTCCTAATATAAGTTGTAAAGAGCTCGCTTTTGGAAGTTCAGAAAAATCAATTTGATTCACATTAAGTCCAACCCCAATAATACTAGAGTTAATATGGTTTTGTTTGAAATTATTTTCTATCAAAATACCACATATTTTTTTTCTTCCTGACAAGATGTCGTTTGGCCACTTAATTTTTAAGTGGGGTAAATTAAAATGCTTTAAAGTTTTAATAATTGCCAAAGAACTTAGCATACTTATAATAAAACTATGGTCAGGACAAATCTTTAAATTAGGCAATAAATAACTTACTATGAGGTTTTTGCCGCTTTCGCTTTGCCAAGAAGTGCCCATTTGCCCACGGCCATTTGTTTGTGTGTTTGCTTTAACGCAGTATACTTCATTTAGTTCGGTTTGAAGTGTAAATTGGCGCATAAATTCATTGGTAGAACTAGTGGCATTAATTTTGATTATTTTCATTATGATAACATGTGGGAATAATCTTTTGTTAACAGGCTTACAATGATGTTAAAAAACATTATTTTTGCTCACAAAATTATAAAATAAACATACCATTGAATACAATCAACAATGATTTATTAATAACAAACATTATCAAGGGCATAGAAGATGTTAAAGGCGATAATGTTAAACTCATTGATTTACGCGAAATAGAGAATACAGTTTGTGATTTTTTTGTTGTTTGCTCAGGTAACTCAAATACACAAGTTGATGCTATAGAGAGCTCAATTAGAAAGCAAGTTAGTAAAGCCATGAAAGATAAGCCTTGGCATGTAGAAGGTCAAGAAAATTCAAAATGGGTATTGATGGATTATGTAAATGTAGTTGTTCATATCTTTCAAAAAGAAACAAGACAATATTACGATATTGAAGGCCTTTGGGGAGACGCAAAAATTACTGAAATTGAAACAAATTATTAAAGAGATTACTTAACTTATGGCAAAACAAACAAATAAGACACCCAACTCATCTAAAAAACCTAACAAGCCGAACAAGCCTAAATTTAATTCATATTGGATATATATCGGTATTATACTTATCTTTTTAGGCGTTCAGTTTTTTGGAAGTTCAGGTTTTTCGGATATAGCTAAAACTAGTCCAGCTGAGTTTGAAGATTATCTGAAATCTGGTGATGTAGAAAAATTAGTTATTGTTAAAAATGCAGGAGTAGCTGAAGTTTATTTAACTCCAGAAGCCAAAGAAAAATCAATACATAAAAAAGCAGTTGGAGAAAGTGTTTTTCCTGGACAGCAAAATCCTAATTATACTTTTGAGTTTGGCGACCTGTCTAATTTTGAAACCAATGTTAAAGAAACTATTGATGAAAATAATTTAAATACTAGGTTAACTTTTGAAAGTCGTTCAGATTTTTGGGGCAACATGCTAGTTAGTTTGTTGCCATTTATTTTAATTATTGGTATTTGGATTTTTATCATGCGCCGAATGAGTGGTGGAGCTGGTGGTGGCGCTGGCGGCCAAATATTTAATATAGGTAAATCTAAAGCTAAATTATTTGATGAGAAAAAAGATATAAAAACATCATTTAAAGATGTTGCTGGTCTAGAAGGTGCTAAAGAAGAAGTTCAAGAAATAGTTGATTTTTTAAAGCACCCTGATAAGTATACTAATTTAGGTGGTAAAATACCGAAAGGAGCTCTTTTAGTTGGTCCTCCAGGTACAGGAAAAACCCTGTTGGCTAAAGCCGTGGCTGGCGAAGCTGGCGTGCCATTCTTTTCATTATCGGGTTCAGACTTTGTTGAAATGTTTGTTGGTGTTGGTGCATCTAGGGTACGTGATTTATTTAAACAAGCTAAAGACAAATCACCAGCTATCATATTTATCGACGAAATTGATGCTATCGGTCGCTCACGAGGAAAAAGTAATTTTTCAGGGTCTAATGATGAGCGTGAAAATACATTAAACCAACTTTTAACTGAAATGGATGGTTTTGGCACTAATACAAATGTTATTGTGCTAGCCGCTACCAACCGTGCTGACGTTTTAGATAAAGCTTTGATGCGTGCTGGTAGATTTGATCGACAAATTTATGTTGATTTACCAGACCTTCGTGAACGTAAAGAAATTTTTGATGTTCACTTAAAGCCACTCAAAAAATTAGACAATGAATTAGATACAGATTTCTTAGCTAAACAAACACCTGGGTTTTCTGGTGCCGATATTGCAAACGTTTGTAATGAAGCAGCACTAGTTGCCGCAAGAAAAGGAAATAAATCAGTAGGAAAGCAAGACTTCCTTGATGCCGTTGACCGTATAATTGGGGGATTAGAAAAGAAAAATAAAATAATGACGCTCGATGAGAAAAAAGCAATTGCTTATCACGAGGCTGGTCATGCTACTGTTAGCTGGATGCTCGAGCATGCAGCTCCACTTGTAAAAGTTACAATTGTTCCAAGAGGACAATCTTTAGGTGCAGCTTGGTATTTACCTGAAGAGCGTTTAATTGTTAGAACTGAACAAATGCTCGATGAAATGTGTGCAACAATGGGTGGTAGAGCTGCCGAAAAGGTAATATTTAATAAAATTTCAACTGGTGCATTAAGCGATCTAGAGAAGGTAACCAAACAAGCTAAAGCTATGGTAACCATATATGGATTGAACGATAAAGTCGGAAATTTAACTTATTACGACTCATCTGGTCAATCTGAATACAATTTCACTAAGCCTTATTCTGATAAGACATCTGAGTTAATTGACGAAGAGATTTCAAATATCATTGAAACACAATATCAAAGAGCTATCCAGATTTTAAATGAAAATAAGGATAAACTTATTGAGTTGGCTGAAATTTTATTAGACAAAGAAGTGATTTTTAAAGATGATTTAGAGAAAATATTCGGTGAACGACCATTTAAAAAACCTGAAATGGTTAAAAATGGTAAACAAACAGCTCCTGAAATCAAAGAAGACTTATCTAAATCTGAAGGTGATGATAATTCTAAGTCTGATGATTCAAAAAATGAAAACTCAGACATGGAAGTTGAAAAAAACAATTCAGTTACAAAAGATTCAAACCAAGAAGAATCTACAAACAAAAAATAGTAAAATAATTATAAATCCTTTTAAAAATTCTTGATGCTGTTAATTAAGTGTCAAGAATTTTTTATATTTGAAATATTTCAAAATGCCCCATTACACAATGTTTATATGAACATCTTTAAAAAGCTTTTTAAGTTTAAAGAATCAAGTCAGGAGTCTGATAATGAAGCAAGCAAGTTTATGCCTGAAACTAAGCTTCCTATAGATGACATGTTTTTAAATAATTTTAAAAAAAACGGTGGCAAGTTTTTATATTGTGAAAACGAAGAAGAGCTACAAGATACATTTCATAACATATTATCTGAAAATAACTGGATAAACAAGCCTTGTTACTATTATTCAAATGAAACTGCAAAGCGTTTTGAAGCCCATGATGTGGAATTTAGCAAAGATAATTCAGCTGATTTTTTTATTTCAAATTGTGAATACCTAATAGGCAATACAGGTGCAATTTTAATAAGTTCTAAACAAATCGGAGATAAAAAGCTTGAAGATTTGCCTTATCACTTTATAGTAACAGCAACAACAAGCCAACTTATTGAAACTATTGGAGAAGGTTTAACTAGGTTAAAATCAAAATATAAAAACAGCATACCGAGTAATATTACGACTTTAAAAACTTTTGAAAAAGATAATAGTGATAAGTCGGACTTTTTAAGTTATGGAAGTACAACAAAAAACCTATATTTGTTGCTGCTTGAAGATTTATAATACATGAATGAGCTTATTAAGCGTTCCATAACAGGAATCCTATATATTTCAATAATAGTATCTACAGCCTTTTTGAGTCATTATGCTTTAATTGCATTTTTTAGTATAATGGGCTTAATTTGTTTGAAAGAGTTACAAGAATTACTTCAATTTAAGAATTATCTTTCCTATGTTGTTTTAATTTCATTATTGCTGATATTTAATTTTACTAGCTTTAATTTTGCTATAGTTTTAGCCCTAATGGCTATGACTCTTACTATTAAATTTTATCTTCTCAAAGATTTATACACCATTAAAACAATTACATTATTCACCAGTAAAAAACATTTAATTACTTTATTTTACCTGGTACCTTCATTTGTTTTTTTAACCTTGATACCTGTTTTTGATGGACAATATATCCCTGAAATTTTGATTGGAATGTTCATTTTAATTTGGTGTAACGATTCATTTGCTTACTTAGTTGGCAAAAGTATTGGCAAGCATAAGCTTTTTGAACGAATTTCTCCTAAAAAAACAATTGAGGGTTTCATTGGAGGTTTAGTTTTCTCACTAATTGCATCAATTTTAATTCACAAGTATGTACCTCAATTAAATTTATTTAGTTGGCTATTTATAGCCCTAATTATCAGTATTTTTGGTACTTTGGGAGATCTTGTGCAATCAAAATTTAAAAGACGTGCATCTGTAAAAGACAGTGGAAAGATTATGCCTGGTCATGGAGGAATTTTTGATAGAATGGATAGTATGCTTTTTTCTAGTACATTTGTCTATCTATTTTTAATTATTGTAGACTATGTTTCATAAGGAAGGTCATAAAATATTAATTTTTACATTATTTATTTGCATTGCTTTAAACTTAGCAGCAAGTTTAGCTTTTCAAAACGTAATTATTCATTATGTTGTATTTGCTGTTACTATAGTAGTATTTTTTCTGATTGCTCAGTTTTTTAGAAATCCAACTCGGATAGTTAAGCAAAATAATCACCATATTTTATCACCGGTAGATGGTAAGGTAGTTGCCATTGAAGAAGTTGTAGAACCTGAATATGCTCAGAAATCAATGCGTTTAATTTCCGTATTTATGTCGCCCATAAATGTTCATGTCACGCGATACCCGATTGGAGGTGAAGTAGTTTACAGTAAATATCACAAAGGAAAATATTTAGTAGCTTGGCATCCAAAATCGAGCGAACTAAACGAGCGTACAACGGTTGTCATAAAAACTGAAAATTTTGGTGAAGTGTTATACCGCCAAATTGCTGGAGCACTGGCAAGGCGTATTGTAAACTATGCTACGCCTAACACAAAAGTTCAACAAGGTACAGATAGTGGATTTATTAAATTTGGATCGCGTGTGGATGTATACATACCATTAGACGCAGAAATAAACGTTAAAATCGGTGACGTTGTTAAGGGCGCTAAATCAGTACTTGCAAAAAGCCAGAATAATGACTAACCAAACCATTAATCAGCTTAACTCTGAAGATTTACATGAGCTTTTTTTAAAAGCCTATAGAGCTGTTAGTCAAACAGATTATAAATTTAAGCAAGACACTTTATTGTATTTTTACGCTTATTATAAAAAGGCGACAAGCGATGCAGATTCTATGCAAATAACCAGTGTACCTGTTAAAGGCAAAAGTGGAGAAGAACTTGTTAACGCTTTTAAAGCCAATGCTTTATTTCAAGCTAAAAGCGTTACGAAAAAAGAGGCTAAAAGAAAATATATTTTGTTAGCGTATAAATATATTGATTTTTAAGCTAGCTTTATATCTACATTTTTATGTAAACCTAAAGCTTTAAATAACCTTACATTAAATAATTAAAAACGCCAAGAAACATATATCTTGGCGTTTATAATTTTATAGACTTTCCAAGCTCTTTTTTACCGTTTCAATTTTGGCTTCTGCATCAGCCTTTTTTTGTTGTTCAATAGCAACAACTTTTTCAGGGGCATTATCTACAAAGCGTTTATTTGATAATTTCTTATCAACTGATTTTAAAAATCCTTTTAAGTAGTTTAGTTCGTCAGTTAATTTTTTTCTTTCTGCTTCAACATCAATTGTGCCCTGTATAGGGATAAAATATTCATTTGTTTTTACTCGAAAACTGATGGTATTGTCAATTTTAGAGTCAACATAGGTAAGCTGATCAATATTTCCCATTTTATTAATAATACTATCAAACTGCTTATCGGCTTGTTCAGAATTAATGACCGACAGGTTAATAGAGGTTTTAAATGGAATATTTTTTTGTTTACGTATGTTTCTAATATTCGAAATTACTTCTGAAGAAAATAAAAAACCGTCTAAAAGCTTTTGGTCGACTGCTTCGGCTGAAGGCCACTCGCTAATAATTAAAGCTTCATCTTTTGTTCTTTCTTTGATTTGATGCCATAAATCTTCTGTAATAAATGGCATAAATGGGTGTAAAATTTTTAAATTATTTTCAAAAAGCTCAATAATACGGTGATAAGTTATAGCATCGATAGGTTGTTGATAGGCTGGTTTTATAATTTCTAATAGCCATGAACAGAAATCGTCCCACACCAATTTATAACTCGTCATTAAAGCATCAGAAATTCTATACTTACTAAAATGATCTTCAATTAGTTGAAGGCTTTTTGCAAATTTTGAAGTATACCATTTTAATGCAAGTTTTGAGTGCTCAGGTTGTTGTAAGTCCGGATCTATTTCCCACGAATTGATGAGTTTAAATGCGTTATAAATTTTATTTCCAAATCCTTTTCCTTGTTGGCAAAGCGCTTTATCAAACAATAAATCGTTACCTGCGGCACTACTTAATAGTAGACCTACGCGTACACCATCGGCACTGTATTCGTCAATCAGTTTTAGGGCATCCGGAGAGTTTCCTAAAGACTTCGACATTTTCTGGCCTTTTTTATCACGCACTAAGCCTGTGAGATAAATGTTTTCAAAGGGCTTTTTGTCGGTATACTCGTAACCAGCCATAATCATTCTAGCTACCCAGAAGAATAAAATATCTGGTCCAGTAACTAAATCTTTTGTTGGATAATAGTAATTAAATTCCTTATTGTTAGGGTTGTTTATTCCATTAAATACAGAAATTGGCCATAACCATGATGAAAACCAAGTGTCTAAAACATCTTCATCTTGTTTAAGATTAGCCTCAGTTAGCTGGTTGTTGTTAGATTGTTTTTTAGCTAACTCTAAAGCTTCAGCTTTTGTTTTTGCAACAACATAATCACCTTTGTCGTTGTAATAGAATGCTGGTATTTGATGTCCCCACCATAATTGTCGAGAGATGTTCCAGTCTCTCACATTTTCTAGCCAATGTTTATAAGTATTTTCAAATTTACTAGGAAAGAGGTTGATTTCTTTTGTTTTTAGAACAGCGTTAAGTGCTGGTTGTGCCAAATCTTTCATTTTCAAAAACCATTGATCTGAAAGCTTTGGTTCTATTACGGCTTTTGTACGTTCTGAAAGCCCAACTTTATTAGTATAATCTTCAACTTTTTGGAGGTGTCCAGCTTCTTTTAATTCATTTGTAAATGCGGTTCTTACTTTAAAGCGATCCTGACCTTCATAATGTAAACCGTGTTGGTTAAGTGTTGCATCATCATTAAAGATATCAATGACATCTAAATGATGTTTGTCGCCAATGATTTTATCATTTTCATCATGTGCTGGTGTAATTTTTAAGCAACCTGTCCCAAATTCAATATCAACATAATCATCTTCAATAATTGGTATGCTTCTTCCAATTATAGGAACAATGGCTTTTTTGCCTTTTAAATGCGTAAAGCGTTCGTCGTTTGGGTTAATGCATATAGCTGTATCACCAAAAATAGTTTCTGGTCTTGTTGTTGCAATGCAAACTTGATCATCTAAGCCTTCAATTTTGTAATTGATATAATACAGTTTGGCTTGTGTTTCTTTATAAATAACCTCTTCGTCTGAAAGTGTTGTTTTGGCTTCAGGATCCCAATTTACCATTCTGTATCCACGATAAATTAGGCCTTTATTATGTAGATCTATAAATGTTTGAATTACAGATTCATACATGTCTTTGTCAAGCGTAAATTTGGTGCGGTCCCAATCACAAGAAGCTCCTAAACTTTGTAATTGTGTTAATATTTTACCACCGTACTCATGCGTCCAATCCCAAGCTTTATTTAAAAATTCTTTTCTGGATAAATCATGTTTAGATTTACCTTCTGCTTTTAATTTGGCAACAACTTTCGCTTCGGTTGCAATTGAGGCATGATCAGTTCCGGGAACCCAGCAAGCATTGTAACCATTAAGACGGGCTTTTCTAATAAGCACATCTTGAATGGTGTTATTTAGCATGTGGCCCATGTGCAAAACGCCTGTTACATTAGGCGGTGGAATAACAATGGTATAAGCCTCGCGTTCATCAGGAACGGATTTAAAATAGCCATTTTCTAACCAGTAGTTATACCATTTTTTTTCTGCTTCTTTGGGATTATATGCTGTACTCATGCTTATTTATTAATAATACAATTGATGGGTCAAAAGTAAAGAATCGCATTCTATTCAGAAACATATCTGTTTATATAATTTTACTTTTTTGTTGGTTTTAAGTTATTTCATACTTTTATAAAAAATTAGTCATGGTAATTAGATCGTTTATTTTTTTTATTCTACTAGGTTTTAATATTATCTCAGCACAGAATAAAGGCGAATTAAAATTTGAAAATACCAGTTATGATTTTGGGAAAATTGCCTACAACAGTGAGGCAAAAGCAATTTTTAATTTTAAAAATATCAGTAAGTTTCCTGTTAATATTAAACGAGTATCTTCAACTTGTGGATGTACTGTTCCAAAAGAACCTAAGAGCCCAATTAATCCTGGAGAATCTTCAGAAATTATTGTGATATATGACTCTACTAGAGTTGGCCCAATTAGAAAAACTTTAACGGTGTATTCTGACGCAGTAAACGCAATGATTACACTTAAAATTATTGGTGAAGTTTTGCCAAAGCAGTAAAATCTTTAATCGAATATAGATTTTAAACGAAATTTTACTTTAAAACGTTTATTTTTTCTTTGAATTTTAAGCTTGATTTCAGGATTTCCATCTTGACTAAATAATTGATTAATTTCTTGTGAATTATACTTACTTATAGCTTTATTATTGATGCTAAGTATTCGATCGCCTATTTTTAAATCTGTATTTGAAGCTGGTGAATTCGGTCTTATGTTAGCAATAATGATGATATTATCTACGCTTACAAATGATGAGCTTGTGTCTTTCTCACTTGATAAATCATCATAAGGTGTTTTGTTTAAGTTTTGGTTATTTTTGTAAGGCGATTTGCGATAAACCGTTGTATATGTTTTTCCTGCATAGTTTAAAATGAGCCCACTTTTATCATAATTAAAGTTATCTTTAATAAATTTATTGGGTTTTGTGTGTAGTTTGTTTTTAGGATAGTTTATAAAAAGCTTGAAGCGTCTTAAAATTTCTGCACCAACTAAACCATCTTTAAAGCTAGCTGGATTTATCTGAGATTTAGGAACAAAAGCATAATAGGGCTTTTTAAAGTTGGTGCCAAATATTTTTGCAGAGTTTGCTTTAGAGCGATAACCAAAAATGGGTTGATTTAAACCATAGCCTAAAATATCGAAATAATTAATAGCAGGTTTTTGAATTGAATCTGTTTCAATTAGCCAAAAACTGCCACTTGCACCTAAATCTATCAATAAATTTAAGTTTTTATGTGTTCTCTGGTTTGTTGTTACTTGAGCTTCTAAATAAGGTTTTCCTGCATTAATTTGAAAAGAAGTTTTGTGGTAACGCCTTAATTGGCGTCTAAACTTTTTAGGATTATATAGCCTAATAATACGTCTATTATAGTCTATTTTCACCATATGATTTTTAAAAAAATCGTAGCCAATAATTCCATCGATGTCGATGCCCAATTTATTACTGAGTTGCCAATCTTTATTGGTAATGTAATATAGATTTGCGTTTGGGTTTACAAAGCTCTTAAATTTTACAGTAGCATTTATTAAATAAGCCTCAACTGATTTTTCATTACCCAAACTCCTGACCTTAATTTTTTTGAAATTTGTCGTGTCAATTTGAGGTGAAAGACTATTAAAAATCACGGTTTTATTAACACCTGTGTCAAGTAAAAACGACTTAGGCTGGTTGTTAATTTCCCCTTTCAGGATAATAAGATTATTAAAGACTTCAAACTTTAACTTAACAGAACGCTTTTGATCTAAAATTTGAAATTGCGCATTTGTCTTGAGCGTAAGTAATAACAAAAAAACACAAAAATAATATTTAGAATAATTATAATTCACACTACAAAATAGGCTATTTCTAAGTATAACAACAAGACAATTAACCTAATTTATACATTTGTGGATGTTTAGTTAATCCAATTTTTGAAGTCTTTTACCTTTTCTCTACTTACAATAGGTATTTCTTCAACATTTGCTTTTAAAACCACTCTTAGTCTACTGTTTGAATAAGCAACAAGCTCTTTAATATAATTAATATTAATAATAAATTTTCGGCTAATTTTAAAAAACTGTTCCGGGTTTAACTGGGTGTTAAGCTCATCTAGACTTTGGTCAATAACATAAGTTTTTCCAAGCTCATTAACCAAGTAAGTTGCTTTATCATGACTATAAAAACACTGAATATTGCTGGTTTGAAACAGTTTAATATGGTCACCAACTTTTACAGTAAAACGTTCTTTGTAATCATGTTGATTCATGTTATTGAGAAACAGATTTTTAATCATCTCAACATCGTAAGTATTCGATTTGGCTTGCGTTTTAAATTTTTGAACCGCAGTTTCTAACTCAGACTGGTCTATGGGTTTTAGTAAATAATCAATGCTGTTAAGTTTAAAAGCTTTTAGAGCATATTCATCATAAGCTGTTGTAAAAATTATAGCACTTTTAATCTGGATCTGTTCAAAAATCTCGAATGATAGACCGTCACTTAATTGTATATCTAAAAACAACAATTCTGGTTGCTTATTATTAGCGAACCAATTTATGGCTTCAGAAACTGAGTGTAAAGTTTTTAACACTTTAATATCTAGCTGTGAAACCAATTTTTTTAAGCGTCGCGCAGCTGGCTTTTCATCTTCAATAATAATTGCTGAAATCATAACTTTATTTTATTAGCGGAATTTCAACAGAAAATTGTGTTCTTGTTTCAATAACTTCAACTTGACGAGCTGTAAATTTAGAAACACGATGTTTGATATTTTCAAGGCCAATTCCGTTTCTTTTAGATTGGTATTGTTGTTTTTTATTAATATTATTTGAAACCCTAAGTGTTTCGTTTTTTGTTTCAATTGAAATAATCAAGGCATTTTCTTCTGAAATTTTATTGTGTTTAATGGCGTTTTCAATTAACAGTTGAAGTGATAAAGGTATAATTTTAAATTCCTCATTTTCATTTGAGCTAATTTCAAATTTTACGCTGTTTTCAAATCGCATTTCAATGAGTTTCATATAGCGTTTGGCAAAAGACAATTCTTCACTTAAGCTTACTAACTCTTTACTTTTATGGTCTAACACATAACGATAAATTCGAGAAAGGTGAGTGGTAAATTCTTGTGCTTTTTCTGGGTTTTCATCAATCAATGCACTTAAAACGTTTAAACTATTAAATAAAAAATGCGGATCTAATTGATTTTTCAATGCGTCATATTGAGCAGTAGTTTGCGCATTTTCATAAGCTTGTTCTCGAAGTTTAGATTCTTGTAAAGCTTTGTAAAAATAAATGGCATGAAAAATTAAAGTTACTAAAAAAGCAATGAGCATGGCAAAAATGTAGGTTGCAGCAAACTGACTTTCTAGAAATTGATTATGACTAAGACCTTCTATGACGACAAAATGAACATATCGCGCTATAAAAAATGCAGCTGTAGACCAAATTACAGAGCCTATTACGCCAATTAAAATTATCTTTTTAACATCTCGATACCAATTATATTTTTTATAAATAACAGCAAAACTTAACATGTTAACCAAACCGATAATAAATGCATACAAGAAATTTATAGCATAAGCCTTAAAATTAAATAGGACTTGTACATTAAAATCTTGCGCAATAAAATCGGTTAGCCTTATAAATACTGAAATAGCCACGGATACTATTGTAAACCTGATAATAGCTTGTTTTAATCTTGCGTTCATAATACTTTTAATTTAAAACAAAGATGCTTAGAGATAGACCTAAATGTAAAACTTAAAATGATGAGTTGTTATTTTTTTAGGATGAAATGAAAAAAATCCCTCTTTTAAAAGGGATTTTAAAAACTAAAACAAACAACAATAGGCTTAGTGTAATGAAACTCTACCGCCTGATGATTTATTAATGTTTAATTGACCATTTGGTTTATTGTAATAATCTATGTCGCCACCACTTGAAGCTGTAGCATCAAGACTTACAATAGGAAATGTTTTTATTGATGAGCCACTACTTGCTGAGGCCACGACATTATTTGCTTTTAATTTAGAGGCATCAATTTCTGAACCACTTGAAGTTTTTGCTTTAAAATGGTCTGCTATTCCTTCAATTTCAATTTCTGCACCACTAGAAGCCGAAGTTTCCATGCTAATAACATCTGCATTTAACTCTATTTCAGCACCACTTGAGCTAGAAGCCCAAACTTCGTTACCTTTTAACTGAAGTTCTGCTTCGGCACCGCTAGATACCTTTAAATCGAGTTGATTAAATGCTAAGTTTAAATTGGTTTCAGCGCCACTTGAGATATTGAAGCTTAAATCTTCAAAATTAAGTTTCTTGTTAGCTGTAACCTCAACGCCTGCACTCAAACTTATTTTAGTTAGTGATTCCGTAAAATAAACCTCAATAAGTTTGGCGTCAGCTTGCCCAATAGTTTCTTTTGCAGATATTTTAAGCGATTTTCCATTGTTTTCAACGGTCAGTAATTCAATTAAATTTTCGTTGGCTTCCACAACCAACTTGTTTTCATTAGAAGGTATTAAAACAACTTGCCAGTTATTAGAAATCTTCAATTCGGTAAAGGTGTTTGTTGTCATTGTTTTAGTTTCAATTTCACCTTTACCATTAACTTTAGAAAGGTTTGAGACAACATTGCAACTTACGATACTCATCGTAATTATTACATAAATAACATATTTCATGAGACTTAACATAGGTTTGGTTTTAAGAGATTAATTTAATTAATATGATTGTTTTCAATTTCTTGACAAGTTAAACATTTTAGATTTTTACCTTCAACTTGAAGTAATTGGTTGTATTTAATTAGGTTAAATTCATTAAAATTTTGGAAGTTACTCTTATAGGTTTTAACCGATTCATCAAAGTTAAGATGAATTCCCTCTGGTAGAAGAATACTTACATCAATACTAATTCTATGATTTACAAACTGAGGTTGCGTTGAAAAGTAATTATTTAATTTAATGTTTTTTGTTTCAGTTAAAATATTGTAATCTATTTGTTTAGCTAGTGCTTTGGCATTTGCTTTTGAAGTCGAGTAGGCCGATTTTTCAACACGTATTTTAACAACACTGTCGTTTGAAGGAATAAAATTGAGGTTAATCATGTTGCCAATTGTGAGCTCTTTATTGCTTTCGTCAAACACGATTTTATTTTTAGAGCTTTTATGAGAATTTAGGTTGAATCTTAAATTTTCATTCATACTGATATTTAAGGTATCCTGATTATTATAGTTGGTTTCTATAACTTTAACTAATTCAACCTTTTGACTATCTTTTAAATTCTGTTTGATACTGAAGAAGATCAAACTAAACACTGCTATAATCCATAAGGAAAATAAACTAATATTGATAGGTTTCCCAATTTTTCTGAGGTTATTAATAAGCAATTTTAGTCCTAAAATAAGCAGGTAAAAAAAGGGTATACCAATGCTAAAGAAAATCATCACGGCATAAGCCCAAATGGGTAAATCAAGTTCAGATAAACCAAAGTCATAGTAATTAGTGTCTTCAAAAAAACTAAATGAGCTTAGGCCAAAAAGAGAAAAAACAAGTGAGAGCAAGACTATTCCAGAGATAAAAATAAGAATAACACCAAGAAATTTTTTAATAAAGTTACCAATAGCTTCAAAGATATTATATAGACTGTTACCTAGTTTTTGTGCGCCAGACTTGGTTTGAGCTTTATATTTTTCATAATCAATATCATCCATTTTCTGGGCGAATTTTTCATAATTCTCTTTTACTTTTCGTTCAATATTCGAAAAATTAATGGGTTTACCGCGCATAGCTAGTTTTTCAGAAGTAGTTAAAGCTGGCGGTATTAAAAGCCAACATGCAATGTAAATGATGACTCCTGTGCCTGCACTAAAAATCGCAATTAAAATAAATAGAACACGTATCCAAATAGCGTCAATTCTAAAATAATGCCCAAAGCCAGCTGAAACACCACCTAAAATGCTTGTATCTTTATCCCGATATAATTTACGGTAACTTTTGTAATTCTTATTTGAGAAGTCCTGATAATCTGTCGTGTCATCAACACGGTAATCTTCTGGATTCCCCATTATTTTAATTACTTTTTCAACAACTTCAACAGATATAACTTGCTGCTCATCTTGCCGGTCTTCCATAAAAATTTCAGCAATCCGTACTTCAATGTCATTAATTATTTCGTCTTTACTCTCTTCATTATGCAAATAAAGTTTTATATCATCTAAATAAGATTTAAGCTTATTAAAAGCAATCTCATCGATGTGAAAAAAGATACTTCCTAAATTAATACTTATTGTTTTATTCATTATTGTCAGTTTTATTCGTTGTTATTGTGTTTACAGCAAATTGTAAATCTTGCCATGTAGACCCAAGCTCATTTAAAAATAATTGGCCTTTGTTAGTTAATTTATAATATTTCCTTGGTGGTCCGCCAGTAGATTCTTCCCAGCGATATTCTAGTAATTTTCCATTTTTTAAACGCGTTAACAAAGGATAAATCGTTCCTTCAACTACAAGAAGCTTAGCATCTTTTAATGTCTCTAATATTTCAGCCACGTAGGCATCATTTTTAGCCAAGACAGACAAAATGCAGTATTCTAAAATACCTTTTCGCATTTGTGCTTTTGTGTTTTCTATATTCATAAGAGTTGATTTCTAATCTGAATTTTATACAAAGATATATTTAAAAGAAGTTACTATGTAATGCAAGGTAGTATAATTTAACTTAAAATTAACAATTTAAGTAATGTCTTTTTTGGACAAAAACCGACTGAAATTGAGTATAATTAATTATTTTGTGTAAAATTTTTAAATGAAGTTTACTGTACAAAATATTAATCGTTTTTTATTTTTAAAATTGCCTATTGCTTGGATAGCCGGAGTGCGTTTAACCAAACTAGCGCCTGAAGCCACAGAGGCAAAAGCGAGATTAAAATGGTTAAGTCAAAATCCATTTAATAGTATGTATTTTGCCGTTCAAGCTATGGCAGCTGAGTTAACAACTGGAGTTTTAGTTATGCGGGAAATAAACGAAAGCCATCAATCTGTTTCGATGTTGGTAGCTGAAAATTCTGCAATTTTTCACAAAAAAGCGAGAGGTAAAATTACTTTTACATGTGTGGATGCTAAATTGGTTAAAACTACCGTAAATAATGCTATTTTAACTAAAAAGGGACAAACAGTTTGGTTAAACTCTAAAGCTTTTGATCAAGAGCGTAACTGTGTTTCTGAATTTCAATTTAAATGGACTTTAAAGTTAAAGTCTTAATTTGTTAATATACCTTTAACAATATTTGATGCTTTAAAGTGCTATATTTAAATTCTAAACTTTAGCTTATAGAACACTACTACCTATCGAAAAAATTACATTATGGCACGTGCTATGTTAGAGTATTCTAAACAAATCTTAGCTAAAGTAAGTTTTGATGCTAAGTTGTTCTGTAAAGAATTAGCCAAACTAACGCGGTTATTACAACCACATGAAATTGAAGAAATCCGTATATTTATTCAACCTCTTTTACGAAAGAACCCTGAATTAAACCGATGTTTGATTTATATTAATTAAATATCTTAACTCATTTACTAATTGTATATTTGAGCCGTTTTTGAAGTATTTCTTGTGAGAATAAATCAAAGTTTCAGGCTTAAGAATCCCTATAAATTTAAACAACAATTAATGCAGTGGGCTTCGTCTCATAACAGTTGTTGGATTTTTGATGGGCAACAAATGGCTTCTAAATTTAAAAATTTTGATGCTGTAATTGCAGTAGGGAAGAGGTCGCTACTAAAATCCTTTGATCATAATGCTTTAGATCAATTACAAACCTTCATTAACCAATCTAATGACTGGTTGATGTGCTGTTTAAGTTATGATTTAAAAAATCCGATTGAAAATCTTAGTTCTAATAATTTCGACGGTATTAATTTTCCTCAAATCTTGGCAGTTCAACCACAAAAAGTTTTTACGATAAAAGACAGTAAACTTGAATGTTATTATCCGAAAGATGTTTCAAGAGAAATAGAAACAGATTTCACAAAAATCCGAGGATTAAACATCAATCTAAAGTTAAAGCAACAGTTTTTAGATTTTAACTCACGCCTTTCTAAAGAAACTTATTTATCAAGCATTAATCAATTAAAGTCTCACATCAAGCGTGGTGATATTTATGAAATTAATTTTTGTCAGGAGTTTTATACGCACACGCCTCATTTTTATGGGTTTGATGCATTTAAACAATTAAATCATCGTTCTAAGGCGCCATTTTCGGCCTTTGTAAAGTTTGATGAATTTCAAATTGTTTCAGCGAGTCCAGAGCGATTTTTAACCAAAAAAGACTTTCGATTACTCTCACAGCCTATTAAAGGAACTGCTAAACGTGGTCAGTCTTTAGTTGAAGATCAAAATTTAATTAAAGAACTTGCAACAGACCCTAAAGAACTTGCAGAAAATATTATGATAGTAGATTTGGTACGAAACGATTTATCTAAATTAGCAACTAAAGCAAGTGTTAATGTCGATGAACTGTGTAACATTTATACTTTTGAACAAGTGCATCAAATGATTTCTACAATTTCCTGTGAATTAAAACCCAATATTAATTTCACTTCAATTTTAGAAGCAACATTCCCGATGGGAAGTATGACAGGCGCACCAAAAATTGAAGCGATGAAATTAGCCGAATCTTTCGAAACTACTAAACGCGGTTTATACAGTGGTAGTATTGGTTATATAACACCTAATGGTGATTTTGATTTTAATGTTGTAATTAGAAGTTTGCTTTACAACGCAAAAACAGCTTACTTATCTTACATGGTTGGTAGTGCGATAACAGACCAATCTATTCCTGAAAATGAATACAATGAATGCTTATTAAAAGGAAAAGCCCTGCAAGAAATATTTTGCAAGGCTTAGTTTAAATTTAAGTCAGCTTTTATTAAATTTTACTGATATTTTCACTTAAGGTAGTGATGAATTTCTTGATAGGACTTTTTATCATCATCGCCATCATACTGTTAAATTCGCCTTCAAAAATAAGTTGAACTTCACTGCTCGAATCATCTAAAGCTTCAATATTACCTTTAAGTGTAAACGGTAATTTATCGCTTGTGGCACCTAAAATTACTTCTTTAGGAGAGTTTGCCTCATTCAATTTTAATTTAATGACTGGCATACCCTTTAATTGAAATAAAAAGGCGTCATCCTCAAGGGTTTCAAATTTTTCAATTGACTCGGGCATTAATTTTTCAAAATTTTCAACAGATTTCAAAAAATTAAACACTTCAACTTGTGATTTCTTTACGGTAACTTTTGGACTTTCTAAATGCATGTGTTATGGTTTCCATTGGGCAGGATTTGTGCGCCAAGTTTTTAATAATTCGAGTTCTTTTGCGTTTAAATAATTGGTTTTGTAAGCTTGATCTAGTAAACTGTCGTAATTGCCTAATGTACGTAAATCAACTTTAGCGTTTTCAAAATTTTCTTTAGCGATTTCGAATCCGTAAGTAAAAATAGCCATCATGCCTTTTATTTTAGCATTTGCTTCTGTTTTTAAGGCTTCAACTGCATTTAGACTACTTTTTCCTGTACTGATTAAATCTTCAATTACAACAACATTTTGGTGTTGATCTATAAAACCTTCAATTTGATTTTTACGGCCATGTTTTTTCGGTTCAGGTCTAACATAAACAAACGGCAAACCTAAATAATTGGCTACCAAAGCGCCAACTCCGATTGCACCTGTAGCTACGCCAGCAATAACATCGGGTTGACCATAAATTTGTTCAACTGATTTAGCCATTTCAGCAACAATATAGTTACGAATGCTTGGGTATGAAAGTATAATGCGGTTATCGCAGTAAATTGGAGATTTCCAGCCACTAGCCCAAGTAAAAGGCGTTTGTGGGTTTAATTTTATTGCGTTAATTTGCAATAAGAGTTCTGCAGTTTTATTGGCGGTTTGCTCGGTTAAAATCATAGTGCAAATGTATAAAGTTTTCGTTAATGATGTACCAATTATTTTGTCGACTGATAAGGTAATAGATCATCGCTATTTATCATTACCTATAAAAGGTGCTAAAATTAAACAATTAATTAAACAAATAGAAAAAGGCGAATTAAGGCATTTGCATTTATATCACAAAAAAGAACATAAACTTCTTAAGCACCTTAAAAGAAAACTGAAACCTATTGTTGCTGGTGGTGGAAAAGTGTTTAACCAACATGGCGAAATTTTATTTATTTACCGAAATAAAAAATGGGATTTGCCTAAAGGAAAAATGGAAAAGGGTGAAACTATTGAAGATACGGCAATTCGAGAAGTTGAAGAAGAAACTTTAGTTGAAGGTTTACAAATTGTTAAACCACTTGAGATAACCTATCACGTTATGAAGCGTAAAGGTAAGTATCGTTTAAAAATTACGCACTGGTATGAAATGTATACCGAATATGATGGTACACTTATACCACAACGTCAAGAAGGCATAACAAGGGTAAAATGGAAAAACAAGAAAAAAGCTATCAAGGCGCTTCAGAAATCTTATGCCAATATCAAACTTTTATTTACTGAAGACTACTTTACTCCATCAGACGATAAATAGGATATTTTAAATGTGCGGTTTCATAATATGGCGAATGTTTATGTAGCCAATCTAATTGAGCATACCAATTATTTTTAAAGCTTTTATCGGTCTTTTTCATTTGCTCAAATTCTGTTTTAAGCTTGGGGTTTTCTTCTAATATTTTTATGGCTAAATCTTCAAAAACATATGGCGAAAAGCCTTCTTTTTGCTGTAAGATGGCATCAAAAAAGTTCCAATTGAAAAATGAGTCTACAGCCATTGGTTCAAGCGTTTCAAGAAGGTAGCGAATTCCAGGTTGGTTCGTATTGACAATTACATCTCCAGGTGTTATTTTAATTTGACTAATTTCAGTTGAAACCGACGTATTAAAGTGTAAATAATGTCCTTCATAAGGCGATTTTCGAGTATTATAGTCAGCGATTGTGTAGCGCTCGACTTTTATTAAAGTATCTGCTACAAAACGTTCAATATTGATGTTATTCCATTTTAATAAGTCTATAATTTCGGTGTATTGTTGAGGTATAATATACGCTTCAGGGATTTTAATAGAATCCTTAGCTTTAAAGTAATTGAAATATTTGATATTAGTGGTTATTGGTTTTTCTCGGTTATACTTCAGTCTTGGTAGATCAGTTACTTGACTTATAATGGTATCGGCCTGATAGCCTAAAAATTTTAAGTCTGAAGTTTTAGAACTATCAACAACATAATTAAAAGCATAGGTTGAGGCGTTTTGGAAGGCTTCGGTTTGTTGTTGTTTTAAGTCTTTAATTTTTTCAGCATGATTTTGACTTATATTTATAATACTTTTTAGCATTTCTAAAGTACCTTCTACACGTGTTTTATAAGGTTTTAGCATATGTGTTTCGATCATTAAACCGAGTGTGTTATATAAACTTGTGTAGCCGGTTGAGTATCTTGGAGAATCATTAAATTGTGTAAATCCTTTGTTGGGAGGTCTATTAAATACATTAACATAAGGCGTGATTTCCCAATTTTTGTTAACCAAGCTATTTTCAATTTCTGGTCTAAATGTTGTATTTAAAAATTCACCTAAGCTTCGTCCTAATTTGTTATGTTGTGTAAATAAATGTGTTAATGTATACTGGTAATCAGCGCCGTTACTTACATGTGTATCTACAAAGACATGTGGCTGAACACTGTGGAAAATATCAAAAAAAGCTTTACTGTTTTTGGAGTCTGATTTTATAAAATCGCGATTTAAGTCATAGTTTTTTGCGTTGCCACGAAAGCCATATTCAACGGGACCATTTTGATTTACTCTTGAAGTTGAGTTGCGTTGCAATGCACCACCAATATTATAAATAGGTATACTGTAAACTTCAACTGGTACTTCAGTTTTTATCTCGCCATTTGTTAAAGCTTTAAATAATAGCATAGAAGCATCTATACCATCAGGTTCCCCAGGATGAATTCCATTATTAATTAAAATTTTTAACGGTGTTTTAGCAGCAGGATTTGAGCTAAACTTTACCAAGTGTAAAGGTTGGCCGCTGTCAGTTTCATAGTGCTCAGAAATACTGACTTTTGCATTTTTGTTTGCTATATTCTTATAAAAGTCAATAACTTCCAAATAAGTTGAAGTCGAATCACCATTTGAGCGTTCAAAAGCAGTACTATGTGCATCTTCTTTATATTTTTTTTCTTGACTATTTTGACAACTAACAAGGCTAATTATTAAAATTAGTATTAAATATGGTTTAAACATTATAAAATTTTTGAGTCTAAATTTATAAATATAATACATTGCCAAAAAATACAATAATTGTGGACAGTATATTGCGAATTTTATTAGTGATTATTTTGATGTTAAATTATTCAGTTTACGCTCAAAAAGATACCACCCAACTAAATGAAGTTTTTTTGAAAACAAAATATACGACTGCCAATGAGTTAACTCAAGTTTTTAGCCGTTTAAATTCTCAAGATTTAGTTGAAAGTCCACAACAAAACTTTACTTCAGTTTTACAAAGGTTGCCAGGAATTCATTTACAGCAAGGTGCTTTAAATACAACTAAAATTAATGTTCGAGGAATTGGCGCACGATCTCAGTACCAAACTAATCGCTTAAAAATGTATTTAAATTCAATACCTATTTCAACAGCAAATGGCACCTCAAGTATAGACGATTTTGATGTTTTGATGCTTAACGGTTTACAATTATTTAAAGGGCCAAAATCAACTAATTATGGCGCGAGACTTGGTGGTGTTGTGGTTTTAAATGCAGAGCCTAAACCTCTAAATTATGCGCGTACTGAGCAAAACTTTGGTAGTAATAATTATTTTAAACAGCATTATGAAGCTAATATAACCTCAAAAAACAGTCAATATAAATTGGCTTACAATAATTTGAGTTATGGAGGTTTTAGAGAAAACTCTAACTATCAGAGAGAAAGTTACTTACTAACCACCAATCATGAGTTAAGTGAGAAACATCAGTTGAAGTTTTTAGCTCATGGCGTTAGTTTAAAAGCTTTTATCCCAAGTTCTCTAAACCAAACAGACCTAGACGATAGCCCTGAATCTGCAGCTTTTACATGGCGCCAATCACGAGGTTATGAGCATTATACAAAATCGGTACTTGGTTTAACTTTAGTATCAAATTGGCAACCTAATTTTAGCCAAGAAACGGCTGTTTTTTATAATTACATAGATGCTTATGAACCGCGACCATTTGATATTTTAAGCACTGAATTATCAGGTTTTGGTGCGAGACATTTAAGCAGTTACAGTTTTACAAGTTTTGGTTTACATTCTCGACTTCAATTGGGTGCCGAATTCCAGTCTGAAAATGTTTCAGTTTCTAATTATGAAAACTTATATGAACAATTTAATCGTGGTAGTGTAGAAGGTAAACGTATTAATCAATTTGATCAGAACAGATATTATGTTGATGTTTTTTCTAACTTCAATATAGTTTTTACTGACCAATTAAGTCTTGATTTAGGTTTGGCAATTAATCAAACTGGTTTCAAACAAACCGATGTGCTCCAAAATATTGAATCAAATTTTAATTATGATTTAAGTATTTTACCAAAGATGATGGCAAAGTATGTTATCGATTCAACTCACGTAATTGAAGCATCTGTAAGCAAAGGTTTTTCGGTTCCTACTTTACAAGAAAGTTTAACAGAAACAGGTAGTTTCAATACTAATCTTAAACCCGAAGAAGCTTGGCAATATGAGCTGATTTATTCAACAAAACCGTTTGAATGGCTAGAAGCGAGCCTAACAGCTTACTATATTGATGTTCAAAATTTAATTGTTGCTAGACGTGTTGCAGAAGATCGTTTTGTTGGAGTTAATGCAGGCTCAACGAATCATCCTGGTCTAGAAATCTCTCTAGAGTCTGATTTTGCAATTGCTAAAAAAATTAGGCTTGAGCTATTTAGCAATTCAAGCTTCAACTTTTATGAATTTGACAATTTTATTGATGGTGAAAATAATTATAATGGCAATGATTTAACAGGAGTGCCACAGTATTTAATGAATTTTGGAATAAATGCTAATTATAAAAGATTCAGTTTAAATTTTTTGACTAATGCTGTTTCAAAACTACCGGTTAATGATGCTAATTCAGTTTACACAGAATCTTATGTAGTGAGTCATTTAAATTTAAATTATAAAATTAGATTAGCTTCACAAATTGATTTTTTAATTAGAGCTGGAGTTCAAAACATATTCGATAATGCCTATACAGCAAGTGTTGTAACAAATGCCGTAGGTTTTGGGGGTTCACAGCCAAGATATTTCTATCCAGGAGAACCGCGTCAGTTTTTTACTGGTTTAGGGTTAAATTATCAATTTTAACGAGGTTTTAGTCGAACTGCGTCAGGTACTAAGCTCGTGTAATCTCCATTGTTTCTAATAACATCTCTAACAATAGAGGAAGAAATATAGCTTTTGCCACTAGAAGTAAGTAAAAATACAGTTTCTATTTGCTCAAGTTTTCGGTTGGTATGAGCGATTGCCTTTTCAAATTCGAAATCAGCCGGATTTCTTAAACCTCTTAAAATAAAATCAGCTTTTTTAAAGTTGCAATAGTCTACCGTTAAACCTTTATAAGTATCAACTTTTATCTTCGGCTCATCTTTAAAAGTCTTTTCTAGAAATTCTTGGCGTTCTTCAAGACTAAACATGTATTTTTTGTCTGCATTAATCCCAATGGCTAAAATAATTTCATCGAACAAAGTTAAGCCTCGCATTATAATATCGTAGTGCCCAAGCGTTAACGGATCAAACGAACCTGGAAAAACTGCTCTTTTCATGTTATATTTTTAAATTATAATAATGTTCTAATTTACTAAAACCATTCAGTTTAGTACAAGATTTGTACATCAAATTATCCCTAGTTTAAAATTTAATGCTGTATTGCAGTAACGATGGCTTGATTAAATAATTCAGTTAAACTAATATTCATCGCTTTAGCTTGTTGTGGTAAAATACTAGCTTCGGTCAGGCCAGGGCAAGCATTACACTCTATAAAATGGGGTTCTCCATTATGAAAAATGAATTCGGAACGAGTTAAGCCTTTAAGTTTTAAAACTTTAAAGATTTTTTCGGCTTCTTTTTGTACTTTTTTAGTGGCTTTAGTTGAAATATTTGCAGGTGTAATTTCTTGAGATTTTCCATTATACTTGGCGTCAAAGTCAAAAAATTCGTTCTCAGAAATTATTTCAGTAACCGGTAAAGCTGTAATTTTATTGTGCCACTTAATCACGCCAACACTTACCTCAGTTCCGTCTAAAAATGATTCGATAATAACTTCATTATCTTCTTTTAATGCATGCTTAATAGCTGGAATTATTTCAGTTTTAGACTTTACCTTAGTAATTCCAAAACTACTACCGGCGCGATTGGCTTTAACAAAACAAGGTAAGCCAACTTTTTTAATAATTTCATCTTCGTTTATAAGGTCACCGCGATCTACAAAAAAGTTACGAGCAGTTTTTATACCATAAGCTTTTAAGACTGAAATACAGTCTCTTTTATTGAAGGTTAATGCCGCTTGGTAATAGTCGCTTGCTGTTTGCGGTATATCTAAGTTTTGAAGATATGCTTGAATTAAACCGTCTTCACCAGGAGTTCCGTGAATCGTGTTAAATGCACAGTCAAATTTTATTTTTTCACCATTAACTTCAATTGAGAAATCAGCTTTATTTATAGGAATTTTTTCTTCTTCAGGTGTTAAAGCATACCATTCATTTTTTAAAATATGCGCTCTAAATATTTGGTATTTTTCTTTTGGTAAATATTTATAGACTACTTCGCCACTTTTTAGAGAAATTTCATACTCACTAGAATAGCCGCCCATTAAAATGGCTATATTTTTTTTCATGCTTAAAATTTTAAATCAAATATAAATTAAATATTAGAGGCAATCTTGCCAAAGTTGATCATTTGGGACATCTGCTTCAAAATTTATAAGGTCTTTTTTTACAGGATGCTCAAGTTCTAAGTATCGGGCATGAAGACATATACTAGCATCAGGATTACTGCGTTTAGCTCCGTATTTTAAATCACCTTTTATAGGTGAGCCAATTGCTGAAAGCTGACTTCTAATTTGATGATGTCGACCTGTCTCTAATTGAATTTCTAGGAGATGGAAGTTGTCAAGTTTTTTTATTATTCTGTAGTTTAAGACACCCTTTTTGCTATCATTTACAGGCTTAACGTTAGCATAAGATTTATTTTGCTTGTGATTGCGCTTTAAATAATGTACTAAAGTTGAAGCC
Organism: Psychroflexus sp. ALD_RP9; assembly: GCF_017311165.1. Lineage (GTDB taxonomy): Bacteria > Bacteroidota > Bacteroidia > Flavobacteriales > Flavobacteriaceae > Psychroflexus. The sequence continues at coordinate 251,062 of NZ_CP062973.1, read as the reverse complement.
TCTTTTTCTGGAGGCTTTTTAACAATTGCCCAATAAGTTTTAGAGGGTTTATGTTCTGCAAAAGCTTTGTTTAGGCGTTTTAATGCCTTAGAAGTTTTAGCAAATACGACTAAACCACTAGTTGGTCTATCAAGTCTGTGTACAACACCTAAAAATACATTACCTGGCTTATTATATTTTATTTTGATGTATTTTTTAATGATTTCGCTTAAAGGAATATCTCCTGTTTTATCACCCTGAACAATATCACCTGCACGTTTGTTAACCACAATTAAATGATTGTCTTCATAAACAATGTTTAGGTTTTCTGAGTTTGTTTTCATTAAGTGATAAAGCTAAGTGCTTATTATTTATGATTTTTAACTTGACTTATAAAACAGCTTTAAATTAGGTTTGGATAATTCCCATGTTAAAATCTTTGGTGATTGGTGCATGATTAGCAACTTCAATACCTGTTGAAATCCAATGTCTTGTTTCTAAAGGTTCTATTACGGCATCTGTCCAAAGTCTAGCGGCTGCATAATATGGACTTGTTTGTTGGTCGTAATCAGATTTTATTTTATCATACAGTGTTTTTTCTTTCTCTTCTGTAATTTTTTCACCTTTAGCTTTCAGTCTAGAAGTTTCTATTTGAAGTAGAACTTTTGCAGCAGAATTACCACTCATTACAGCTAATTCTGCACTAGGCCATGCAGCAATTAATCTTGGGTCGTAGGCTTTACCGCACATTGCATAATTACCAGCGCCATAAGAATTACCAATAACAATTGTAAATTTTGGAACTACCGAATTACTCACAGCATTTACCATTTTAGCACCATCTTTAATAATACCGCCATGTTCACTTTTGCTGCCTACCATAAATCCAGTAACATCTTGTAAAAAAACTAATGGAATTTTTTTCTGGTTGCAATTTGCAATAAATCTGGTTGCTTTATCAGCAGAATCACTATAAATCACACCGCCAAATTGCATTTCACTTGGTTTACTTTTAGATTTTGTTGTTTTAACAATCTTACGTTGATTTGCTACTATACCAACAGCCCAACCATCTATACGAGCATAACCCGTAATGATTGTTTGTCCATAACCAGATTTGTATTCATCAAATTCAGAATTATCAACAAGGCGTTCGATTATTGGCATCATATCATATTGATCACTTCGTTTTTCAGGAAGCAACCCATAAATTTCATTTTGATCTTTTTTAGGATTTTTAGGAGTTATACGATTAAATCCTGCTTTTTCATAATCGCCAATTTTATCAAATACAGACTTAATTCGGTCAAGCGCATCTTTATCATCTTTAGCTTTATAGTCAGTTACGCCACTCACCTCGCAATGCGTTGTAGCACCTCCAAGAGTTTCATTATCTATACTTTCACCAATAGCAGCTTTAACAAGATAACTTCCAGCCAAGAATATACTACCTGTTTTTTCTACGATTAAGGCTTCATCACTCATGATTGGAAGATAAGCGCCACCAGCAACACAACTTCCCATGACTGCTGCAATTTGAGTAATTCCCTTGCTACTCATTACAGCATTATTTCTAAAAATACGACCAAAATGCTCTTTATCTGGAAAAATTTCGTCCTGCATGGGTAAAAATACGCCAGCACTATCAACAAGGTAAATTATTGGTAAATTATTCTCGATAGAAATTTCTTGAGCTCTGAGATTCTTTTTTCCAGTGATAGGAAACCAAGCACCTGCTTTTACAGTTGCATCATTAGCTACCACAATAACTTTCTTGCCAGACACTTCACCAATCTTAACAACAACGCCACCACTAGGGCAGCCACCATATTCTTTATACATATCATCACCAGCAAATGCACCTATTTCAATAGCTTTTTTGGGTTGATCTAATAAGTAATCAATGCGTTCACGAGCCGTCATCTTTCCCTTATCATGATGTTTGTCAATTTTTTTTTGACCACCACCAAGATGGACTTTTTTGAGTTTATGTCTAAGGTCTGAAACTAAAAGTTTATTATGATCTTCGTTTTTATTGAATTTAATATCCATCGGCTGAAAAAGTTTTGTGCTAAAATACAAATTAGTATGATTTACTAAATCGATTGCGACGACAATTTAATTATAAATTAGCGATGTTAGTTGAAATTATGAGAACCTAGAAATCATTATATTTGCTAGTTGAAATTTAAAAAAGAACTATGAATAAAAACACAGTTTTAGCCTGGGCAACATTTATAATGATTATCGTTGGACTAGGTTTAATAGCTTTAGGTGCATTTAGATATAACGAAGTTGCTGGTTGGGGCTTTGCCGCTGTTGGTATTGGTTTTTTTGCTATTGCATGGGTGTTTAATGCTTTAAAAGGCCGCGTTTAAAATATATAATATGGAAGATAAAAAAGTAATTTTTTCAATGTCTGGGGTAAGCAAAACTTATCCAGGTGCAAATAAACCTGTGCTAAAAAATATTTATCTCAGTTTTTTCTATGGTGCTAAAATAGGGATACTTGGACTTAATGGTTCAGGTAAGTCTACCTTAATGAAAATCATAGCAGGTCAAGAAAAAAATTATCAGGGTGATGTTGTTTTTTCTCAGGATTATTCTGTCGGGTATTTAGAGCAAGAACCTGAACTAAATCCCGATAAAACAGTACTGGAAGTAGTTAAAGAAGGTGTAGCCGATGTTGTTGCTATTTTAGATGAATATAATAAAATTAACGATGATTTTGGTTTGCCTGAGGTTTATGAAAACCCAGATAAAATGCAAAAGTTAATGGATAGACAAGCAGACCTACAGGACAAAATTGATGCCACAAATGCTTGGGAGCTTGACAATAAACTCGAAGTAGCTATGGACGCTTTAAGAACACCTGATGCTGATAAGAAAATTTCAGTATTATCGGGAGGTGAAAAAAGACGTGTTGCACTTTGTAGGTTATTATTGCAAGAACCTGACGTTTTACTTCTTGATGAGCCAACTAACCACTTAGACGCAGAGTCTGTACACTGGTTAGAGCACCACTTGCAACAATATAAAGGTACAGTCATTGCTGTAACTCATGACCGTTATTTTTTAGATAATGTAGCAGGATGGATTTTAGAATTAGATCGTGGTGAGGGTATTCCGTGGAAAGGTAATTACTCGTCATGGCTTGATCAAAAGTCAAAACGGATGTCACAAGAGCAAAAACAAGCTTCTAAACGCCAAAAAACTTTAGAACGAGAGTTAGAATGGGTTAAAATGGCTCCTAAAGGAAGGCAATCAAAGCAAAAGGCACGATTGAAAAATTATGATAAATTAATGAGTCAAGATCAAGAGAAACTTGATGAAAAACTTGAAATATACATACCTAATGGTCCGAGGCTTGGTACAAACGTAATTGAAGCAAAAGGGGTTAGTAAAGCTTTTGATAGTAAATTACTTTATGAAGATTTAAACTTTAAACTACCGCAAGCAGGTATTGTTGGTGTTATAGGACCTAATGGTGCTGGTAAAACAACCATTTTTAAAATGATTATGGGTGAAGAAACACCTGATAAAGGTGAGTTTGTAGTTGGTGAAACTGCTAAAATCGCTTATGTAGATCAGGCTCACAGTGACATTGATCCAGATAAAAGTATCTGGGAAAATTTCTGTGATGGTCAAGAACTTATTATGATGGGTGGTCGAAAAGTCAATTCACGTGCTTACTTAAGCCGATTTAATTTTTCAGGTAGTGAACAAAATAAAAAAGTGAATACACTTTCAGGTGGTGAGCGTAATCGATTACACTTAGCGATGACCTTGAGAGAAGAAGGAAATGTATTGTTATTAGATGAACCAACTAATGACCTTGATGTTAATACTTTAAGAGCATTAGAAGAAGGGCTCGAGAATTTTGCGGGTTGTGCAGTAGTAATATCACACGACCGTTGGTTTTTAGATCGTATATGCACACATATTTTAGCCTTTGAAGGAGATTCTCAAGTTTACTTTTTTGAAGGAAGTTTTAGTGATTATGAAGAAAATAAAAGACAACGCTTAGGTGGAGACCTAATGCCAAAGAGAATTAAATACAAAAAGTTGGTAAGATAATTACCAACTTTTTATTTAACAGAAAAAGGCGGTTTTTTAAACCGCCTTTATTTTATAAGAAATATTATAATTTATAAAGATGCTACGTGCTTAGTTAAGCTAGATTTTAAATTAGCAGCTTTATTACTGTGTATAATATTCTTCTTTGCTAACTTATCAACAACTGAATAAACTTCAGCTAATTTCTTTTCAGCCTCTGCTTTATCTGTAGTTGACTTTAAATTCTTTATAATAGTACGAGCAGTCTTGTGCTGATAACGATTTCTTAATCGTTTAGTTTCGCTGTTACGAATTCTTTTTAATGCTGATTTGTGATTTGCCATTATAAAATGTTTTGTAGTCCGTAGGGGATTCGAACCCCTGTTACTAGGATGAAAACCTAGCGTCCTAACCCCTAGACGAACGGACCAATTTAGTATTTCAAATATAATTTCTGTAGTCCGTAGGGGATTCGAACCCCTGTTACTAGGATGAAAACCTAGCGTCCTAACCCCTAGACGAACGGACCTTGTTTCATTTGCGGTTGCAAAAATAGATAATAATTACATTTCTGCAAATTTTTATTGATAAAAATTAATATGCTTTAGCAAATAAAACTCTTTGTTGAGAAACTAAGCCTGTTACAATGCATTTCCCTTCATTTTTAGTTGTATTATCAGGAATACATCTTATAGTTGCTTTTGTTTCAGCTTTAATTTTTTCTTCAGTTTCGGCAGTACCATCCCAGTGTGCAGAAATAAAACCACCTTTTGTTTCTATAACTTCCTTAAATTCATCATAACTATCAACTTCAGTGATATTCGAGTCTCTGAAATTTAGGGCTTTTTCAAATAAATTACTTTGGATATCACTCAAATTTTGCACAACTTTTTGACTTATCTCAGATTCTTGGATAAAGTTTTTTGTTAAGGTATCTCTTCTTGCAAGCTCAACTGTTCCTTTCTCAAGGTCTTTAGGTCCTATGGCAATTCGTAGTGGAACACCTTGTAGCTCATACTGAGCAAACTTCCAGCCAGGTTTATGAGTATCACGATCATCAAATTTAACTGAAATGCCTTTATCTTGAAGTTCTGACTTAATTTGATTTGCTTTTTCACTTACTTGCTTAAGTTGTTCTTCATTTCTAAAAATAGGAACTATAACAACTTGAAATGGTGCTAATTTTGGAGGTAGAACTAAGCCGTGATCGTCACTATGCGTCATAATTAATGCGCCCATCAATCTTGTGGATACGCCCCAACTTGTTGCCCAAACAAAGTCTTGCTTTCCTTCTTTAGAAGTATATTTTACATCAAATGCTTTTGCGAAATTTTGGCCTAAAAAGTGAGATGTACCTGCTTGAAGTGCCTTGCCATCTTGCATAAGTGCTTCTATGCAATAGGTTTCATCGGCACCTGCAAAACGTTCAGATTCTGTTTTTACCCCTTTTATGACAGGTATAGCCATGTAATTTTCTACAAAATCGGCGTAAATACCATTCATTAATTTGGCTTCTTCGAGCGCTTCTTCTTTTGTTTCATGGGCTGTGTGGCCTTCTTGCCATAAAAATTCAGCTGTTCTTAAAAATAGTCTAGTACGCATTTCCCAACGCATAACATTTGCCCATTGATTTATTTTTAAAGGTAAATCACGGTAGGACTGTATCCAATTTTTAAAGGTATTCCAAATAATAGCTTCTGAAGTTGGTCTAATAATAAGCTCTTCTTCTAGTTTTGCATTTTTATCAACTTTGAGCTTTCCAGCCTGATCTTCATCGGTCTTTAATCTATAATGTGTTACTATAGCACATTCTTTAGCAAATCCTTCGGCATTTTTCTCTTCTGCTTCAAACATGCTTTTAGGCACCAGCAATGGAAAATAAGCGTTTTCATGACCTGTTTCTTTAAAGCGTCGGTCAAGTTCAGCTTGAATTTTTTCCCAAATTGCGTAACCGTAAGGTTTTATAACCATACAGCCTCGCACCGAAGAGTTTTCAGCTAAGTCTGCCTTTACAACGAGTTCGTTATACCATTTTGAATAATCTTCGCTGCGTGTTGTTAAGCTTTTACCCATAATTTATCTTTTGGCACAAATATTGATTTATTGTTAATAACTATTTAATTGGCACAAAACTAATTAAATTTGTTATAAGTTTAATTTAAAACCACAAGTTATGTTACAGATCAAAAAAAATTCAATTTTACTAATGAAAGCTTCGGCTGTTTTGTCTGTGGTTTTTATGACTTCATGCGGTTCTTACTCGAACGTGTCTTCATATACAGATGGGATATACAACGAAGATGTTGCACAAACTCAAACTCAAAAGCGTCAACAAGTTCAACAAGTTGAAAGTGAAAATAGGGCGTATACAAAGCAATCAGTTAATGAAGACAACGCTGAATATAGAGATTACTTTAAAAGTCAGGGAGAGTTAATTGAAGAGGCTAGAAGTAAAAATAATGTTTTTACTAATATTGATGAATATTCATCTACAAATACGCAAAATTCTAAAGACCAAATCATTTATCAAGACGATACACAAAATTATGAAAGCGCTAACCCAGCATGGGGCTCTAACCCAACTAGTGTTTCTGTAAATATCTATAATAATAACCCTTGGTTTTATAATGCTGGTTGGAATAACTGGGGTTGGAGAACAGGCTTTTATAGTCCGTTTGGTTTTAATTCTTGGAACAATTTTGGTTGGGGTTTTAATGCTGGCTGGGGTTATCCAGGATGGAATAATTTTGGTTGGGGCTTTAACCCTTATTTTAACGGGTATTACGGTCCTGGATTTGCTTATGGATTTGGTGGTTTTTATGGCTATAGAGGTTTTTACAACCCATGGTTAAGAGGTCGAAATTATTATGGTTATGCTTATCGTAATTATAACCGAAATTTAAGATCTTCTTATGCCGTTAGAAGTCAAAGACCTACATCTATCAGGTCTAATCGCTCAAACCTCTCAAGGAATAGAGCGTTAAATCTAAGACGTGTTAATGCATTAAGGAGTTCTAATATTTCATCACGTTCTAGAACTTCAATAGGTTCTAATAATTCAGTTCGTGTAAGAAACCCTAGAAATATAAGTGCAAGATCAACACGTTCTTCGGTGATTTCATCTAATAATAGACGTACAATCAGAGGAAGTTCATCTAATAGTAGAGGTAGATCTACAGGAGTTAGATCATCTACAATTAGGAGATCTTCACCTACAACAACAAGACGCTCAAGTTCAAGTAGTTCTAGAGTAAGAAGTTCAGGTGGTACAAGATCAAGTGGTAGAAGTTCTGGAGGCCGAAGTTCTGGAGGTAGACGCGGCGGTAGATAATTAACTCAAATTTTAATGATGAAAAAAAATATAATTTTTATAATATTTATTTTGGGCATTAGTTCTAATGCCCAAAATTTTAAAGATGCATTACTTTTTAGTAACGAAGACTTACAAGGTACTGCAAGATTTATGGGTATGGGCGGCGCTTTTGGAGCTGTGGGTGGTGACTTGTCGGCGCTAAAAATAAATCCTGCTGGTAGTGCTATATTTGCAACTAATCAAGCTACTTTTACTCTTGATTATAAGCATAATCACAATAATAATTTATTTAGACAGAATAAAACACAAACTAATTCAAGTGATTTAGATATATCTCAAGCAGGAGTCATGTTTGTTTTTAAAGCTAACAATGAAGATGTTCCTGTCAAAAAAATAACATTTGGTATAAATTATGATCGTGTTAGTAATTTAAATGACGAATTTTTTGCATTTGGTTTAAATAACAACTCAATTGCTAGTTATTTCGTGAACCAAGCAAACGGAATTCCGCTTGATAATCTAACTCCTTTTACTAATGAATCTTTTTTTGAGCGCTATGATGGTATCGGAAATGAATATGGTTTATCTGGTCAAGAAGCTTATTTAGCTTATGAAGCCTTTGTGATAAATTCTACAAATCCGAATGATTTATCTAACACAACCTACGAGCCTAATGTTTTTGCAAATAACCTAAACCAACAGTATGCTTATGGTATAGATGGAAATAGTGGTAAAGTTAGTTTTAATTCTGCTATAGATATTTTTAATAAATTAATGCTTGGTATAAACATTAACGGTTATTTTATTGATTACTCTAGAGCAACTAGTTTTGATGAACAAAATGGAGAAACCAATGGTGTTAATAGAATAGTATTTGATAATTTATTGAACGTAAGAGGCAGTGGAATTTCATTTGATTTTGGTGCAATTTATAAACCTATTAATGAAGTTAGAATAGGTGTAAGTTATAAAACACCAACTTGGATGAATATTCAAGAAGAGTTGTTTCATGAAATAAGTACTAATAGTCAAGACAATGGTTTTGTTAATGCAAATCCTGAAATTTTTAATATTTTTCCAGATTATAAATTTAGAACACCTTCAACTTTTACAGGAAGTTTAGCATTAATCTTAAATAAAAATTTATTGATAAGTGCTGATTTTACAAGCCGAAATTATACCAATATGAAATTTAATTCAAATGGATTTCAACAAGCAAATGAAGAAATTTCTACACTAATGCAAACCGCAACTGAATTAAACTTTGGTGGCGAATACCGTATCAAAAACATTAGTCTTCGTGCTGGTTATAACTATCATGAGAGTCCGTTTTCATCTGAAGTTATTGCTACCGATATTAATAGATTTACTTTTGGTTTAGGTTACGCTTTAGGTAACACGCGATTTGATATTTCTTATGTTAATACGCAACAAGATCGACGTGAACAGGTTATAAGATCTGGTTTAGAAAGTCCAGTAAGCATAAACGCCAATCAACATAATATTACTGCTGGTGTAAGTTTTGCTTTTTAGAGGTTAAAATTTATTTAAACTTCTGTCTAAGTTTTTATAAGCCTTTCTCAAGGCTTATTTTTATTTAAAAAATATTTATGTCATATCTAGAATTTAATAATGGTGATAAAATTTGTCAAGTCGGTTTAGGGACTTGGAAGTCTGAAGAAAATAAAGTTGGAGAAGCTATAAAACACGCTTTAAAATCAGGTTATACCCACATAGATTGTGCTGCTATTTATGGTAATGAAGCCGAAATAGGTGAAGCTTTAACTGATGTATTTAAAAATTCAGATATTAAACGAGATGACCTATTTATAACATCAAAATTATGGAATAATGCTCATAGAAAAGAAGATGTTATACCCGCATTGAAACAAACTTTAAGTGATCTTCAATTAGATTACTTAGATTTATACTTAATGCATTGGCCAGTTGCTTTTAAATCTGGACTTACGGGTTTTCCAGAAGATGATAACGACTATTTATCACTAGATGAAGTACCACTAATTGAGACTTGGGAAGCAATGGTTGAAGCTAAAAATCAAGGCTTAATAAAACATGTTGGCGTATCAAATTTCAGTATTAAAAAGTTAGAGGATTTAATTAAAAAGTCCAATACATCACCTGAAATGAATCAAATTGAATTACATCCTTATTTGCAACAAGATGAAATGTTGAAATATTGTGAGAAGCATAATATTTTAATTACAGCTTATTCACCTTTAGGTAGTCAAGATCGAACCCCAGAAATGAAAGCTAATAATGAACCTACCTTATTAGATAATCCAGTTGTGAATACAATTGCCGAAAAACATAATGTAACAGCAGCACAAGTACTTATTAATTTTCACGTATCTCGAGCTTGTATCACCATCCCAAAATCGGTAACACCAAAACGAATTGAGCAAAATTTAAGTTCATTAGAATTTCAACTTGATCAGAGCGATTTAAATCAGCTTAAAGAGCTTGATAAACATTATCGCTATGTAAATGGAAAGTTTTTTGAAACTTCCGATGGTAAATATCATAATATTTATGATGAATAATAGTTGTTCATAGCTATTAAAATAAAGCCTTTATAAGTCAACTTGTAAAGGCTTTATTGATATATACAGTATTTTTATTTTTTATCTGTGGTGGTAATTAAAATAACACCTTCATAATTTTCTTCATCAGAGGTATATTTTTTAATTTCAGTAGGATTCTTAATTACATTTATAGAAGCTATTTTGTTAGGATCAATCTTTTTAATTTCATTTTGATTTATTTTTTTACCGTCTACTATAAACAAAACGTCTTGGTTTTTAGTCAAAGAATTTTCTACAATTTTATTTTGAGTGGCGTTTTCAGGATTATTATCAATCTTCAAATTATTAACAGTAATTAAAAGCGCGTCAAGTTTTTTTGTGATGTTGATAAAATGTAATTCTTCTTTCAATTCATTGCCGTATATTGATTTCGTTTTATTCAATAATTGTTTAAACCCATCAAAAATGCCTTCGCCAAATGCTTCAGGCGTTTTTATATTTAAAGTTTTTGTTGAGCTATCATAAGCGGCTTGCTCAACGATTATATTTTTGTTGGCTAATTCTTTTTTAGAAAATTTCTTTCGGTTAATAATTAACACTTCAGTATCATTCAAGTCTTTGGCTGAAATTTCCTTTAGATTTTCAGTCGTAGAGGCATCAAAAGAAAATGATGATGTTTTTGAAACTGCCTTTAGATCAGTTTTTTCGCCATGCTTGTATTTGCCTAACATTATTTTTGCTTCATCTGAAATACTAATAAATTCATAGGTGAAGTTTTTAGCTTTTTCTTCTTTTAATTTTGAAAAGAATGTTTTGAAGTCATCAAACTCTTCATTTGTAAATTGAGATGGTCGTTTAATTGTTAAGGTTTTGGTTTCGGGATTATAACTCGCTTTATCAAAAGCAATGTATTTTCCTTTCAACTCTTCATTTTTGTAAGTCTTACCGTCAATTCTTATTTTTTCGGCATTTTTAATTTCATCGTAAGTTATAGCTGTCTCGCTTTCTGATTTTTTGCCAGTGCCAACACCAAACGGACTTTTTACATCTTCATTTGGGTAGTAGTAAACATAAACAGGTGTTTGTGCTAAATCGGGCGAAGTTACAGAGCCTGAAAAGCCTGTATTTGTATTGATATCTAAGGTAATACCTTTAATAAAACCATCTTCGGTTCGAGTATCGTTACGGTAGGACATGTCAACCCCAAACTCTTCTTTCAAAAATTCGATGTCTTTTCTTAGATTTTCAAAGCTAGTTTTAGCACCATAAGTAAGTTCTACTTTTGTAATTTCAGCTTTAGTTTCTTTAATGTTATTTGTTCTGACTTGTGCAATTGTTTCAATTTGAAATAAAAGCATATAAGCCACTAGAAACGGCGTAATTAAAACTAACCGAAAGTAATTTTTAGAGGGTTTAAAATTTGATTTTTGTAACATAATGATTCGTTTTTTGATTGAGTTTTGATTAAATGCATGTTGCAGTTGATGTTTGTAGCGTTCTTCAACTACTTTGAATAAAGTTTGCTGATATGGTTTTAATGAGTCGGCTGAAGTAGCACTAGCATCGGCTTGAAACTCTAAGTTTTCTGTAATAGCATTTTTGTAAAACCACGCTATAGGATTAAACCAGAATAAACTGGTGTAAATATGCGCCAACAAAATGTCTAAACTATGCCTTAGCTTTACGTGCGCTTCTTCATGTTTTAAAATGAGTTGAAGTTCAGTTGGTGTTAATTTTTCGGGATTATAGACCACATAATTTAAAAATGAAAAGGCTGTGTCTTCACTTCTTGATGCGATATAATGAATACCATTTTTAGTGTATTTTTGGGCTGACTTCAACTGGGAAACTAACCGAACTAATTGGCGGAGAAACTTCAACTGAAAGAATAAGGCCACACCTAAAAGCAACAATTCAATTAAATAATAATCATCTATAATTTGAAGCATCAATTCTGCAGTGCTTAATTCCGTTGAAATATCACTGCTTGCTAGAGTAGAATTTGCTATTAATGTTGAAGTTGTGGGCTCAATGATTTTTGTTCTGGTAAACTGAATTAATGGCAAGATTAAACTAGCGATATAGCCAATTAATAGATAATACCGCTTAAGTTGATTATAAGTTTCGTCTTCGAGAACCAATTTGTAAATAGCCCAAAACAAAAAGAGTAGAAGTGAGGCTTTTCCGAAATAAATTAAAAGTTCCATATTATTTATTGATCAGCTTTAAAATATCTTCAAGATCTTCTTTAGAAATTTGCTCTTTTTTAGCAAAAAATGAAACCATATCTTTATAAGAGCCATTAAAAAAGCGTTGAGAATTTAGGTTTAATACATGCTCGCTATAAACTTCTTTAGAAATTTTCGGGTAATATTGATGGGTTTTACCAAAGGCTTGATGTTCAACATAGCCTTTATCTTCCAAGTTTCTAATAATGGTAGAAACGGTGTTGTAATGTAAGTTTTGACCTAAATGGGCCACAATTTCTTTTACAAAAGCTTTTTCAAGCGACCATAAGCAGGCCATGATTTCTTCTTCTTTGGCTGTTAAATGCGGTAAATTGTTATTCATAGTTATATATTTCAATAATCAAATATAAACTATAAATTTAGTTATATAACTATAAAAATAGTTTTTAACATTTTCACAAAACAGAAATTAAGTTCTATTTTCGCAGAAAATTATGTGGTAATGAATGTGATTTTAGTTTTAATAGGCTTAGCAGCTTTAGTTATTGGCGGTGAATTTTTAGTGCGTTCATCAGTAGCCTTATCTTTTAAATTAAAGATCTCTAAAATGATCATTGCCCTAACTGTTGTCTCTTTTTCGACTTCTGCTCCTGAATTAATTGTAAGTTTACAAGCGGCTTTAGAAGGTTTTTCTGATATTTCATTAGGTAATGTAGTCGGCTCTAATATTGCGAACATCGGCTTAGTTTTAGGGGTAACTAGCTTAATTTCTAGTATTGGTATAGATAAAGACTTTTATCGTTTAAATTGGCCAGTGATGATGCTGTTTTCAGGCTTATTGTATTTCATGCTAAAATCTGGTGAAGTAATTTCAGCCTTAGAAGGCTTGGTTTTGTTAAGTTGCTTATTTGTTTACTTATTTATTTTAATAAGAAAGGTACGCGGTAAAAAATCATTTACAACTGAAGAGGTTGATGACCAATTAAAAGAAGTATCGACCTTTAAAATAGTGGTCTGGTTAATTATTGGTGGTCTAGGTTTATATTTTGGTTCAGATTGGCTCGTAAAAGGCTCTGTAGAAATTGCAAAAACACTTGGTGTTAGTGAGCTTGTTATATCAGTAACTATGATTGCTTTTGGAACTAGTGTACCTGAGCTTGCTGCTTCACTTATAGCGGCTTTTAAGGGCGAAAAAGCCATTTCTTTAGGAAATTTAATCGGTTCTAATATTTTTAACATTGCTTCTGTGTTAGGTATAACAGCTATGATTAAGCCTATTGCATTACAATCTAAATCTATTTTAAGTATTGATATATTTTGGATGATTGGCTTTGCTACACTAACCTTGATTTTAGCCTTATTGCCAAAACAGCACTCCATTGGCCGTTATAAAGGAGCTTTAATTTTAATTCCTTATTTAATATTTGTTGTTTTAGCACTTAGGTCTTAAACAATAAGTTATAGCTTGTAAATCAATTTGAATAAAATAGTTCTGGGTTGAAGAAAAATGCGGCGGTCGGACACGATAAATTCGTTGACGGAGTTTTCTCTTTTGAAATCGACATCGAAAATATTAGTGGCACTGATTTCAAAAGACCAAGCGGAATCTTCTTTGCCATAAAACAAGCTGGATTCGGCTATTTCAAAACGGTTGGAATTATCGGTGGTTTGGTTTTTAAAATAATTGTAATCGTAATCGAATTTAAAAATAAAATCGTCTAAAAAGTCGTATTCGACCAAAGCAAAAGGCGTGAGTCGCATAAATTTATTATCGATTTGATCTGAATTCAACCTGGAAAATGAATGTCTGTACCCGACTTCAAAATTTGGTAAATCATCAAATCGCGTGTTGACTCTCCAATTGTAACTGTAGTTGTTATTTTGGTAAGCCAGCGTTTCATTATTGATAATTCTGGAATAATCTGAAAAACTAAAATTTGTGCCTAAACTAAAACTGAAATCCGGAATGCGCTTGTTGATATTTCCTGAAATGCTGTACGTATTTTCTGGTAAATCGGTATAAATACTGGTTGAAATCTGGTCGATGCCCTCTATTTCTGTTTGATTTCTGATGCTTTTTTCTCGGTGACTGTAACTCAAATTGACGAAATATGTCAAACCTTTGAAAAGATTGAAATTCCTATAATTCAAGCGAATTCTATTGTAAAGTTGGTTTTCTAAATTTTCATTGCCTCGGTACAATTGGTTGAAACTTTGCAAACGCAAACGGTTGGCAAAGCCTGAAATATTGCTGAAATTTGAATACCGATTGTATTCTAGTTTTAGTTTCTTTGACGTATTGAATTCATATTCAGCAAAAAATTCAGGCAGAAAAATGGTTTTGTTATTGTTGGCTATTTCATTGTTGAATTGCGCGGCATTCCAACTGTAATTGTGAACAACAAGACCTGGACGAAGCACCAAATCATCAATTTGTGTTTTGTATTGAAATCCTGCATACGCATCCAATAAATTGAAGTCCAATTGATTATTGAATCCTGCATCTTGAAAACTATTGGTGCTGCCGTCATTCAGGATTTGTTCGTCCAAAGTTTGGTATTCAGTGTCAAAATAATTGAAACCTGCCACGGGATAAATGTGGTGAAAATCTGCCAACACCCAATAATGCTTGGCATTGAGTTTAAAATTATTGATCGTATTGCGGTTGCGTTGGCTCAGTTGATAGGTGTCGTCTTCATCGACCAGTGGAATAATGCCTGAAAATAAAGCTTGGTTGAAATTCCACAACCGATCCGTCGTTTGGTCGCTGTGTTTTAAGCTTGCTTCTACTTTTGTGGTGTGCTTGTAAGAAAACTGTTTATTGAGGTTGAAGACTTGTGCAAACTCAATATTATCTGGTTTGGTATAGGTGTTCACAAATTCTTTTTCATTTTGGACAAAAGAGCTCAATAAATTTTCTGAATTCCCTTCATTGTATTTGATTGTGGTATTGGCGCGCAAATCCAGATTGTCCATATTGTCGTATCTCAGTTTTATTTTATTGATGCTAAACAACAGTTCGTTGAGCCCGCTTTGTTCTCTGAATTCGTCGGCTTGATTATTGGCTTGGTAGGTTAAATTTTGTTTCGTAAGCGTTTCAAGTTTGCCTTTATTGAAAATGCTGTACGCATCCAAACTAAAATGACCGCCCAATTCTTGAGACAAACTGGCGGCACCAAAATCATTTTTGCTGTAGGTGAATTCGTCTTCTTGCAAAAATTGCGCAAAATCGTCTCTGTATAAGCTGAAATAGGTTGACGGGTCTTCTAGCGCCAAACCAAATCCGCCTTCAAAATCTAAATAGTCTTGCACTGTAAAGGATTTCTGACCAATATTATTCACATCGCCAATGACATTAATAGCCGTTTTGGGACTGTAATAAAACAGTTTGGGATAAAATAAAAATCGATCTTCCACGCCACCGCCAACTTCTACATCGCCAAAAACGAATTTCTTTTTGCCGTCTTTCAGCTTGATGTTAAGCGCCATTTTGTCGCTGTCTTCCAAACCTTTCAGAAATGCGACTTCATTGTAATTGTCTAGTGCTTCAACTTCATCTACCGCATCAGCGGGAATGTTGTTGACACCCAGTTTTTCATCGCCAGTAAAAAAAGTTTTGCCATCGACCATCAGTTTAGTGACTGATTTGCCATTGACTTTCACGTTGCCGTCCCGATCGACTTCCACACCTGGAAGCTTTTTGAGTATGTCGCGCAGTTTACGTTCTTCACCAGTTTTAAACTGGTCGGTGTGGTAAGTGATGGTGTCTTCTTTCACAATGACTGCCATTTCCTGACGAATTAAGACTTCTTCCAGACTTACGGTACTTTCTTTTAAGGTGAAATTTTGTGTTTGATTTTCTGAAATCTGAATGGTATCTGAAATTTTTTGAAATCCCAAATACGTAATTTCTACCAGATATCTTGAATGCTCGCTCAGTTTTAAGCGGTATCTGCCTTTTTGGTCGCTGATGGAAAAGGTAATTTCATCATCAGTGTCTAAAGGTGTGGCAATAATATTGGTGTTAGGAATGCTGTTTTGAAGGCTGTCTTGGATTTTGCCTTCGAGTTTATGAGTTTGGGCAAAACTGGTTAGTGGGATAAGGAGTACTAGAAATATTTTCAAAAGGTGGTTCATATATAATTTAAAATTTTTTTGTATCAATTATCATAAAAAATTTAACCCTCATTTTTGAGGGTTAAATAAAACATACGACTTTACATTTATTTTTACCTGCCGATCATAGCTTTGAGCTGATTAATTTTTTGTTTATGAGTTATTGATTTTTTATCAGGAAATTCAACCTTTACATTGTTAACATTTTTGATGTCTGAGGCATAAATTTCCATTTTTTTATTTCCAGCTTGCAATACTAATCCTGGTAAACCCGTAAAAAATGACGGCCCGTATTTGGAGGGTAAACTCGGAGCGTACCAAGCATGAAAAGCTTTCTTTTTATCTTTTTGAAAATTAAAAATAACCGTTTTGTCTGTGCTCTCTTCAGTAACAGCCAAATAACATTTAAATCCAAGAATATCTTTCGTTTTTTTTGTTAAACGCCATTTGTATCGCGGACTCTTGTAACGTGTAAAATATATCTTTCCTCTGAAATCAGCATTTTCAAAAACACTATCTTTTTTTAAATGATTATATATCGGAAAACGACCGCCTAACATACCTTTCAAATTGTTATTAAATCGCTCATTTCCATCAACACTCATGGTTTTAATCACCTTAAACTCTGAAATATTTGACTCCGTATCTATTTGTAAAGTGTATTTAAATTTACCGATATTTCGTTTTACGCTGTTTCTTGTCTTTAAATACCTTGACTTTTTAACTTCGCTAACCGAATCAGAAATTTGAAAATATCCTGGTAGCACTCTTTTCTTGTAAGTGATTTCAAAATCAGATTGTGCAATTAAGAAAGCAGGACTGAAGATAAATATTAAAATGTAAAGTCGTTTGTAATTCATAATTGTTGTTTAGTCAATAATAACTGTATCTGCTGGTATTCCATCTGAATCTTCACAAATTCCGAGGTAATAAAAGTAAGAGTCTAACGATGCCCATGGTGTTGTGAAGTAGCCTGCACTAAATTCGCTAGCTGCTTGTGTCATAGCATAACTTTCACAGTCATCGTTAGATTGTAATTGAGCGTTATTTGCATTTAAACTTAAAGTTATTGCACTAAGTGCAATAATTGTGAAAAACTTTTTCATGATATTCGTATTTAAAAAATTTAGATTGTCAGTTTGCCATCATAACGGATGATTAAATTTTCAGCTCTGAAGGCTGTTGAGGTCTCATGAAAAAGCTTACATTTGCAAATTGAGAGTGAGATGTAAGTTTTTTCATGCATCTTTCGGGAGAAGCTTCTACCTGGTAGGAGCTTTCTCTTTTTTTAATAATTGACTAAGAACACATCACGATTTTAAATTGGTTATGATGCGAACCTAAAAAAAAAAAATACAAACAGCATTAGGTATAATGTTAAAATCGCTTTTTCATCATGTGTTGAAAATTTTTTAAATATTTCTCAAAACTGCTTTTAAGGGCGAAAAAGCCATTTCTTTAGGAAATTTAATCGGTTCTAATATTTTTAATATGGCGCCTGTGTTAGGTATAACATCTATGATTAAGCCTATTGCATTACAATCTAAATCTATTTTAAGTATTGATATATTTTGGATGATTGGCTTTGCTAAACTAAGCTTGATTTTAGCCTTATTACCAAAACAGCACTCCATTGGCCGTTATAAAGGAGCTTTAATTTTAATTCCTTATTTAATATTTGTTGTTTTAGCTTTTAGGGTATAATTTTTAGGGGTGATACTGTATTTTTATGGACATAATTTAAATTTAACATTAAAAATATAGGGGTTAATTAAAAATAAAACTATTTTTGGTCAAAATATTTTATTATGGCTAATCTAAGATTTAATGCAATTAAAGAAACTCTAAATCGAAAACCAATACCAGTAGATGAGAGTATTAGAAGATCTGAACTTTTTGGGAAAAACGTTTTCAACAAAGAAGCGATGCGTCAATACTTGACTAGCGATTCTTATAACAGCATTATGGATGCTATTGAAAATAGTTCTAAAATCGACCGTGACTTAGCCGATCATATTTCAACTGGTATGAAAGAATGGGCAATCTCAAAAGGTGCTACACATTATACACATTGGTTTCAACCACTAACAGGTTCAACAGCCGAAAAGCACGATGCCTTTTTTGAAACGACCAGTGATGGCCGCTCTATCGAAAAATTTGGCGGCGGTCAGCTTGTTCAGCAAGAGCCTGATGCTTCAAGTTTGCCAAGTGGTGGTATTAGAAATACGTTCGAAGCTCGTGGTTATACCGCTTGGGATCCAACTTCACCAGCTTTTGTCTGGGGAACAACACTTTGCATTCCTACCATTTTTGTGGCTTACACAGGTGAAGCCTTAGATTATAAAACACCTTTACTTAAATCAATTTCTGCTTTAGATAAAGCAGCAACTGATGTTGTAAAATACTTCGATAAAAAAGAAACTAAAGTTAATGCTACTTTAGGTTGGGAACAAGAATATTTTTTAATCGATTCTGCTTTGGCAGCTTCACGTCCAGACCTGATGATGTCTGGCCGAACTTTACTAGGTCATGCACCTGCTAAAGGTCAACAATTAGATGATCATTATTTTGGTTCTATTCCTGCACGAATTTTAAACTTCATGCGTGAACTAGAAAAAGAAAGCATGTTGTTGGGTATTCCTGTTAAAACAAGGCATAATGAAGTCGCGCCTAATCAGTTTGAATTAGCACCTATTTTTGAAGAGGCTAATTTAGCGGTAGACCATAATTCATTATTAATGGATGTAATGGATAAAGTTGCAGAGCGTCACAATTTTAAAGTCTTATTTCATGAAAAACCTTTTAAAGGGGTAAATGGTAGTGGTAAACATAATAATTGGTCCTTAGCCACAAGTTCTGGTTCTAATTTATTAAGCCCAGGAAAAACGCCTATGCGTAATTTACGTTTTTTAACGTTTTTTGTCAATACCATCAAAGCAGTGTATGAAAACGAAGAGTTAATTAGAGCTACAATTGCTTCAGCTTCAAACGATCATCGATTAGGTGCTAATGAGGCACCACCAGCTATCATGTCAGTTTTTATAGGTTCTCAACTCACCAAAGTTTTAGATGAGCTCGAAAAAGTAACAGACGGTAAGCTATCGCCTCAAGAAAAAACAGATCTTAAACTAAACGTAGTTGGTAAAATTCCTGAAATATTACTTGATAACACCGATAGAAACCGAACTTCACCTTTTGCCTTTACTGGTAATAAATTTGAGTTACGAGCAGTAGGTTCTACTGCTAATTGTGCTGACCCAATGACAGTTTTAAACGCTATTGTTGCTAAACAACTTAAAGAATTTAAAGTTGAAGTCGATGCACTTGTGAAAGATAAAAAAATGAAGAAAGATGATGCTATTTTTAATGTATTACGAGAATACATAAAAGCATCTAAAAGTATTAGATTTGAAGGAGATGGTTACGGAGAAGCTTGGGAAAATGAAGCTAAAAGACGTGGTTTAAGCAATTATAGAACAACCCCAGAAGCGCTACAACCAAAAATTTCTAAAAAAGCGATTGAGCTATTTACTGAGCTTAACATCATGAATGAAGTTGAAGTAAAAGCAAGATTTGATATCGAAATTGAAGATTATTCAAAACATATTCAAATTGAAGGTCGCTTGTTAGGAGATATTGCCAGAAACCATGTGATTCCGACAGCTATCAAGTATCAAAATGTATTAATTAAAAACGTTAAGGGTTTAAAAGATATTTATGGCGACCAGTTTAAAACTATGGCAACAGAACAATTAGCCATTATTGAGCGTATCTCAAATCATATTGAAAAAATTAACGCAGGAATTAATCATATGATTGAAGCGCGTAAAAAAGCGAATAATACTCAAGACGTTACCAAGAGAGCTTATTTATATTGTGATGAGGTAAAGCCTTACTTTGAAGAGATCAGATATCATTGCGATAAACTAGAATTATTAGTAGATGACGAAATTTGGCCATTAACCAAATACAGAGAACTGTTATTTACCAAATAAACTGAAATATATCTCAAAATAAAAGCCCGAGTATCCCAACTTGGGCTTTTATGTTACCCATTTATTTTCATTACTTTTGCTAAAATTTTTTTCATGTCTACTTCAACAAATCGATACAGCCAACGCGGTGTTTCAGCTCAAAAGGAAGATGTTCATAAGGCTATTTCTAAAGTTAATAAAGGTTTATTTCCAAAAGCTTTTTGTAAAATTATTCCTGATTACTTAACAGGTAGTAACAAGCATTGTCTAGTCATGCATGCTGATGGCGCTGGAACCAAATCATCTTTAGCGTATATGTATTGGAAAGAGACAGGCGATTTGTCTGTTTGGAAAGGCATTGCCCAAGATGCTTTAATTATGAATCTAGACGATTTGCTTTGTGTAGGTGCAACAAAAAATATTTTACTTTCATCAACAATTGGGCGTAATAAAAATCTTATCCCTGGCGAAGTAATATCCGAAATTATTAATGGTACAGAAGAGCTTTGCGAAGAACTTTCAAAACATGGCGTTCAAGTTCATACAACTGGTGGCGAAACAGCTGATGTAGGCGATTTAGTACGTACAATTATTGTCGACTCTACTGTGACATGCCGTATGAAACGCAATGAAGTAATTGATAACGCTAATATTAAACCAGGAAATGTAATTGTAGGCCTAGCTTCATCGGGTCAAGCCACTTATGAATCTCAGTATAATGGCGGAATGGGAAGTAACGGCTTAACTTCAGCACGTCACGATGTTTTAAGCAAATATTTAGCCAAAAAATACCCTGAAAGCTTTGACCCTAAAGTTCCAGAAGATTTAATTTATTCGGGTTCTAAACAATTAACCAGCCAAGTTGAAGGTTCTCCTTTAGATGCAGGAAAACTGATTTTGTCCCCAACAAGAACTTACGCACCTGTCGTAAAAAAAGTTTTAGAAAATACAGGTGCAAACCGTATTAATGGTATGGTACATTGTAGTGGTGGCGCACAAACAAAGATTTTGCATTTTGTAGACCAATTAAAAATCGTTAAAAACAATATGTTTAATTTGCCACCGTTATTTAAACTTATAAAAGATGAAAGTGGTACGTCTTGGCAAGAAATGTATCAAGTCTTTAACATGGGGCACCGACTTGAATTTTATGTTGATGAAGAAATTGCAGACGAAATCATAAAAATTTCTGAAAGTTTTAATATTCCCGCTCAAATTATCGGTCATGTTGAAGCTGCTGATAAAAAATCTTTGCACATTAAGTCTGAGTTTGGTCAATTCACTTACTGATAATGAAACTATTTAAACTTCTAATTATTTGCTTTCCGCTGTTAAGTTTAGCGCAATCTTTTGGAGAAATTCAAAAGCAAACATCTGTAGCTGAATATTTTTTTTCACGTGGTCCTAAAAAACTTATTACAACTACCATCGATACTGATTACGTACACGAATTTAAAGCTATAGACTTAATTAGAATTATTGGGCCTACAAGCTACTGGGCAAAGAGTAATAAATTTACTTTCGACTTAAGTGAGGTTGCTTTTGTGAATTGGAATGCTGGTGGTTCTAACTCTATTTCAGGTTTATTTGGTACTCACTTTAAACGTTTATTTGTTAGAAATGCCTTAAAATGGAATAATGAACTTAGAATGCGCTATGGCGTTAATCAACAAGAAGGTCAAGAATTACGTAAAACTGACGACGATTTAGAGTTTATATCAACTTTTGGTTATCGCGTTTCTGAAAAATCAAATTGGTATTACTCAGGGAAATTTAGTTTTAATTCTCAGTTTTCAAGAGGTTATAATTATCCTAATCGTGATGTTTCAATCTCAGATTTTATGGCACCAGGATATTTATTTCTTGGGGTTGGTTCAGAATATACTACTGAAGACAAAAATAACCAGATTTACCTTTCGCCAGTAACTATGAAATCTACTTTCGTACTTAATCAGCGCTTGGCTAATCAAGGTGCTTTTGGAGTTGAAAAGGCAATTTTAGATGATGATGGTAATATCATTAAAAACGGTAAAAGTTCAAGAATGGAAATTGGTATTCTTGTTACTAACGAATATAAACGCGAAATTTTTCAAAATGTAAATATGAATAGCCATTTACGTCTATATACCGATTATCTTAATAAATTTGGAAATATAGATATTGATTGGGAACTCAATTTTGACTTCAAGGTTAATGGTTTTATAAAAGCCTCTTTTGGCTCTCATTTGCGCTACGACGACGATGTAAGAATTAGCAACGAAAATGAAAATGGTGAGGTCGTTGAAGGTGGACCAAAAGTTCAATGGAAACAACAACTCGGCATTGGTGTTATTGTAGAATTATAAAAGCAACTTTACTGATAACTTCATAGTTCAGTGAAATAGTTGTAAATTTGAACACATTTTAAAATCGACTATGTTAGACAAGTTAAACATCATAAAACAACGCTTTGATGAAGTGAATGATCTTATCATTCAACCTGATATTATTTCAGATCAAAAACGTTATGCTACACTTTCAAAAGAATATAAGGACTTAAAAGATATTATGGATGAGCGCGAAAAATACATCGTTCTCAGTAATAATATTCAAGAAGCCGAAGCTATTATAAATGATAGCAGTGATGATGAAATGCTTGAAATGGCTAAGCTTCAGCTAGAAGAATCTAAAGAAGCACTCGAAGCCCTTGAAGAAAAAATTAGGTATATGATGATTCCTAAAGATCCTGAAGATGCCAAAAATGCAGTAGTTGAAGTTCGTGCTGGTACAGGCGGCGATGAGGCTAGTATTTTTGCTGGCGACATTTATAAAATGCTCACACGGTATTCTGAAAATAAAGGCTGGAAAGTAAGTACTGTAGATTATAGTGAAGGCACTAATGGTGGCTTTAAAGAAATTCAATTTGAAGTTTCTGGAGAAAATGTTTATGGTACATTAAAATATGAAGCTGGCGTGCATCGTGTACAACGTGTGCCGCAAACTGAAACTCAAGGCCGAGTACATACAAGTGCAGCTACAGTTATGGTCTTTCCTGAAGCTGAAGAATTTGATGTTGAAATTAATCCTAAAGACGTCCGCATCGATTACTTTTGCTCATCAGGACCTGGTGGTCAATCTGTCAATACAACCTATTCAGCCGTTAGATTAACGCATGAGCCTACAGGAATAGTAGCTCAATGCCAAGACCAAAAATCTCAACATAAAAACAAAGAGAAAGCTTTTAAAGTATTGCGCTCCAGATTATATGAAATGGAATTAGCAAAAAAACAAGCCGAAGATGCAGAGAAGCGTGGCAATATGGTTACTAGCGGCGATAGAAGTGCCAAAATTAGAACCTATAATTGGCCTCAAGGTCGTGTAACTGATCATAGAATTAACTTATCTCTCTACGATCTAGATAACATTATAAATGGCGACCTCGATAAAGTAATTGATGAGTTGAAGCTTGTTGATAATACTGAAAAGCTAAAAAATATTTCAGACTCACTTTAACTTCATTACAAGTATGAATACCAATATTTTAAAGCAGCAAATTGAATTAAAAAAGTCAATGCTGTGCGTTGGTTTAGATGTCGATTTAGAAAAAATCCCCAAACATCTGCTTGATTTTGAAGATCCTATTTTTGAATTTAACAAAGCTGTTATAGATGCCACCATAAAGTTTTCAGTGGCTTATAAACCAAATTTAGCTTTTTACGAAGCTTATGGTTTAAAAGGTTGGTCTGCACTTGAAAAAACAATGAACTATTTAAATAACAGCTATCCAGATGTGTTTACAATTGCCGATGCAAAACGTGGTGATATTGGTAATACGGCATCGCGTTACGCCAAAGCTTTTTTTAATGATTTAGGCTTTGATGCGGTTACTGTGGCGCCTTACATGGGTAAAGATTCTGTTGAGCCATTTTTAGCATTTAAAAATAAGCAAACCATCATGCTTGCTTTAACTTCTAATCAAGGTGCTCAAGATTTTCAACTAGAAAAGCTAAATGATAATCGTTTTGTATTTGAAAAGGTTATTGAACAGTCTAAATCTTGGCATAATTCAGAACAGTTGATGTATGTTGTAGGAGCTACTAAACCTAAGTTTTTTAAAAAAATCCGACAGATTATCCCTAATGCATTTCTTTTAGTTCCTGGAATTGGTGCTCAAGGTGGTAGTTTAGAAGAGGTTTGTGAATTCGGGATGAATTCTAATCATGGACTATTAATTAACTCATCTAGAGGAATTATTTATAAGTCTAATGCTGAAGATTTTGCTGAAGCTGCTGCAAGTGAGGCTGAGAAGCTTCAATTAGTGATGAAAAAATACTTATAGTTTTAAAAAAATCAATAAAAAAAGGAACTTCAGCTGAAGTTCCTTTTTTTATCTAGTCTTAAGTATTTTTAGAGTTTAAATTTAAATCCACCATAAATTCCAAAAGGATGACCAGGTCTTAACCCTGCAGGAACTCGGGCAACTTCATATGTGTGATCTAACAAGTTAATCATATTAGCGGTTAAACTAAAGTTGTTTGTAAGTTGATACTCACCTGAAATGTCTATTACAAAATTACCGTCAACTTTCTGATTTTGTGGTATTGAACCTGTGCCAGCTTGGGTTCTAAACTCGCCTCTATAACGGGCATTAGCATTAATTTGAAATTTTTCGGCAATAAAACTAGCGCCAAAATTAAATTGGTGCTTAGAGATGTAAGGCATTTCGTCACCAGCGGTAACTTGGCCCCAAATCCCAACACCGCTTTCAAAATTGTTTTGAAATTCGGTATCGGTATATGTGTAGGCAAAATTAAGTGGTAAATCAAATTTTGAATTATTTTGAAGTAAATTGTAGTTCAACAATAATTCAAATCCAGCTACATTAACTTCTCCAGCATTAAATTGTTCGAGACTTCCAGTACCGCCAGTTGCGTTAAGGTCACTACCAAGCAAGTTGCTATAATCATTAAAGAAACCGACAATTTCACCACTAAAGCCATTGAAGTTGAAGCGAGTTCCTAATTCATAGTTGATGCTTTGTTCTGCTTCTTCTTCAGGTTGTGTCCCACCTGGTGCAAAACCTTTATGAATGCCACCAAAAATAGCAATTTCTCTATTGATTTTGTAGTTTGCACCAAGTCCAGGAATTAATTCGTTATATGTATTTTCTCGATAACTTAAATCGCTACCAGTTCTGTTAATGTCATTTGTGCCGTAGTTCGAGCGTGTTAGTTTGATAGACTCGTAACGAAGACCTGGCGTTAAAGTTAGTTTGTTAAACTTCAACTTGTACAAAATGTAAGTTGCTAAAGCTTCAGCATCTTGAATACGGTTAGATTCAGTCCCTGGAATTCCTTGGTTAACTAAATTCATATTTCCGCTTAACATATTATAATCATCGACCCATTGAAAACGATCAATTTCATCTTGGTGATAACGAAGCCCAACTTCTAGATCATGAGAAAAATCGCCTGTAAAAAAATGATAGTCAAACTTAGTTTGAATACCTTGGCTGTAGTATTCACGATTATTGTTTTTTACTGTTAAAGCACCTTCATTAGTTGAGTTGTTACCATTAACTATGCTGAAGTGATTAGGGAATTGGTTGGGGTTTTCAAGTAAATCGCTAATACCAACTTGAATATTGTTAAAGTTGACTTTATCAAGTTTGTACCAATTACGTTTAAAATTATTGCGGTAGGCAGTTGTTGTTAGACGTAAAAAGTCACTAAATTTTGCAGTATGTGTTAGCATGAATTGTGTATGTTCAGTATCCATATTATCTACCTGTGAACCTGCATAACGTCTAAAAGGAGTTTCATTAAAATCATTTTGCGTTAAACCTAAGTAAGTCTCGTTAGATAATTCATCTGAATATTGAAATTTGAACTCAAGCGAATGGTAAACCTTAGCACTTGGATTAGTGTTAACTCGAAATTTACCAACAAAATCGTTGATATCAAATCCTGTATCACCATTGTTATCAAGATTTTTAAATCCGTCAGATTGAATATTGTTGTATTCTAATAAATATCCGAAATTTTTCTTAGAATCACCAATATTAGCATAAAAATTACCGGTATCATACGAACCATAGTTAGCTCTTAGATTAAGTTCGAAATCTTTTGGGATTTCAGTTGACACAAAATTGATCGCGCCACCTGTAGTAAATGGTCCGTATTGTATTTGGCTACTTCCTTTGAGGACTTCAACATTTTGCATTCTTGAAATTGTAGGGAAGTAGTAGGCCGCTGGTGCACTGTAAGGTGCTGGAGCTATTAGTACGCCATCTTCCATCAAAGTAATTTTACTAGAACGTTCTGGAGAGGTACCACGTAAACTGATGTTAGGCCTTAAACCAAAGCCGTCTTCTTGATAAATATTAACACCTGGAACTTGGCCTAAAAGATTGTTGACATCAAAATAATTAAATTTTTGTATGTCTTTTTTTGAAATAAAGTAAGCTGAACCTGTCCGGTTTTTTGCTTCAAACTTGCTGCCTAGAAGTTTATTAGCAACAATTGTTACTTCACTTAAATTATTAATACTATCTTTTTTTTGTGGGTTTTGCTGATTTTGAGTTTGCCCAAAACTAACAATAGTTAACATGATTAAAAGTAAACTAAACCTTATTTTATACATTATAACTTATTTAGATTTATTAAAAATTGAGTGCAAAGATAGGTGTAGTTTTAGATTAGACAATGTTTTATTTAGATTAATTT
The DNA here is from genome assembly GCF_017311165.1 of Psychroflexus sp. ALD_RP9. GTDB lineage: Bacteria > Bacteroidota > Bacteroidia > Flavobacteriales > Flavobacteriaceae > Psychroflexus. The sequence continues at coordinate 224,188 of NZ_CP062973.1, read as the reverse complement.
TAAACAATATTTGTTAAAATTTATTTTTGTTAATTTGCTTTAAAATACACGAGGAATGAAGTCTATAATATCTGTATGTTTGGTTGTTTTATTAATAGGTTGTACGACTATAAAAGGCACTCAACAGCAAATAAATAGTGGTGATTATTCATCAGCTATTCATAATTCTATTAATAAAATTGCTAAAGATAAATACTCAAAAAAAGCGAAGGCTTATTCTGATTTGCTATACGAAGCTTATCATAAGCATCAAAATCAGCTGCTTGATCGAGTGAGTTTTTTAAAGCAAGATAATGCATTTAATAATGCTGAAAAGATATTTTCTGCCTATAAAACCCTCAGAGCAAATCAACAAAAAATAAAGCCTCTTTTACCACTTGAAGGGACTAAAGGTAACTTAACCTTCGATTTTGTTGAGGTTAATTCTAAATTAATAAAAGCAAAGTCTACATACGCTGATGCACTTTTTAATTCAGCAATTAACTTACTTGAAACCCAACAAATTTTAGACAGTCGCACTGCTTACAACCAATTACAAAAAGTGAAAAATTTAGAACCAGATTATCCTAATTTAGATGAAACTATTGATATTGCTTACAACAACGGGCTTTCATTTGTATATATGAATTTAAAAAATTCAACTCAGATGGTTCTTCCAAAAGCATTTCAGGAGTCACTTTTATCTTTAAATACCTATAATTTAAACGATTTTTGGACAGTTTATCACAATTCAAAATTACCAAATGTAACTTACGATAGAGAAGTTATTGTTGATTTTCAACAATTTAATTATTCTCCTGAACGGTTGCTTGAACGAGAAATTAATCTTGAGCGTGAAGTAGTTGACGGTTGGGAATATAGAATTGATAGAAAAGGTGATTATGTTCTAGATGAAGATGATAATAGAATTAAAGAAGATCGATTGGTTTTAGTTCAAGCAATTTTATTAGAAACTATACAATCTAAAGAAGTTGAAGTTTTAGCAAATGTGAGATTCATAGATGCATTAAACCAACAGCAAGTTTTATCAAAACCTATGCGAAGTGTTTTTGTTTTTGAAAATAGATTCGCATCTTATCAAGGAGATATTAGAGCTTTAACCAAAGCAGAACGCCAACTGTTGCAAGGTCAATTTGTAGATTATCCTAGTAATGAACTAATGTTAATAGATGCAGCTAATGATATTAAATTAAAGCTAAAATCTATTTTAAAAAATAATATGTAGTTCAAAATAAAAACATTACTTTTGCAAACATTAATTTAAAAAAAGAATTATGAACCATTATGAAACTGTTTTCATCTTGAATCCCGTTTTATCTGAAGACCAGATAAAGGAGACAGTTCAGAAGTACGAAGAATTTTTGGCTTCTAAGGGCGCGAAGATGATTAACAAAGAAAATTGGGGCTTAAAAAAATTAGCTTACCCAATTCAGCACAAAAAAAGTGGGTTTTATCACTTGTTTGAATACCAGGTAGAAGGTACAGCGATTGAACCTTTAGAAGTAATGTTTAGAAGAGACGAGCGCATGATGCGTTATTTAACAGTAAAGTTAGATAAGCACGCTGTAGAATGGGCAAAAGAAAGAGTTAAACGTACAAAATCTAAATCTTAAGGATATGGCAAGTATCGAAGAACAATCAAAAGGAAAGAATGACGGCGAAATTAGATATTTAACGCCATTAGATATTGAAACAGCTTCAAAAAAACGTTATTGCCGTTTTAAAAGAGCTGGTATTAAGTACATTGATTACAAAAATCCAGATTTCTTGATGGAATTTGTAAATCCTCAAGGTAAAATTTTACCAAGACGTTTAACAGGAACATCATTAAAATATCAACGAAAAGTATCTCAAGCTATAAAACGCTCAAGACACTTAGCTTTAATGCCTTACGTTGGTGATTTATTAAAATAAAAAGCAAAAACCATGGAAATTATATTAAAAAAAGATGTAGATAACTTAGGTTTTGCTGATGATCTTGTAACTGTTAAAAATGGTTACGGTAGAAACTTTTTAATTCCACAAGGCTACGCTGTTATAGCAACACCTTCAGCAAAAAAAGTATTAGCAGAAAATTTAAGACAACGTGCTCATAAAGAAGAGAAAGCAATCGCTGAAGCAAAGCAATTAGCTGAAAAAGCTAAAGGCTTATCAATCTCTATAACTACAAAATCTGGGGCTGGAGATAAACTCTTCGGAAGTATTACTGCAGCAGATTTAGCAGACTTTCTTGCAAAAGAAGGTGTAGAACTTGATAAAAAATACATTAGCATTTTTGGTGGTAACATCAAACGTTTAGGACAATACACAGCCAAGTTACGTTTTCATCGTGAAGTAATTGAAGAAATTACTTTTGATGTTGTTGGCGAAGCTTAATTTAACTTAAGTTTTAAAATCTAAGATCGGTAGTTTACTTCCGATCTTTTTTTATTTTTGCGCATATGAAATATGAACGACTTACTAAAGAACAGTTTGAAGAAATGCACCAAGAATTCATTAATTTCTTGGCTACCCAATCAATAACAGCAAAAGAATGGGAAGAAATTAAAACTACTAAACCTCAAGTTGCAGAGCAAGAATTAGATGTTTTTAGCGACTTAGTTTGGGAAGGCGTTTTGAATAATGTGAAGTATTTAGAACATTTTTCACCACAGCAATTATTTTTATTTCAGTTTACCGAAACTGATATCAATTTAATTGCTATTAAAATCGAAAACCAAGCTGTAGACATAACAACAACTGAAGGTTATCAATGGTTACGTAAAAATTTAATGAATGATGATGTAGATATTTATACTTCTACTAAACCAATCGGAGAGGAGCGCAATACCGATATATTTGCATTAATTAGAAAAGGCGCTAACATTACAAAAGGCGAATTATACACTTATTTTGAAGAACTTGTAGATAATAACTAATTTATGGCCCAAAAACCTTCAATTCCAAAAGGCACGCGTGATTTTTCTTCAGTTGAAGTGGCTAAGCGTGAATACATTATAAATACCATCAAAACTAATTTCAAACGTTTTGGTTTTCAACCTATAGAAACCCCAAGTTTTGAAAAGTCTTCAACTTTATTAGGTAAGTATGGAGAAGAAGGTGACCGGCTCATTTTTAAGATTTTAAATTCTGGAGATTATCTTAAAAAAGCTAATGATGAAGATTTGTCTAATAAGGATTCAGCTAAAGTTTCCTCTTCAATAGCTCAAAAAGCCTTAAAATACGATTTAACTGTTCCTTTTGCGCGTTACGTTGTTCAACACCAACACGGATTGGTTTTTCCTTTTAAACGATATCAAATTCAGCCTGTTTGGAGAGCAGATAGACCGCAGAAAGGACGCTTTAGAGAATTTGTGCAGTGCGATGCAGACGTTATCGGTAGTGATAGTTTATGGCAAGAAGTTGACTTTATTCAACTTTACGATCAAGTTTTTAAGGGTTTAAAACTTGATGGTGTTACGATCAAAATGAATAACCGAAAAATATTATCAGGTTTTGCTGAAGTGATTGGGGAACAAGATAAATTAATCGATTTTACCGTTGCGCTTGATAAGTTAGACAAAATTGGTGAGCAAGGTGTAAAAGATGAAATGCTAGAAAAAGGAATTTCAACTGAAGCACTTCAGAAAATACAACCTATATTTAGTTTATCAGGTGATTTCAATGAAAAAATAAAACAACTCAAATCAATCTTATCATCTTCTGAAATTGGTTTGAAAGGTATTGAGGAGCTCGAATTTTTAAATAATGCCTTGAGCGATTATCAATTTAAATCTTCTACACTAGATTTAGATGTTACATTAGCTCGCGGACTTAATTATTACACTGGTGCAATTTTTGAAGTTGCAGCACCAAACCAAGTAAAGCTGGGCTCCATAGGCGGCGGTGGTCGTTATGATGACTTAACAGGTATTTTTGGGTTAAAAAACATGAGCGGTGTTGGGATTTCATTCGGTTTAGACCGTATTTATTTAGTACTCGAGGAGCTTAACTTATTTCCAGAAACACTTAAAACAAGTACAGATTTACTTTGTCTAAATTTTGGATTTGAAGAGTCTAAGTACATGATGCGAGCAATAAATAGATTAAGACTGGCCGGAGTGAATGTTGAGTTATATCCAGATCAAGCTAAGTTTAAAAAACAGATGCAATATGCAGAGAAGCGGCATATAAACCATGTGCTCATAGCAGGAGAATCAGAAATGGCTGAAGATAAATTCTCGCTTAAAAATTTAGCGACAGGAGATCAAAATAATTTAACCTTAGATGAATTACTTAACATCTTTAAACCTTGATTATGAGAGCTATATTTTATTTATTTTTTATTCTGTTTTTTCTGAAAGTTACCGCTCAACAAACCTATATCCCAGATGATAATTTTGAACAAGGTTTAATAGATTTAGGTTATGATAGTCCGCCGCTTGATGATTATGTACCAACGAATGCTATCGAGTCTATTACATCTCTTTTTCTTGAAAATAAGTCCATTGTTGATATGACTGGCATTGAAGACTTTATTGGACTAAATTTGATTGATTTAACAGGTAACTTTATAGAAGAATTAGATTTGAGTCAAAATATAAATTTAGAGCGTATAGACCTTTACAATAATAATCTAAATTCATTGAACATCAAGAATGGAAATCTTTACAATATACTCTCTTTTAATGCACAATTAAATCCTAATTTAAGCTGCATAGATGTAGATGATGTTTCTTACGCAAATTCTAATTTGCAGTTTATAGATTCTCAAACTCAATTTAGTAATAACTGTGAAAGTTTAAGCATAACTTCAGCTTCAAACATGGTATTTTCATTCTATCCTAACCCCGTTAAAAATCAACTTCACATCAAAATGTTAAGACCTCTGAATTTTAGTATACAAATCTACAATACATCTGGTCAAATTCTTTTTAGTGATACCTCTAACTCAACTAATTTAACAATTAATACTTCGCATCTAGTTTCAGGTATTTATTTGATTAAAGTTAATAATTCTGTTAAAAAACTAGTAAAGGTTTAAAAGGCTCTAAAATTTATTTAAAAATATTGGTTTTAGTAATAGTTTATTTTTTCAAAACTTTAGTTTTAAATAAAAAATGAAAAAAGAAAGAGAAATACAATTAGCCGACATGCATGATAATGGTGTTAGATTTAATAGTAGCTTGTTAGCTAAAAAAAAGCGTAAAGAAGCCCAGTTGAAACGAATTAAACAACAACTTGACCGAAAGTCTAAAGCCAAATAATCTTGTCTATTTAATTTTATTATCAGGTCTTAATTTCTTTTTCGACAAACGCCTTGAAAACCGATTGATGTTTGTCTAAATTAAGTTCTGGAGAAACTGAAACCCTAGCAATATAATCTTTATCTTCTTCTTTAGTCGTACCTTGTGTTGATGTAGCTGGAATAGTCCAGTAACAGCCTTTTAATTGTCCATAACTTACACAATACTTACTTTCTGAAGGTATTTCAGTTATCATCATATTAATAAGTTTTAAGTTTAACTTGCGTTTGTAAGTTTCGCGCTCTTCTGGGGTTTCTCCTTTGGTAGGTAAGTCTAATGAAAATACAGAAGGCGTAAAACCTTGATTTGATACCTTTTTAGATACGAAATTTATATTTGCTTCGGGGAGAACTTCATTGATAAAGTCTACAAATTGTCTTGTGTTTTTGTAGGCTTTCTTAATGCGATTCTTCATAGATGGCAGTTGTTCTGCTAAATAATGTAATTGTAAAGCAGTAGCAGTATTATCGCATAATTTTAAGTTAGTTTCAATATAATTTGTAAGATAACTAGCTTTAGAGTTACAAACTAAGTAGCCTGCTGTACACTTTCCACCACTAGGGAATTTTGAACCACTTACATAAGAAATTGTTTTTACATCTGCTAAAAGTTGCTCTTCGCCTAGAAAATTATAATCAGGACAAAAAGTCTGATCTAAAATAAAGATAGGTTCTATTGCTTTGTTTCCTGAAGGCGTAAATCTATTTTTAGATAGTACTTCTTTTAAATTGTTTAAATTTGGTACTTCTACACGAGGGTTTGTGGGTATTTCAGCAATAATTAAAGGTATAGCATCTAGCTTTGCAACCTTCTTAAGTACTTCATTCGTGCTTTGAACCATATCATGACTACCATCAACAGGTAAATCTAAAATATCTACACCTTTTTGACTTGCAGCAACACGTCTAGCTTGATCGTTAGTGCCGCCATAACAATTAGGAGGTACGATTATTTTGATAGGCTTTTCTGGGTATCGTTCTCGAGCTTCGTGAATTAAGCCCATCATAATTGCATATTGAACTGATAATCCACAAGACCCTAAAAGTGGTTTAGAGTTAGTATGCGTAATTGAATTGATTAAGCTTCTTACTTTAATGAGATCTTTTTGTTTTTGATTGTCATTGATAAATTCTGGTGTTTGTCCTATCAAGATTTGTAATGCTTTATGACTATTTTGAGGTGTCATTGCAATACTTTCGCGACGACGTACATGTTGTATAGCTGGTATAAAATCACTATTTTTTTGATTTACAAAAACAAGGCTGCCTAAATTATCTAATGTAGAAATATAAAAATCAATATTAGGTTGTAATTCTATTTCTTTTAAATTGTCATTTTGAGATATATAAACAGTTGTCCCTTCAAAATTCAAAATAGCTTCTTGGTCATCTACAGATGAAAACTTTACGTTGTAGTTATAAATATTTTTTAATACCTCAGGATTAAGATGACTTAAAAGATCACCTTGATAAATAACTTGAGTTGTTTTACCTGAGATAGAATTTTCTCTTAAAATAGCTAAGAGGCTCATGGTTTTTGATGAGAATGCAATTACATTTTCATAAGGTAAGTTGTAAATTTTTGCTAATGCCCATTCTAAAATACTCGACAATGGATGTCCTAACCGAATATAATCGTATGCCGTTGGCAGTTGAGCTAATTGATTTTTAGTAATTGAGCTTGAATTATATAAATGCTCAAAACACTCTAAAAATTCAGTTTTAGCTAATGCTTCATTATAAATATCAAGTCTATGAGTGGTTAGGTTTAGCCAATCATTAGGATATTTTGCTAATACGTCTTCAATAAAAGTTTTAAGCTGTTGAAAGGTCATGAATTTTGATTTCAAATTTGATTCAAAACTAATTATTATTGTTGTTTTGAGGTGTTTATCTTATCTTAAATGTTATTTTTTAAGCTTATGTAACTAAACTATTTATTTAATATTAGTTCAACACTGATGATAAGAAATTCCATAAAAAAAGCTTCAAGTTTTTGACTTGAAGCTTTTTAAATTTCGTAGCGAGGAGCAGAATCGAACTGCCGACCTCCGGGTTATGAATCCGACGCTCTAACCAACTGAGCTACCTCGCCATTTTTGCGGTTGCAAAGATATAATATAATTGTTCTGAAACAAATTACTTTTTACTGAATTTCTAGAAGTTTTTTTTATTCTTAAGTTATAAATACATATATTGCTATTTTAATTTGAAACATTCAATATGAGTGAAAAAATAAAATATGAGTTAGAATTCCCGATACAAGTTTCTCCAAATTTATTGTATCAATATATTTCAACACCTTCAGGTTTAAGTGAATGGTATGCTGATAATGTGAATTCTAGAGGTGAGATTTTTACCTTTATTTGGGAAGGTAGTGAAGAACAAGCGCGACTTCTTACCAAAAAATCAGATGATAAGATTAAATTACGCTGGTTAGCAGATGAAGACGAAGATGAAAGTTATTATTTTGAATTAAGAATTCAAGTCGATGAAATTACAAAAGATGTTTCTTTAATGATTACAGATTTTGCTGAAGAGGATGAACTTGATGAAAGCAAAATGCTTTGGGAAAATATGGTAGCTGAATTAAAACATGTTTTAGGGTCTGCATAATTTCTTCTTATGATAAATTTTAATGGTAGCCTGATTGATAATCCTCCGATTACAGCAAAAAATAGAGGTCTCAATTATGGCGATGCTTTGTTTGAAACTATTCGAGTAATCAATAATTCAATCATGTTTTGGGAAGCACATTACTTTAGGCTAATGTCTTCTATGAGAATGCTTCGCATGGAAATTCCAATGAGTTTCTCACCTGAGAAATTAGAAAATCAAATAAAAGATACGATTAAAGCTAATGATTTAACAGAAAAGCCTGTTAAAGTAAAGTTGCTGGTTGCTAGAAAAGATGGTGGTCTTTACTTGCCTAAATCGCGTGAAGTTGATGTTGTAATTACAGTTGAAGCTATAGAAAATTCATTTTTCGTGAATAATAAAGATCATTATGTTGTTGATTTATTTAAAGATCATTTTATTCTAGCAGGAATGTTATCTACCTTGAAAACAACTAATAAAATTACTCAAGTTCTAGCATCAATATTTGCTGAAGAAAATAGCTTTGATAATTGCATTCTTTTAAATGAAAAAAAATCTGTTGTTGAATTTACAAATGGAAACCTATTCTTGGTAAAAGGGAAAAAGATAAAAACGCCACCATTGAGTGATGGTTGCTTAAAAGGTATTATTCGTGGAGAATTGATAAAGATGCTTAAAAAACTAGACGATTATACTTTAGAAGAAACTTCAATTTCTCCTTTCGAACTTCAAAAAGCAGATGAGTTGTTTTTAACTAATTCAATTATTGGTATAAAAAGTGTTCATCAATACCGGAAAAAAACTTACAACACAAAATTAGCGAATCAACTTATAGGAAAATTAAATGCACAAGCCAGATTAGTAGAGTAGAAGCTAATTGTAATTTGGGTTATCAGGAGCATTAGACCAGATTAAATACTCACCACCAATTAATCGCATTTTTTCTTTCCAAAATTCACGGTTCTTATCTGTTGAAAATATTTCATCTAAATTCAATGGTTTATTAATAATCCAACTCTTCTCGATGAGTTCCCGTTTAAGTTGTGATTTTTTCCATCCGGTATAGCCCAAATAAAATCTTATTTGTTGAGGCGTAATTACATTATTATTAAGTAAATCTTCAATAGATTTAAACTGGCCGCCCCAATAAATTCCTTGATTAACTTCAACACTATTAGGGATTAATTCAGGAACAGTATGTATAAAATATAAGCTATCTTGTTCTACTGGACCACCTATATAAATATCATAGTCATTTTTAATAGACGGCATAATATCTTTAAGTTTTAAATCTGCAGGTTTATTTAAAATAAAACCAACAACATCAACTTCATCAATATAGTTGATGAGAATGACTGATCGTGTAAATATATCATCGCCTAGTAATGATGGATCTGAAATTAAAATTTCACCTTGATTTGGAAAATCGTCTTTCATATAATTGTTAGCTAAATTGATTAAAAAAAGGCCTTAAAAGGCCTTTTTATAAGTTTAAAATTTAATTGTTTAGTTAACAGATTTTTGTAAATCTGAACCAGCCTTAAATTTCACAACATTTTTAGCAGCTATTTTGATAGTTTTTCCTGTTTGTGGATTTCTACCTTCACGAGCAGCTCTTTTTGATACAGACCAAGAACCGAATCCTACTAAAGAAACACGGTCACCTTTTTTTAAAGCACCTTCTACATTTCCTAAAAATGATTCTAAAGCTTTTTTTGCATCAGCTTTTGAGATGCCAGCGTCTTCAGCCATTGCATCAATTAAGTTTGTTTTGTTCATAACTAAAAAATTTTGAATTTTGTTGATTAAAAATTTTGTTAATACATTACAAATTTATATGTAAAATCTAATTGTGCAAGTATTTTGAAGATAAATCCTTTGAAAATCCCTAAAAAACCTCATTTTTTTATGTTTTACTGCTAAAATTAGCTATCCGACTGAATTTAAAGGCTTAATTTTAGTTGATCTGGTCTGCTATACCCATTCAAAAAATCTTGAATATTTAGCGCTTTTTTACCCGGATATTTTAGCTTTTTAATTTCAACCCAATCATCTTTAGTTTTTATAAGAATCTGTTTTTTGCTAAGTATAACCTCTCCAGGATTTGCCTTAATTGTTTCATCTGAGTTTGAAAGTTCTATAATCTTTACTGATTTTTTAGAACCATCTTCATTGAACGTTGTCCAAGACATAGGATAAGGATTCAAACCTTTTACTAGATTAATAATACTTTTGCTAGAATTATTCCAATTAATTTGTGTGTTTTCTTTTGTGAGTTTTGGCGCTTCTTTAGGGCTTAGTTTTGGCTGTTTAGTCGTTACAACTTGCTCTTCTTGAATGGCCTTACAAGTTTCAACTGCAAGCGCAGCTCCTAAGTGCATTAATTTATCGTGTAGACTTCCTGCAGTTTCATCAGGTGAAATTAAAATTTCTTTTTGTTTGATAATTTCACCAGTATCAATTTTATCATCTATAAAAAAACTCGTGACGCCTGTTTTGTTTTCACCATTAATAATAGCCCAGTTTATAGGTGCTGCGCCTCTGTATTCTGGCAATAATGAGGCATGAATATTAAATGTTCCGTATTTAGGAAAATTCCAAACCGATTTAGGAAGCATTCTAAAAGCAACAACTACTATTAAATTCGGATTTAAACGTTTTAATTCATTTTGAAATTTTTCAGACTTAAGGTTAGTTGGTTGTAAAATTTCTAAATCGATAGATTCTGCATAAACCTTTACTGCAGACTTATTGAGTTTTCGACCGCGACCAGCCGGCTTATCTGGTGCAGTAACAACACCACAAACCTCAAAACTCTCATGAATTGATTTTAAGGTCTTGACAGCAAAATCGGGAGTTCCCATAAATAATATTCGTAATTTACGCATTGATTGTATATTTTTTCTTAGGTGTTAATTTAATTTTATGGTTAATGTAAAGTGCTTTAAGTGTGTCTAAAACTACATTTTCATTAAGTTTGAGTAAGCTTATAATTTCTTGTGAATTTAGTTCCTTATACTGCTTCAGTAAATTTAAAATTTCTTCTTTTATACTTACTTCACTTTTAAGTTTTTTATTGCAGTTGCTACAGTTGCCACAAGGTCGTGAACTAACTTCCCCAAAGTAATAAAGAATTTTATTTTGTAAACACTCGTTGTTTTCTGAAGCAAATTCTATGACAGCTTTTATTTGATCCTTTTTATGCTCACCATTTTGAATGATTATTTTTTTAAATGGATTAATGCTTGCTTCATCTTCACGTGGAACTAAGAAAACCAAACTTAAGTCATGTTTAAAGCTTTCAACCTCAACTAAATCTTGGGCTGAAAGTTCTTTTAATTGCTTCACAACTTCAAATTCTGTTAATTTAACTTTGTGCGCAATTAATTCTGTGTTTATTCTGAGTTTGTGGTCAAAAATTCCACCGTAGGTTCTTAGTATGGTACTAACTAATTGATAGTATTTTTTATGCTTTTCAATGAAGTTTAAAAGAGTTTTGCTGTTGCTTTTAAACTGAATTTTAGTGGTGCGTTTAAAGCTTTTAGATAGTCTAATCACATCAATTTTGTCTAATAACTGAAGTGATTGGTAGGCATTATGAGTGTTAAGTTTATATTTTTCACAAAACTTCGTAAAGTTTAAATCAACTTCAAAAAACTCTCCTTCACCAAAAGCAATCCTAAAGTACTGTAACAATTTTTTGTACACTAGCTTAACATCATCAGGCGTAATAATCGATTTTAGATGTACATTTTTTAAATGAATAATGTCATTTTGATTATACAATAAAATTGCCTTTGCAGGTTTACGATCACGTGCAGCACGACCAATTTCTTGATAATAGTTTTCTAAACTCTCAGGTAAATGATAATGAATCACAAATCGAACATCAGGCTTGTCGATACCCATACCAAATGCAGTTGTTGCCACAACTACTTGAATTTTGTTTGCCAACCAATCCTGTAAAGTTGTGTTTTTTTTTGATTGATCTACTCCAGCATGAAAAGCTGCTGAAGTGATGTCATGATGATTTAAAAAACGACTAATATCATGCGCTGATTGACGTCTTCTTACATAAATTATTCCAGATCCTTTTTCTTCTTTTAATATATTTAAAATAGAATATAACTTGTCTGACGATTCTTTTTTTAAAATTGAAATTTGCTCTTTTTTAAAGCTGTCTTTTAAAACATAAGGCGAATTTAATTTTAAATTTTCAATAATATCATTTGCAACAGTTGAAGTTGCCGTGGCTGTTAAGGCTAAAAACTTCAAGTTAGGTAAAAACTCACGTAAGCGTGAAATTTCCCGATAGGCAGGCCTAAAGTCATGACCCCATTGGGAAATACAATGTGCCTCATCGACGGCTACAAATGAAATGGGTAAATTTATAACATGTTCAAAAATCTCTTGTCTTTTTAAGCGTTCAGGCGATATATATAGTAATTTATAATTGCCAAATTGACAGTTATCAAGTTCTCTATGAACTTCATTTAAAAGCATTTTCGACTTGATGTAAGTGGCCTTAATACCTCGATTGTTTAGGTTAACAACCTGATCTTGCATTAAAGCAAGTAAAGGCGATACAACTAAGCAAATTCCCTTAGAAATTACAGCCGGTATTTGGTAGCAAATTGATTTTCCTGCACCTGTTGGTAAAATAGCTAATGTGTCTTTCTGCTTTAAAACATTAGCAATAACGCTGTCTTGCTTAGGTAAAAAAGCTTCATAACCCCAATATTTTTTTAATGCTTCTTCAGGTGTCATGACCACTTTAACTTAAAGATGTGAAAGTACAAATTCTACACGCTTTTCTACATTATCTTTTGGTACTTCAATTAAATTATAGCCTAAATTTGTATAGGTTGTTATCAAAGCATCTTGAAGTTCTTTAGCCAATTCAAACGCTTCAAATCGTTCATCGTCTTTTGTGTAAATCGATTTCCAAATTGGTAGAATAAAAACTTTATCGTAAATATATTTCTTGTTTGCTTTAGTGAAATTTTTGGGATAATCTTGTTTAAAATGATCCATATATGCTGTAATATCAGGAATACCTCGATCAATAAATACATATTTTGTTGAAAGTGCTTTAGCTGCTTTAAACTGACTAATTCTGCCTTCAAGTAATAATTTGCTAAATTTTAATGGATCGCTAAGAAACAGTTGGTCAAAGCCTTCTTCTTTAGCTTTTCGAGTTACCTCTCTTGAAATTTCTGGTAAGCATTGATACTTTAAATGGGTTAGTGCTTCAATTAAAGTCGATTTTCCAGTACTTGGCCCGCCAATTAGTACAATTTTTTGTGGTTGCATAAAATAAATGTATTGTAAAATGTATTTAGATATTTAATAGATTACAAGTATATTTGCAAAAAAAAGTATGCAATCAAACTCAGACGAGTTTTATAAAAAACTTAAAAAGCAATTAAAAAAATCAACCAATTGGCCATCTTTATACCTTTTTAAATTTATTTTGCCTACCCAAAACGAAGCTGAACTTGAACAACTAGCTTTAATTTTTGATAATACAGACGCTGTAATAACCACTAAACAATCTTCAAAAGGCAAATATACTAGTGTTTCTATACATGTGAAAATGAAATCACCAGATCATGTTATTTCTAGATATAAAGAAGTAGGAGATAAAGTTAAAGGCGTTATTTCATTATAAAAATCTATTACCTTAATATTATTGTGTAATTTGCAAACAAAGCGATTAAATTTATAATTTTGACAGATAATTTAGAATACAATTCAGAACGTACATTACTCCGTATTCCTGAATATGGTAGACATATTCAAAAAATGGTTGAACACGCCATTACAATAAGCGATCAACAAAAACGAAACGAAACTGCTAAGGCAATTATAGACGTTATGGGCAACATGCAGCCTCACTTGCGTGATGTCCCTGATTTTCAGCATAAACTCTGGGATCAACTTTTTATTATTAGCAACTTTAAGCTTGATGTCGATTCGCCTTTTCCTAAACCAACACCAGAGCTGCTTTATGAAAAGCCTGAACCACTTGAATATCCACAAAATTTCCCTAAATACAGATTTTACGGAAACAACATTAAACGTATGATAGATGAGGCGATCAAGCTTGATGATGGAGATTTAAAAGAAGGTTTAGTTTTAACCATTGCTAACCACATGAAAAAGTGTTATCTAAACTGGAATAGAGATAGCGTTGAAGACAAAGTAATATTAGACCATTTATTCGAGTTAAGTAACGGAAAGCTAAGTATTAAAGCTGATGAAGATCATTTAAGTGATGCAGCTGATTTGGTTAAATTTACATCTTACTCTAAACGCCAAAAATCTAACAAAAAGAATTACCGAAACAATAACCGAAATAACCGTAAACGCAAGTAAACATGGCGACTTTTCAAATTGAAGGTGGTCACCAACTTAAAGGCGAAATCACGCCTCAAGGTGCCAAAAATGAAGCTCTACAAATTTTATGTGCTGTTTTATTAACCGATGAAGAAGTTCACATTAGTAATGTGCCTGATATTCGTGATGTCAATAAGCTTATAGAAATATTAGGTAATTTAGGTGTAAAAATTCAAAAGCTTGGTAAAGGAAAATTTTCTTTTAAAAGTGACGAACTTAATTTAGAATATTTAGAAAGTCAGCAGTTTAAAGATGAAGGCAGTAGTTTACGAGGCTCTATTATGATTGTTGGTCCGCTCTTAGGAAGGTTTGGTAAAGGTTACATTCCTCGACCTGGTGGCGATAAAATAGGTAGAAGACGTTTAGATACGCATTTTGGTGGATTTATAAAATTGGGTGCTGATTTTAGATACAATAAAGAAGAACGATTTTACGGAGTAGAAGCGCCTAAAGGCTTAAAAGGAGCTGATATGTTACTTGAAGAAGCTTCAGTTACAGGAACTGCCAATATTATAATGGCTGCTGTTTTAGCTAAGGGTAAAACAACTATTTACAACGCAGCTTGCGAACCTTACATTCAGCAGTTATGTAAAATGATGGTAGCCATGGGCGCAAATATTAAAGGTATAGGCTCAAACTTATTACACATAGAAGGCGTCGAAAAACTTTCAGGTTGCGAGCATTCAGTTTTACCAGATATGATAGAAATTGGCTCATGGATTGGCCTTGCTGCAATGACTAAAAGTGAACTTACCATTAAAAATGTAAGCTGGGATGATCTTGGTATTATTCCTGAAACATTTAGAAAACTTGGCATTACAGTTGAAAAAAATAAAGACGACATTTATATTCCAGCACATACTAATGGTTATGAGGTTGCAAGTTTTATAGATGGTTCTATCATGAATATTAGCGATGCGCCATGGCCTGGTTTTACGCCTGACCTTCTTAGTATTATGCTAGTTGTTGCAACGCAAGCACGAGGTAGCGTTTTAATACATCAAAAAATGTTTGAAAGTCGCTTGTTTTTTGTCGATAAGTTAATAGATATGGGTGCAAAAATTATTTTGTGTGATCCTCACCGCGCAACTGTCATCGGCCACGATTTTCAGTCGCAACTAAAAGCAACTACCATGACAAGTCCAGATATTCGTGCTGGTATTTCGCTTTTAATTGCAGCACTTTCAGCAAAAGGAACCTCTACAATACACAACATAGAACAAATAGATCGCGGTTACGAAAATATCGACAAGCGTTTACGCGCTATTGGTGCAAAAATTACAAGATTCGATTAATTATAATTTATTTGCTTCGATAACTATACGTTGATTTTTATAATTGGTGGTGAAAAATAAATAGGTTTCACCACCATCATAAATACCTATTTTTTTCTTGATTTCATCAACACTTAATGGAAAGTTACGGCTACTAACATTAGCTTTTTTATTTTTATACAACTTTTTGAGTGATTTGGGTTTATAAGCCTCGATTCTAATAATGTTGAACTGTCTCCCAATTGCTTCATTTAAGGCTTTGTTTGAAGTATACAGATGGGTGTTTACATGTAACTTTTTTAAGTGGTAATCATCTGCTAAACTTTTAAAACCACCAGCTTTAAGAATACTTCCCATCGGCTCTATTAAAATTTGGCCAATCTCAGGTTGAGATAATCTAGTTTCTATGTTTAATTCTTTTTTAAAGTTAAATTCAAATATTGCCGCTTTAGTTTCATTTAGTAAATCGACACATATAATTTTAGGTTCACCATTAAATTTAAAATCGACGAGTACCAGAAGTTCTTTTACTTCATTTTTTATACTTAAAACATCAATTTGTTTAACGTGCTTTAAATCTGAAATTATTTTTTTTAAGTCGAATAATGGTGATAATTTAAGCAATACTTGTCTTGATTTTTCAGCATAAAGTTCCATGTTTTCAAGAACGTTTGGTGAGCAATCTTCCAGCATAAATACTTTATGGAGTTTCTTGTCACGCCTTGACGGATCGATATAAAGTAAATCTAGCTTAAATTTTATATTTTTCAAAAATGCGACATCAGTTGTATTTATTGTTGATATGTTACTGATTTTTAATTGTTTAAAATTAAATGTCGCAAGCTCAGACAAGTCTGTATTCTGCTCAATATGATAAACCTTATCGGCTTTTTTAGCAAAAGCCATACTATCTATTCCAAAACCACCAGTTAAATCAGCAATCTTATAAATTTTGTTTATAAATTTGGTTTTGTATTGTGCAGTTAGCTCAGATGATGTTTGCTGTAAATTTAAATCTTGTGGATAAACGATATCCCGACGTTTAAATAAGTTCGGTAACTTCAACCTAGCTTTTTGTTTAGCTTTAATCTGTTGTGCTAAGGCTTGGTTAGAAATCTTGTCGAAAATTTGTTTTTTTAAGACTAAGGCTTCAATAGAAGAGTGATAGTGCTCAGCTATAAAATCTTGAATAGGTTTTGCTAAATAATCTTCAAACTTAGACATTACTTTGTTTTGAGATTTCATAAAGAGCAATTCCTAAGCTTTGGGCAACATTTAAGCTGCTATTGTTGCCGTACATATTTATGTGCAAATGGGTTTCAATTTGCTTTAATAAATCTTCAGAAAGACCCATTTTTTCATGACCAATAATTAAAGCTATATTTTGATTTTTAAAGTGATATGTAGAAATATTTTCACTTTTTTTAGTAAGCTCTAAAGCTATTAGTTGGTTTCCATCGTCTTGAAGTTGTTCTCGTAAATTTTCAATAGAATTAAATAATTTTGTGGATATATATTTTTCAGTGCTTCTTGATGTACGTTTAAACCGATTGCTTTGCATGAGTTGTTGAACATCTTCGGTTAAAAATACCGATTGAACACCAAAAGCATCAGCAATTCTAAATATTGACCCTAAATTGGCTGGACTTGATAAATCTGGAATAACTAAAGTTAATTTTGCTTTAGTTGGTTTATGGCCAACCTGATGATGTTCAAGTTGTTGGTTCATTTTACAAAAATATAATGTAAGATGTTGGTGCCCATTTTTAAAGCTTTTAATCGAACTTCTTCTGGGTCGTTATGGATAGCTTGGTCTTCCCAACCATTACCTAAATCACTTTCGTGAGTATATAACAAGATTAAACGGCTATCTTCAAAAATACCGTAAGCTTGAGGTGGTTTACCATCATGTTCATGAATTTTTGGTAAACCGTTTGGAAAATTAAACACCCGATTAAAAATAGGATGATTTGCTGGTAAAAGCTCTAATGTTTTATCAGGAAATAGTTTTTTAAGTTCAGGTCTAATGTATTGGTCTAAGCCATAGTTATCATCAATATGTAAAAAACCGCCAGATTTTAAGTATAATCTTAAGTTTTTGATGTCTTCAGGACTAAAAAAAACGTTGCCATGACCTGTCATGTAAACATATGGAAAACTGAACAGTTCTGGGCTACTTGCTTTAACTTCAGCAATTTGAGGACTTATTTTTGTGTTAATCTGTGCATTACTGAATTTAACTAAATTTGGTAGTGCTGTTGGATTGCTATACCAATCACCACCGCCATTATATTTTAATACCGCTATATTTTGTGAAAAAGCAAAAGAAGCAAATAATATTAAAAATAAATTTAGATTAAATTTCATAATAGTTGAAGTATATTTAGACTGTGTGTAGAAACTATAGCAGCAGTTTCGGTTCTTAAACGTTGTTGCGATAGGTTAACTTCATCAAAATTATTGTTTATTGCATTTTTAATTTCCTGCGAACTAAAATCACCTTCAGGGCCGATAAGCACAAGATAAGATTTTTGTTTATTACAACTTGTAATCAGTTGTTTTTTATGTTTACTTTCTTCACAATGTGCAATGTATTTTTCGTCTTCAGTGGCATTAATTAATAAATCATTAAGTTTAGTGAGATGATTAAGTTTAGGCTTATAAAGCTTTAAAGATTGTTTCATGGCTGATTGAATAACACGTTCACCACGATCAAGTTTAAGTTTTTTACGTTCAGAGTGTTCTGTGATGATTGGTGTAATTTCATCAATGCCAATTTCAGTTGCTTTCTCTAAAAACCATTCGAACCGGTCATTAGATTTGGTCGGTGAAATCGCTATGTGGATATGGTAGTTTTTTTTTGTTTCAAATTTAATGTCAAGAACATTTACAATACATTGTTTTTGAGTGATAATTGAAATTTCTCCCTCAGCAAGTAGTCCGCGACCATTTGTAACTTTTATTAAATCGCCAACCTGTTTTCTTAACACTTTGAACATGTGTTTACTTTCATGTGCATCAAATACAATGTTAGTGGCGTTTTGTTCAAAATTTGGCTGGTAAAATAGTTGCATTCTACTTCTTGTGTTTAATCACTAAAATCTCTTCAATTTTTTGTGGTGAATAACTTTTCTTAACTAAATAGTACCAATTTTGTTCAGGTAAATCTACTCGAAAAACTTCATCGGCGTATCGCATTGTGTTAGTAATAGCATTTTTAAAATCTTCGTTTACACTTTCAATTTTAAACCAGCCAGAGTCACCACCTTTATACCGGTTTTGATCCATAGAGTATTGTCTGGCAATGCTTTCGAAGTTATAATCTTTCTCAAGTAGATTTAGCATGCGCTGGCGTGATTTTTCAATTGATTGGTAAGAATTTTCGTCACCATCAAAGAAAATATAATTAATACGATAGTGAAGAATTTTTTTTCTAGCTATAACTTCATATTCTTCTTTACCAGTTCTAGTTTTCTCTTTAACAGACCTACCAACTTTTTTACTAAATAATTTTTTGGCGAAACGCGTGGTGTGCTTATCACGATTAAAAATGATTAATTCGCCTTCTTTTTGTAGCTCTTTAACTTGTTGTTTTGATAAACTAAAATCTTTGTATTCATTAAAGTTATTTCTAAATAATTCAGGCTGTGCACTTAAAAATTGGCAAAAAATGAAGCTGAAAAACAAAAAGATGTAGTAAGTTTTTTTCATAAAATTAGTTGTCGGTTAGTTTTAAACGGGCTTTTGCAGTGATTGATAAGTCAGAAAATTGATTTTCCCTATATTTAAAATATGCTACGATAGCTATCATAGCAGCATTATCTGTACAGTATTCAAAACTTGGTGTAAAGACTTCCCAGTTATGTTGTTTAGATTGAGATTGTAATGCTTCGCGAATACCTGAATTAGCTGAAACACCACCACCAATAGCAATGGTTTTTATACCTGTAAGTTGGCTCGCTTTTTTTATTTTATCTAGTAAAATTTGAACAGCAGTATGCTGAAAAGAGGCGCATAAATCTTGTAAATTATGCTTTATAAAATCAGAGTCTTCTTTCAGTTTTTTTTGTAAAAAGTATAAAACTGAAGTTTTTAAGCCGCTAAAGCTAAAATCAAGTCCTTTAACTTGAGGCTTAGCGAATTGATATTTCAACGGGTTTCCAGATTTAGCTAATTGGTCAATTTCTGGACCAGCTGGATAGTTAAGTCCAAACATTTTTCCACACTTGTCGAAGGCTTCACCTATGGCGTCGTCAAGCGTTTCGCCTATAATTTGCATATCAAAATGGCTATTCACTTTTACTATTTGGGTGTGACCACCACTAATGGTAATTCCTAAAAATGGAAAACTTGGTGCTTTTTGTTGAACTTCATCTTTGATAAAATGTGCTAAAATATGGCCTTGCATGTGATTAACACCTATTAATGGGATATCTAGACTTAAGGCTAAAGATTTCATAAAGGCATTACCAACAAGTAAAGATCCCATTAATCCTGGGCCTTTTGTAAATGCTACTGCATCAAGTTGACTCATCTTAACATTAGCTTGTCGTAAAGCTTCATGAATTACAGGAACAATATGTTG
Organism: Psychroflexus sp. ALD_RP9; assembly: GCF_017311165.1. GTDB lineage: Bacteria > Bacteroidota > Bacteroidia > Flavobacteriales > Flavobacteriaceae > Psychroflexus. The sequence goes on along the minus strand of NZ_CP062973.1, from coordinate 204,048 downwards.
CTGGTGGGCACGTGAAGCTAACTCGGGAACAACACCACCATAAGCTTCGTGAACTTTTTGCGTGGCTGTAACATTACTCAATTTATTTTCATTCTCGAAGACCGCTGCTGAAGTATCATCACAAGATGATTCGACTGCTAAAATGAAAATACGATCTTTCGGCATAAGATTAGGCACAAATATTGTTTATAATAGCGCAAATCTAAATAAATTTGTAATCTTATTAAACAGATTTATAAACATTAATATTACTAAATTATACAAGCTTGCGCAACACTCTAAATCAATTTGTTAAATACCTAAAACGCTTAGTTGTAGCCTTGCTTTTGTTGTTTATAATTATTGTTTTGCTGTTTTCTATACCAGGTGTACAAACCTATGTCGCTAAAGAAATTACAACTTCTTTAAATGAGTCTTACAAGACAGATATTAACCTTGAACGTTTCCAAATTTCTTATAGTGGTAATATCAGGTTAAGAGGTGTTTTTATTAAAGACCACAAGAAAGATACCTTAGTTTATGCGGAACGCTTATCAAGTTCTCTTTTAGATTTATTGAATTTTGATAGTTCAAATTTAGATTTTTCAACAACTGAAGCCGAAAACTTAACCTTTAAACTCCAACACTATAAAGGTGAAGTAGATAATAACTTAGATTTATTTTTAAATAAATTATCAGACACTACAGCAACTGATACGACAACTTCAATCACACGATTTAGTAAAATTTTGCTGTCAAACTCTCGTGTGTATATTTCGAATGAAAATCTTTCTACGCCTGAAGTTTTAGAGCTTAATGATCTTAATTTAAATGTTTCAGATTTGCAGATCATCAACTCAGATGTGCGTTTAGAATTAAATCGATTTTCAGCAGTTATGGGACGAGGTATTGTTATAGACAACATGCAAATGCGTTTTGCTTATTCTCCAACGCAAATGCTTATTAATCAGCTGAATTTGGAAACAGCAGCAAATTCAAATTTGAATGCTGATATTAAAATGACCTACACTAGAGAAGATTTTAGAGATTTTGAAAATCGAGTTCAAATTGAAGCTGAATTTGACAAGAGTCATGTTTCTACCTCAGATTTAAAACGATTTTATAATGAGTTTGCTTACGGACAAGAACTTCAACTTTTCGGAAATTTTGATGGAAGTCTTAACAACTTTAACCTAACTAATTTTAATATAAAAGGTCTAACTTCTACTTCATACAAAGGTGAAGCACATTTAGTTAATAGTTTTCAATCTGAAAAAGGCTTCACTATTGAACTACAACATGAATCATTTCAATCTAATCGTGAAGACTTAATGTCGCTTTTACCTAATTTATTAAAATCAAATTTACCACCAATTTTAAATAAATTTGGAGACATCAATTTAACCGGTAATTCATTTGTAGATTCTAAAACCGTACAATTTAATGGCGTTGCTGATACGCGCTTAGGTAAAGTTAAGACTAAATTAAAACTTAATAATCCAAGTGATTCGATCAATGCTAAATATTCAGCAAAATTATCGTCTTACAGTTTCAACCTCGGGAAGCTTTTAGCTTCAACAAAGGTGAAAACAGCAAACTTTTCAGCTAAAATTAACGGTAGTGGTTTTACACAAGCTTCGATAAATACAGATGTAGATTTAAATATCAATTCGCTTAACATTAAAAATTACGATTACAATTCTATAAAAGTTGAAGCAAATTTTAAATCGCCTCAGTTTACAGCTGCTATAACAAGTCAAGATGAAGCACTTAATTTTAAATTTCTTGGGAGTTTAAATACAACAGAGCAGTTAAAAGCATTTAAAGTTGATTTAGATATTGCTAAAGCAGATTTACATGCAATGAACTTAATTAGGCGTACAAAAATAGCAGATTTTAGTGGTAAAATATTAGCTGATTTTAAAGGAACTTCTATAGATGATGCAATTGGAAGCTTGGTGTTACAAAATTTTAAATTCGAAGATGATTTTCAAAACTACGCGTTTGATACATTAAGCTTAACTTCAACTTTAGATGGTAAATTTAAACGTATTAATATTAATTCACCTGATATTATTGATGGAGAATTAAGCGGTGAATTTAAAATTACATCTTTACCTGAGTTGTTTAGTGACGCCTTTAAAAATCTATATTTTAGAAGAGATGATTATGGTGAAAATCAGTACCAATATGTAGATTTTGACTTTGATATTTATAATAAGGTTGTAGAAGTTTTTTTTCCTCAAATTAGTCTTTCTGCTAACACTTATTTAAAAGGAAGTTTGGTGGCTAATCAAAATGAATTTAAACTAAATTTTAAGTCGCCTTTAGTTGAAGCTTATGGTAATCGGTTTGAGAAAATCAATATTCAAGTTGATAATAAAAATCCATTGTACAACAGCTATGTTGAAGTTGACAGTATTTCAACCAATGTTTATGATATCTCAAAATTTAGTATGATAAACGTTAACTTGAACGATTCAATTTTTGTGCGTTCTGAATTTAAGGGCGGAAAAGCAAATCAAGATGAGTATAATTTAAGCTTATACCAAACCTTAAATGATAAAAACCAATCTATTTTTGGGTTTAGACGCTCTAGCCTTAAGTTTAAAAATAACACTTGGTTTATCAATAAAAATAACAATGCTAACAATCGTATTTTAGTAGAACGCGATTTTCAAAATTTTACAGTAGACTCTATAGCCATACGTTATAAAGACCAGCTCATTAAACTTACAGGTAAAACACGAGACTCCACTTATAAAAATTTAGATCTTCAATTTTCAAATGTTGATATTGATAAAATTACACCAAATTTAGATAGTTTGAAGCTTGGTGGAGAGCTAAATGGTCAACTAAAAATCTTACAAGACAATCAACTTTATAAACCTAATTTAGATTTAAAGATTGATAGTTTGTTAGTAAATCAGTTTAATTACGGAGATTTAAAGCTTGAAGCCAACGGTAGTGAAGATTTAAATCAATTCTCTATCATAGCTAATCTTTTAAAAGAAGAAACCTATTTATTTGATATTACAGGTAACATTAATAATCAAGATGGCGCCCAATATGCAGACTTAGACATCTCTTTTAAAGATTTTAATATAAAAGCTTTAAGTGCATTAGGCGGAGACGTGATAAATAATTTTAGAGGTGCTTTATACGGTGATTTAAGTTTAACAGGAAAACTAAGCGAACCCAATATCGACGGAGAAGTACAATTGTATGAAGCAGGTTTAAATATTCCTTATTTAAATGTAGATTTTGATTTTGATGATGATGCGCTTTTAACCTTCGACCAAAAAGATATAATTTTTGAAAATATCGGTTTAACCGATACAAAATATTCAACCAAAGGAATTTTATCAGGCGCTATAACTCATAATAGTTTGTCTGATTGGGAAATGGGATTAGATATAAGTTCAGATAATCTTTTGGTATTAGATACAGATTTTGAACGAGGTGCTCTATATTATGGTACAGCCTTTATCAATGGTAATGCTGAAATTCTTGGTCCAGTTGATGAACTTACAATAAACGTAAATGCCCAAACACAACCCAAAACTGTATTTAAAATTCCTTTAGATGACACAGAATCTTTTGCAGATAATTCTTTCATTTATTTCTTAACACCTGAAGAGAAAGCTAAGCAGATTGGTGGCAAAAACATCCAAATTGAAGAAGTTAAAGGTTTGCAACTTAATTTTGAACTCGATATAACGCGTGATGCTGAGGTTGAAATTGTTGTCGACCAATCTACAGGAAGTAAACTTAATGGTCGAGGTGCAGGAACATTGCTTATTGAAATTAATACCAATGGCAAATTTAATATGTGGGGAGATTTTGTAGCTTATGAAGGTTACTACGATTTTAGGTATGCTGGTAATTTAGTTCAAAAACGATTCGATTTGGTACCAGGTTCAAATTTAACCTGGAATGGTAATCCTGTTCAAGCCAATATGGATGTTCAGGCCAAATATACAACTTCAGCTAATCCAGCAGCAATACTTGAAAACCCAAGTATTAATCGAGAAATTCCAGTAGAAGTTTTAATTAATTTAAACGGTCAACTGATTCAACCTGAAATTGCATTCGAATTAAATTATCCAAACTTGAGTTCTGTTGTAAAATCTGAGTTAGAATATCGTATTCAGGGTACTGAAAATCTAGAATATCAAGCATTAAGTTTAATTACACAAGGTACGTTTTATAGTCAGCAAATGTTAGGTCAGAATGCTTTAACAGGAAACTTAATTGAAAGTGCCTCAGGTATTTTTGATAAAATAATTTCTAATGATGATAATAAATTTAAACTTGGTTTAGATTATGTACAAACTCAACGTACACCAACGCAAAACCAAACAGGTGATCGCTTTGGATTTACACTTCAAACACAGTTAAGTAAACGAATTTTTGTTAATAGTAGATTTGGTGTTCCTGTCGGTAACACGACAGAATCGGTTATTTTTGGAGATGTTGAAGTAAGTTTTCTTTTAAATGAAAGTGGTAGCTTACGTGCAACTGCTTTTAACCGTGAAAGTAATATTCAGTTTATTGGTGAAGAGTTAGGTTATACACAAGGTGTAGGTTTATCATACACTGTAGACTTCAATAGTTTTAAAGAATTAGTACAAAGGATTTTTAGCCAAGACATAAAAGCAAATAGGGAAGAAGAGGACGAAAACACAGAAAAAAGTTCAATTAAAATTCCTTCTTACATTAAATTTCCAAAAACAACAACAAGCCGTACGATTAAAGAATAATCTTCTTCCAATTGAGATACATGATTAAAGCACAGCAAAGGCTTACACAAAATGAAATTGAAGCTAAAATTAAGTTATTATAAATAAAGTAACCTGTTCCAAAAAGTGCAGCATAAATACCTAAGATACTTAAAAAGAATCCAAGTAATTTAAACTTAACATCTTTAAATTTAGACTCTTGCTTAAAAATTAGCGCATTAAACTTTGCTAAAGTCTCTGGCTGTGATGGGTTTGTAAATAAGCTAACAGCAACCCATGAAATTGTAGTTATCGCAACACCTAAAACAAGTTGCCAGTGTTGGTCAATATTAAAAAGATTTATTTCGAGCTTAGAGTTTATAAAAAACACAACTGCAATTAAAAATGAAACAAGCATTGCAGTAATTTCACTATATGGATTAATACGTTTCCAAAACCATCGTAAGATAAATAGTAAACCAGTACCTGCACCAATTTGAAGTAATAAGTTAAAAGCATCTTGAGCTTCTTCTAACACAAGTGCTAAAAAGCCAGCAATAACCATCATAAAAAGTGTGGAAATTCTGCCAATTAAAACTTGTTCTTTTTGTGAAGCACTTGGTTTGATAAATCGCACATAGAAATCATTAACTACATAACTGCTGCCCCAATTTAAATGGGTAGATATTGTACTCATGAATGCAGCTACTAAAGAAGTAATAACTAAACCCAATAAACCAGCAGGCAAATAAGAGAGCATCGCAGCGTATGCCAAATCATCTTTAATAAATTCAGAACTCAAGTTTGGGTAAGCTCGAGCTAAACTATCTATATTCGGAAATAAAACTAAAGACGCAAATGCAATGATAATCCAGGGCCAAGGTCTTACAGCATAATGCACAATATTAAATAAAAGACTAGCTAATGTAGCGTGTTTTTCATTTTTCGCAGCTAACATACGTTGAACAATATAACCGCCGCCTCCAGGCTCAGCACCTGGATACCAAACGCTCCACCACTGTACTGCAAGCGGAATAACTAAAAGTGGTATAAATTCACTCGGATTCGAAAAATCAGGAAAAATTGGTGTTGATTTTTGTACAATTTCAGTAGAAATTAATGTTTGTAAACCTCCAATTTCAGGTAGATTGACGATATAAATGGCAGCCCAAATGCTACCAGTAATTGCTATTCCAAATTGAATGAAATCTGTAATTAAAACGCCTTTAAGTCCGCCTAAAGTAGAATACAGAACTGTAATACTACAGGAAATTAGTAAAGATTCAACTGCTGAAAAATTAAATAACACATGTCCTATTTTTATTGCGGCTAAACAAACAGTTGCCATAATTAGAATATTAAAAATAACACCAAGATAAATGGCTCTAAAACCACGTAAAAATGCAGCACTTTTACCATCATATCTAAGTTCGTAAAATTCTAGGTCAGTTGTTATGTTGCTACGTCTCCATAGTTTGGCATAAAAAAATACTGTCAACAATCCTGTAAGCAAAAAAGCCCACCAAATCCAGTTACCACTTACACCATTTTTACGAACAATACCAGCAACTAATCCTGGTGTGTCAGCAGCAAAAGTTGTTGCAACCATAGAAATGCCAAGTAACCACCAAGGCATATTTCGACCAGATAAAAAATAATTTTCCGAAGATTTGCCACTTGACTTTGAAACAATAAGGCCAACCGACAGGCTTATGGCAAAAAATGCAATTAATATTCCCCAATCTATCGGCTCTAGTTGCATATTTAATAATTTGCAGCAATTAAACTGATTTCTATGTTGGCATGTTTTGGCAAATCGGCCACTTCAACCATTTCACGAGCTGGTGCTGTATCTGGGTTAAAGTATTCACTATAGATTTTGTTTACTTCAGTAAAGTTTGAAATGTCTTTCAAAAAAATACTAACCTTAATAACATGTTCAAATTTTAATTCTGCTTCTGCTAAAATAGCTTCTAAATGTTGCATTATCAAGCGTGTTTCATGGCTGATGTCTCCAAATTCAGTTTTGTTTGTTTTTGGATTGATAGCTATTTGGCCAGATGTGTAGAGCATATTATTAATAAAAACACTTTGATTATAGGCACCAATAGGTTGAGGCGCATTTTTTGAGTTAAATATCTTTTTCATATTATAGTTGTCTATCACGTTCGCGGTTTTTGTCATACTTAATATCCCTAAGTACTGAAGCTTTAATACCAATAAAGAAAAACCAAGATTTTCGGGTACCAAACGGCGTCCAATTAAAGTTAAGTCGCCAGGTATTAAGGTCTCTAGAAAATCTAAATTGTGTAAATGTGAAGCCTTTGTCTTTTAAATCAAAACCAGAAGACACACCAACTGACCAGTTTGGTGATAACTCGACATCACCTGAAAACATGATGGAATGTGAGCCAATTTCATTTTGACGTGCACTATTATTATAAGTTAAAGTGTAGGCCAAATTTAGACTCCATGGAATATTGTAGTTGTAAAGCTTATTTTCTTTGTCAGATTTTGGCTTTTCTTTATTATTGTCTCGATTATTTGTGGTGTTTAGCGGTTCGCTGCTACCAAATAGATTATCGTCCCGACCGCCGTTTAAAGCAGACTCTGAAGTCTTATTATCTGATTTTTTATCTTCATCTTCATCACCTTTTCCAAAAAGTGTTCTACTGTCTATGGCATAGTTAAAGCTTAAATTTCCTCGAGTTAAACGAAATAAGCTTCCGCCATTTTCAATATTTAACTTATCGATTAAACGGTTATTATTATCTAAGGCATAAATATTTAAAGACCCGATTGCATTGATGGTTAGTTTATCTTTTACAACTGGTATTGATGCTCTTACAGCTATTTCACTTAAATTAAGTGAGTCTGCAGCTATATCATAATTGGTGCTAAAACTTAGGTTATTTAGTAATTTTCTTTTTTCCCAGCGATCTTCGCCTGTCAAAGTTGAGTCTTTTTTACGCACTTTAGCTTCAAAATCGTTAGTTAAACTAAATGAAATACCGTTAGAAAACCGGTTATTAGGTGCGCCATAAAGTGTTCCTTCAAAACGTGAATATTCTACAATTTCATCTTCGGCACCTGCAATTCCTGGTCTTGTGTATTCGTCGTAATACTGGTCAAAACCTGGGTTAATATTATAACCAATACTTGGTCTCATGACGTGCCTAATAGCCTTTATTTTTTTGTCATCACCAAAATTTACTTTACCATAAACAGTAGTTCCAATACTAGAGCTAAAATTATAAGTTAAATAGCGATCAAAATTATTTAAAGTGTCTCTAACAACTTGACGTGTTGTTGGATTAAAATCTTGTTTGATTGATTTAAGCGTCCAAACTTCTTCTAAGTTTGTTGAAGCGGTTACGCTAAAGTGTTTAAATATTTTAAAGTTAGTTGCTATTGGTATAGAGTGTCTTGCCCCAACTTGAGCGTCTCTAAACATTTGTGGTTTGAAAAATAAAGAATCGCTTGTTCTAATTCTATTTTCAGCTCTAACATTATATTGTAGGTTAATGTTTTCGATCGCACCTTTTTTAATACCCGATTTCGGAGCAAGCGGAAATATTCTGCCAACACTAAATTGTAGTGTTGGTAAAGTCATGTTAATTTGTTGTGTGTTAGTATTCTGGCTGTGAGTTGCTGTCAAGTTTAAATTCATTTGAGGTTCACCGTCAAAGGTTTTTGAAAATGAAACCGAAGAATTTAAAGTGTTGTTTAAAAAGTTACCCGTATTGTTTTGATTAACAGATTGCCTGTAGAAATTACTACTACCTAAATTAACTGAAGCAGAAAATCTTGAATTAGGACTAGCTTTTGAGTCTTGGTTATGAGACCATCTTAAATTAAAAATACTTTGTTCTGAAAAATTAGGGAATCCGCGTTCTTCACTTAGTAATTTTTCAATTCTTAAGTTGAAGTTTCCATTAAAACGATAGCGAACATTATAATTAGTTTCAGCTCTAAAACCGTAACTACCGTTAGAGTAATAATCACCAAATAAGGCTAAATCAACATAATCGTTAATGGCAAAATAGTAACCGCCATTCTGTAAGAAAAATCCACGATTAGCATTTTCGCCAAACGAAGGAATAATAAAACCAGAAGCTTGTTTATCGGTTAGTGGAAAATATCCAAATGGTAAACCGAGTGGCGTTGGGACATCAGCTATATACATATTTACCCAACTTGTTACAATTTTCTTATCAGGAACAAACTTTATTTTTCTGCCCTTAAAAAAATAATCAGGATCTTCTAAGTCGTCATCTGTCGTAAAAATGGCATCTGCAGAATAATAAGTCGAATCATTTACCCTTTTAGAGACTCGGCTTTTTACATTAAAAGCGCCTTGTTTTGTACGTGAGTTGTAAACAATAGCTTTTTTAGTGTCAAAATTAAATACCAAGCTATCAGGTTCAACAAGGTTACTTCCTTGCTCAAAAACAGGACGTTGTGTGTAGCTGCCTGTAGAGTCTATTATTCCAGCTGCAAAGACCATGTTATTGTTATTATTAACTACTATTTGCCCTGCTTTAATATTATAATCTTGATAATTTATTTCCGCTTCATTATACAAGTAAAGCTTGTTTTCTTTTCTAGCAAAACGCTTATAATCTTTAGCTGTAGTTTTAATAATATCAGTCAAAAGCGATTTTTTTACCTTAACCGAATCAACCTTAACAGAGTCAATTGCTTTTTTATTACTATTTGTGGCTGTGTTAGTAGTATCGATGACTTGAGCCTGACTTGCCATTATGGAAACCATTAAAAACAAAAAAAGTAGTTGTAGTTGATTTGTTTGCAAGATTAATAAGACTATTTTTGTGTAACTGGCTTGATTTTTGAAAGTCCAAAATTACATATTATTTTAGTATGTAACTCATATATTTATTAAAACTCAAAACTTGCCTTGAAAACACAACTTATGAAGTTAATACATATTGTACTATTTCTGTTTTTTTTAGTTATTTTACCAAGTAGCAATCAGCTTTTTGCACAAAACGAAATCTTCAAAATTGTACTTGATGCTGGCCATGGTGGTGATGATCCTGGTAATACAGGTAATGGTTATAAGGAAAAAGATATTGCCTTAAAAATTGTTTTAAAAGTCGGTCAATTACTTGAAAACTATAAAGATATAGAACTAATTTACACCCGTAAAACTGATGTGTTTATTCCCTTGCATAAGCGCGCTCAAATAGCTAATGATGCAAAAGCCGACTTATTCGTTTCGGTACATTGTAATGCCCATAGTTCAAGTGCTTATGGGGCTGAAACCTTCGTTTTAGGTTTACATCGTAACAAAGATAACCTTGAAATAGCGATGAAAGAAAACTCTGTTATTAAATTAGAAGAAGACTACAAAGTGAAGTATGATGGATTTAATCCAGAATCTCCTGAATCATATATTATATTTAGTCTAATGCAAGAGGAGTTTCTTGACCAAAGTATTTTGGTGGCTAATTATGTACAAAAACAGTTTACAGGCGTACTTAACCGAAAAAACCGAAAAGTGAAACAGGCAGGTTTTTTAGTCTTAAGAGAAACATACATGCCAAGTATTCTTGTAGAAACGGGTTTTTTAACCAATAAGGCCGAAGGTCGATTTTTAAACTCAAAAACTGGACAAACCAAGATGGCTGAAGCTATTGTGGACGGATTAATTAATTATAAAAACATCATCAATCTTGAAAGTTTAGATGATCAAATCGCCGGAATGCAAGTTGAAGCTAACGATTTAACTGAAAACAAACAAGATTTCACATTCAAAGTTCAACTTGCTGCAAGTTCAAAAAAAATTGAAACTAAACCGTACAATTTCAAAGGTTTAGACTTGATATCACGTTTAAAAGTTGGTAATATTTATAAATATTTTTATGGTGAAGCCAAAAATTACTTAGATGCCAAAAGCTTAAAAGATAAAGCCGAATCTAAGTCTTTTAAAGGGGCTTTTATCGTTGCTTTTAATAAATCAGGCCAAATGGTTAGTATTCAAGAAGCACTCAAATAAGCTTATTTATTCTCATCTTACAGCTTAATTTATTACATTTGAACATTCAAAATATTCTAAACTTGAAACTATCAAAAGAATTTAAAGCAGGAATAATTGCCATTGTGGCGATTGCACTTTTTATATTTGGCTATAATTACCTAAAAGGTAATAACTTACTAAATAAATCACGTATATTTTATGCGGTTTATGACGATGTTCAAGGTTTAGGAAATTCTTCTCCAGTTACTATTAACGGGCTACAAGTTGGTCAGGTTAGTGATATTAGATTTTTAGATGAAACTGGTAAAATTTTAGTTGAGCTTAGTATCAATAGCGATTTTCAATTTTCAAAAAATAGTGTAGTAAACATTTTTGGCGGCGATTTTATTGGTGGTAAATCTATTGCGATAGAACCTAATTATAAAAACCCTAATAAAGCTATATCAGGAGACACCTTAATAGGCAATATTGATGACGGCTTGCTAGAACTTGTTAATGATAAATTAACGCCGCTTCAAGCTAAAATAGAACGCTCTGTTGTAAGTATAGATTCTTTAGTTACTAGTGTTAATCAAGTACTAAATCCAGATACAAGAAACGAAGTTCAAACCGCAGTTGCGGAATTAACACTGACTTTAAAATCAATCCGTCTTTCGGCTGATGCGCTTAATAAAAACATAAATCAAGAAGATTCAGATTTAAACCAGTCTATCAGTAATTTTAATAAAACTTCAGAAAATTTAGTTCAAATCACTGATAGCCTATCACAAATTGAATATCAAGCTTTGGTGGCTAATATTGATCAAACTTTGTTAAATTTAAATCAAGTCACAAGCAAAATTTCAGATGGAGAAGGAAGTTTAGGTAAATTGATACATAATGATGAATTATATACAAACCTAGAAAAGTCGTCTAAAGAATTAGAGTTGTTGTTTAAAGATATTAAAGAAAACCCAAAAAGATATGTTCATTTTTCTCTATTTGGAAAAAAACATACATCATATCAAAATAATCAAGATTAATGATGCAATTTTTACCTCAAATATTATTCGTAGCAGTCTTTGCGTTTGCTGTTTATTTTTTTGTTAGAAATGTAAAGCGCTTAAAACGCAATATTAACCTAGGAAAAGATGTTAATCGAAACGATCGAAAGAAAGAACGACTTAATAAAATGTTGCGTGTGGCATTAGGGCAATCTAAAATGGTAACCAAACCTATTGCTGGAGCACTACACGTTATTGTTTATGTAGGTTTTGTAATCATTAATATTGAAGTTTTAGAAATTATTCTTGATGGTATTTTAGGTACGCACCGTTTATTTAGTTTTTTAGGACCAGTTTATAACTTCTTAATCGGAAGCTTTGAAGTATTAGCATTATTAGTGTTATTAAGTGTTATCATTTTTTGGATACGTCGAAATGTAATGAATATTAAACGGTTTTTATCTAAAGAATTAAAAGGTTGGCCTAAGAACGATGCTAACTATATCTTATATTTCGAAGTAGTTTTAATGTTGCTTTTTTTAACTATGAACGCAGCAGACTATCAACTTCAATTAAATGGTGCTCAGCATTATGCAAGTGAAGCAGGTATCATGGGTGCATTTCCTGTTAGTCAATACTTATTACCAGCTCTAGACGGCTTATCAACTTCAACTTTAATTGTAGTTGAACGTGCAGCTTGGTGGCTTCATATTATCGGAATTTTATTTTTCTTGAATTATTTATATTATTCAAAACATTTACATATTCTACTTGCTTTTCCAAATGTTTATTTTTCAAACCTAAAGCCTAAAGGCGAATTCAGAAATTTAGAGTCCGTTACTAATGAAGTTAAGATGATGATGGATCCAAATGCTGATCCATTTGCAGAGCCAGCTGAAGGCGAAGATGATGATATCCCTGAAAAATTTGGTGCTAGTGATGTAACTGATTTATCATGGTTTCAGTTGTTAAGTTCATACACATGTACAGAATGTGGCCGTTGTACAGCCGAATGCCCAGCAAATCAAACAGGCAAAAAATTATCACCTCGAAAAATCATGATGGATACGCGAGATCGACTTGAGTCTGTAGGTGAATCTCTTAACAAAAACAGTGACCACCAACCAGAAAATGATGATAAAAAATTGTTAGATGGCTATATCTCGCGTGAAGAACTTTGGGCATGTACAACTTGTAATGCCTGTGTAGAAGCTTGCCCAGTTGGTATTGATCCTTTATCTATTATCATGGATATGCGTCAATACTTAGTAATGGAAGAAAGTGCGGCACCAGCTGAATTAAACAATGCTATGACAAACATAGAAAACAATGCTGCACCTTGGCCTTACAACCAACAAGATCGTTTAAACTGGGTAAATGAATCTTAAATTATGACTGGAAATAAAGACGAACAACTTCAAAAATTAACCGTTAATGGTGAAACCGTAAGTCCTGGCTTGCCAGAGCATATTAAAAATTACCTCATTGATATTGATGGTACAATTACTGAAGATGTTCCTAACGAAGAGCCAGAAAGAATGGCAACTTGTGAGCCTTTTCCAGACGCTCTAAAAACCCTAAACAATTGGTTTAGTGAAGGTCATAAAATTTGCTTTTTTACTTCAAGGACTGAAGAACATAGAGCAATTACAGAAGAATGGTTAAAGAAACATGGTTTTAAATACCATAATTTATTAATGGGTAAACCACGTGGTGGGAATTATCATTGGATTGATAATCATCTCGTTAAAGCCACAAGATATAAAGGAAAATTCACGGATTTAGTTGATAAAGAAGTGACTATACAAGTATTTAAAGATTAGTGCTATGAGTGAACAATTACATGTGCCAACAATGGCATCATATTTAGCTGAAGGTAAACAACCAGAAGTTTTATTCTGGGTTGGATGTGCAGGAAGTTTTGACGATAGAGCCAAAAAAATAACAAAGACTTTCGTTAAAATACTAAACAATATTGGCGTTGATTTTGCTGTTCTTGGTACAGAAGAATCTTGCACAGGAGATCCTGCAAAACGCGCTGGAAACGAGTTTTTATTTCAAATGCAAGCAATGACTAATATCGAAGTTTTAAATGCTTATGAAGTAAAAAAAATAGTGACTGCTTGTCCGCATTGTTTTAATACCATTAAGAACGAATACCCAGAACTTGGCGGTAATTATGATGTGGTTCATCATACCCAGTTTTTAAAGCAACTTTTAAACGAAGGTCGCTTAAAAATTGAAGGAGGAAAATTTAAAGGTAAACGCATTACCTATCATGATCCATGTTATTTAGGTCGTGCTAACGATGAATATGAAGCACCTCGCGATTTACTTCGCAAACTAGAAGTTGAATTAATAGAGATGAAAAGTTGTAAGCAAAAAGGCTTATGTTGTGGAGCTGGCGGTGCACAGATGTTTAAAGATGCTGAAAAGGGAGACAAAGAGGTTAATATACACAGAACTGAAGAAGCGCTTGAAACTAAACCAGAGGCTATTGCAGCTGGTTGCCCATTTTGCAATACCATGATGACAGATGGTGTTAAAAATAAAGAAAAACAAGACGAAATAGAAGTGCTTGACGTAGTAGAAATGATTGCTAATGCAGAAGATTTATAATTTATTATGATAGTAGACTTTAATTCATTACCAGATGATGCTCGCATTTGGGTCTATCAATCTAATCGTAGTTTTTCAGAAGAAGAACTTTCAACTCTTAAGCCAAAAATTGAGGCCTTTTTAAAAGATTGGACGGCTCATGGTAAAGATTTAAGTGCAGGATATAAAATTCCTTACAATCGATTTATTGTTATCGGGTTAGATCAAACAACTAGTTCGGCTTCAGGTTGTTCAATAGACGCTTCTGTAAGATTTATACAGTTTTTGGAGGAAGATTACAAAGTTGATTTGTTAGACAAAATGAATGTAAGTTACAAACAAGGCGATTTTGTAGCGCACAAAAATTTGAAAGATTTTAAAAAAATGGTGAAACAAAAAGCTGTTTCTAGACAAACCATAGTTTTTAATAATTTAGTGAATACAAAAGCTGAATTTGATGATTTCTGGGAAATTCCTTTAGAAGAAAGTTGGCATGCGCGATTACTAAAATAAACTATGCAAAGAAATCAAGTTTTATTATTGGCTGTTTTAGCAGTCAATTTTTTTTACGCTCAACAAGTAAAACCTCTCATAGCTGAAAATCATTCAGCTCAAAGGAAATGGGTTGATAGTATTTATAACACTCTAAGTTTAGAGCAAAAAATAGGTCAATTATTTATGGTTGATGTGTTTTCTAGTGCATCATCAGCTGAAATAAATATTTTAAAAAATAAAATCAAAAACTTTCATATTGGTGGCGTAATATTCTCTAAAGGTACTGCCAAACAACAAATTCAACTTACAAATGAATTTCAACAAATTGCTGAAGTTCCATTATTAATAGGTATGGATGCTGAATGGGGTTTGTCAATGCGTTTAGATGAAACTTTCTCTTTCCCTTATAATATGACACTAGGCGCAATAACCAATAATAATACGGTTTTTGAGGTAGGTCAACAAATTGCTCAGCACAGCAAGCGGTTAGGTGTTCATGTAAATTTTGCACCTGTTGTAGATATTAATACTAATCCTAAAAATCCAATTATAGGAAACCGCTCTTTTGGTGAAGATCGTAATCAGGTTACCCAAAAAGCACTGGCTTTAATTAAAGGCTTTCAATCTGAAGGTGTTTTAGCAAATGCCAAACATTTTCCAGGTCATGGTGATACTGATCAAGACTCACATAAAACCCTGCCAAGTCTAGAATTTGATGTAAATCGATTAGATTCTATCGAATTATATCCTTACAAAAAGCTTTTTAAACAAGGGCTAAGCAGCGTAATGGTTGCCCACTTAAATGTTCCAAAATTAACCGAGCAAGATGGTTTGCCAACCTCATTATCATCTAAAGTAGTCGATTCACTGTTGATAAATCGACTTCAGTTTTCAGGTTTAATTTTTACTGATGCCTTAAATATGAAAGGTGCAAGTGAGTTTGGAGAAAAAGGAATTGTTGAGTTAAAGGCCTTTTTAGCAGGAAATGATGTCTTACTTATACCCAACAACTTAGAAGCTGCTATTAAGCAAATAAAAAAAGCCTACAACAACGGAACAATTTCTAAATCAAGATTAACTCACTCAGTCAAAAAAATACTCTATGCTAAGTATAAGGTTGGTTTAAATAACTATCACCCTATATCACTTAACAATTTGGCATCTGATCTAAATACAGATAATAATAAAGCAACTCGTTTTAAAGCATTCAAAGAAGCAGTAACTTTAGTTAAGAATGATGTAAATAGTGTGCCAATATCTGAAATTAATCATTCTAAGATTGCTTATATAAAGTTTGGAGACGCAAAGAATAACAAGTTTATAGAAACACTTTCAAATTACGCCGAAATCAATTCATTTTCAAAAGAAAATCCTAATCTTTTAGAAGAGTTGAAGTTTGCAGATCAGGTTATCATAAGTCATCATAAATCTGATGAAAATCCTTGGAAATCTTATAGTTTAACAACATCTGAAATTAAATTACTAGATGCTATATCGAGAGAGCATAAGGTGTTTTTTGTAAATTTTACAAGTCCATATGCTTTGCTCGACCTTAACTCGTTCTTACCAATTGAAGTAATATTACAAGCCTACCAAAATGCTGACGATGCTCAGCAGGTAGCCGCTGAAATTATTTTTGGGGCCACTAAAGCACAAGGCCGTTTACCTGTTTCTATTACTAAGGCTTTTCCTGTTGGAACAGGTTATCAAAATTCTACAACAGGAAGAATGAAATACGATTATCCTGAAAACTTAGGCTTTAATACAGCTAAACTCTCAGAGGTTGATAGCTTGTTAACTGAAGTTGTTGAGCAGAAAATGTCTCCTGGTGTTCAAGTTATTATAGCAAAAAATGGAAGTATTTTTTACGATAAATCTTTAGGATTTCATACTTATGAAAACAAGATTCCGGTAAAACCTACAGATGTTTATGATTTAGCATCATTAACTAAAATTTTGTCAACATTGCCGTTGTTTATGCGTTTAGTTGAAGAAGGGAAAGTCAGTATTCATGATAAACTATCAAATCTATTACCTGAATTAGATACCACAAACAAGACCAATATTTCAGTTAAACGTATGCTATCACATTACGCTGGTTTACAGGCTTGGATTCCTTTTTATGTTTCAACTTTAGATAGTTTAGATTATTATTATCGTGAAGAACCTTCAAAAAAATACAGCGTTCCAGTTACTGAAAATTTATATTTACGAAAAGATTATCAGGACTCAATTTATGCTCAAATAGCTTCATCTGAACTTTTAGAAAAAATTGAATATAAATACTCAGATCTTCCTTTTTACTTTTTAAAACAGTTTATTGAGCGATCTTACAAAGATTCCATTCATACTATCATTCAAAATGATTTTTATAAAACAATGCATATTAAAAATATGTTTTTTTACCCTAAACGGCATAAAAATCTATCTGAAATTATACCAACCGAGGATGATCAGATTTGGCGTAAAGAATTAGTTCATGGTAATGTTCATGACCAAGGCGCCGCGATGCTTGGAGGAGTTGGTGGTCATGCCGGCTTGTTTGGGAATGCTAGAAGTGTTGCTCAGTTTATGCAAATGTATCTGAATGAAGGAACTTTTGGAGGTAGAACCTATTTTAATCCTTCAACTATTCAGGCATTTAATACTTGTTATTATTGTGATAAAGATGTTAGGCGAGGTTTAGGCTTTGATAAGCCGCAACTAGATGATGTTGGCCCAACATGTGGTTGCGTTTCTATGACTAGTTTTGGTCATTCAGGATTTACAGGAACTTATACATGGGCAGACCCTTCAACTGGAATTTTATATGTCTTTTTATCAAACCGTATTCATCCGGATGCTTCAAACCGAAAACTCATTGAAGAAGATATTCGCACCAAAATTCAGCAGGTTATTTATGATGCACTTGAGGAATAAAATTAAATTTGATTTTATTTAAGATTTCTTAGTTTATAAAATTCTAATTTAGTGCTTTAATTTCATTTTTAAGATATGAAGATAGCCATTGTTTGTTACCCAACTTTTGGTGGAAGTGGAGTAGTAGCGACAGAATTAGGTATTGCCCTTTCTAAACGCGGACATGAAATACATTTTGTAACTTATAAACAGCCTGTTAGGTTAGAATATTTATCGCACCAAATTAAGTACCATGAGGTAATTGTTCCTGAATATCCCTTATTTCACTATCAACCTTATGAGTTGGCATTATCAAGTAAGTTGGTTACAGTTGTTAAACAGCACCAAATTGATTTACTTCATGTACATTATGCAATTCCACATGCTTATGCCGGGTTTATGGCTCAGCAGATGCTAAAGGACGAAGGTATTAATTTACCAATGATTACAACATTGCATGGTACAGACATTACTTTGGTTGGTAGCCATTCATTTTACAAACCAGCGGTTAACTTTAGTATTAATCAAAGTAATTTAGTAACCTCTGTTTCTCAAAGCTTAAAAGAGAATACGCTTGATATTTTTGATATTAATAAAGATATAAGTGTTATTCCTAATTTTATCGACTTTGAAAAAGTTAAGTTTGACGTGGGTAACTGTCAAAGGCATTTAATGGCTAATGATGACGAAAAAATAATCACACATGTTAGTAATTTACGTCCTGTGAAAAGAATTAGTGATGTGATTAAGGTGTTTGCTAAAATTAGACAACAGTTAAAAGCCAAATTAATTATTGTTGGTGATGGCCCTGAACGTGAAAATGCATCAGTTTTAGCTCATAAATTAAATGTGAGGCAACATATTATTTTTTTAGGAAAGAGTAATGAAGTTGAAAAAATACTGTGTTTTTCAGATTTATTTTTGTTACCATCCAAAAAAGAGAGTTTTGGTCTTGCTGCTTTAGAAGCGATGGCTTATAGCGTTCCTGTTATTTCTACAAATACAGGTGGAATACCAGAAGTTAATAAGCATGGCGTTTCTGGATTTTTATCTAATTTAGGAGATATCGATGATATGGCTAAAAATGCAATACATATTTTATCTAATGAAGCAAGACTAGAAAATTTTAAGGTCAATGCTAAAAAAACAGCGCTTCAATTTGATGTCAAGGCTATTGTACCAAAATATGAAGCGCTATATAAAGAAATGATTCAATAAGTTTTAATTTTCATCTGTATGATTTCGAATATCTAAAACTTCAGACCTGAATTTGTTTTTACCAAAATCTAGTGTTCTAATAGGGAATGGAATGTTGATATCATGTTTATTGTAGGCTCTTTTGATCGCTAAAATAGCCTGATGCTGAGCAATATAAATATCTTTTTGATTTTCAACTTTTGTCCAAAACCTGACGATATAATCAATTGAGCTATTTCCAAAACCAGTGTAAAAAAATTCAATTTCTTCATTGAATTTTTGTTTAAAAATAGCTTCGATAGCATCGGTTGTTATTTGTTGAACTTCATCTAAATCACTTTCATAGCCAACACCGCATGAAACTGTAACACGACCACGTGGGTCGCTACTGAAGTTTTTAAAAGCCGAATCTACAATCTTAGAGTTCGGAATCATGACGTGATTATTATCTGCAGTTTGCAAAACAACACTTCTTAAATTGATATCAATCACCTTGCCTGCAAAATCATTCGTTTCAATCCAGTCGTTAATTTGAATTTTTGGTAAGAAACTAATAATTACACCTGAAAAGGTATTATTTAATGTACCTTGCAAGGCCAAACCTACTGCTAAACCTACAACACCAGCTGCTCCGAGGACTGAAGTTAAAACAGTATTTAAATTTAAAATTCCTAAAGCAATAAAAAAGCCTATCAGGCCAATAACGGCTTTTAAAACTTTTACCGAAATTACTCTAATAGAGGCTTGTGTAGAGCTTCGTGCTAGAATTTTATTAAATAGTTTTCCTGCATATTTAGAGATAATAATAAAAAGGATAAATACTATTATTGCTAAAATTAAGTTGGGTAAACTATCTATAAATTCATTTATCCAAACAAAAATTTTTTCGTAAAAAGAAGACCAAACACTTTGTGTTTGGTCTAATATATCGGCTTCTTTCATTTAATAATTATTTATCATCAACACTTTTAACCCAAGCATCTAGCATCCAACTTGTTTTTTCTAATTCACGGATGTAAGCACCAATTAAATCTATAGTACCTTCGTCACCATTTTTATCTGCAACACTTACTACTTGTCTCATTTGTTTAATGAGTTTACCATGATCATTTAATAAGTTATTAACCATAGCTACATCATTAATATCTGATGCAGATTCTTCTAAATTAGAAATTTTTAGGTAATCAGACAAATTACTGACAGGATGCTTTCTTAAAGTTAAAATTCTTTCTGCGATTTCATCAATTTTAAGCTTTGCATCATCATACATTTCTTCAAATTTTTCATGTAAATCAAAGAAACTTTTGCCTACAATATTCCAATGATAATTTCTTAATTTTTGATAATATAATTGATAATCAGCTAATAGCACATTTAGTTCTTTTACTGTTAAATCAGTTGACTCTAAATTTAAATAACCCATAATTATGTTTGTTTTTATTAATTAAACTTTATTTAATTTTCTATCTATTTAAAGATAAATTGAGTTTTTCTTGAATAGATTTACTAGTTTGACCACCAGAAACGCCATAACCATCAACAAGAATCCCTTTTTTGCCATCTTCTGTTGTAATGGCATATAAAATAGAATTATCAGACGGGTTAGACATGCCTTCAAATCTATAGACTTTATCTACAATAAAATCATTTTCTGAATACGAACTTTGATTATTACATTCTAAAGCGTTTTCAGTAAGTTTAAAATCTACAGTATAACCTTCTTCTTTTAAATCATTTATTTTAGTCGAAAGCGTAGAATTTGAATCCATAATGTTTTTGTTTAAAATTAATAATATAATAGAAGCCAAGGCTTGTATTTAAATTAAGATTAACGTTCTATTTTTTATCTGAATTGTCTTTTGTATAATTAAATAGACCTAATGGAAACGCCAATAAAATAAATATAAACCGGCCAGTTACTAAGCCATAAATGGTAATTAAAGCCGCAATAGTATAAAGAAGTGTAGATCGATTAAATTTCATTATATAAGTTCTATTTTACAAGTTGAAGTCTATTTCTTAGACTTTTTATTATGATAATCCTTACTTTTGCAATCCTTAAATAATTAATTTATGAAAGCAGGAATTGTTGGTTTACCAAATGTAGGAAAATCTACCTTATTTAACTCTTTATCTAATGCAAAAGCACAAAGTGCAAATTTTCCTTTTTGTACTATTGAACCTAATGTAGGTGTCGTGAACGTTCCCGATAATAGACTACTTGAACTAGAGAGTTTAGTAAATCCAGAGCGAGTAATTCCTGCAACAGTTGAAATTGTTGATATTGCTGGCCTGGTAAAAGGAGCTAGTAAAGGTGAAGGTTTAGGGAATCAATTTTTGGGTAACATAAGAGAAACCGATGCAATTTTACATGTTTTACGTTGCTTTGATGATGATAATGTTGTTCATGTTGATGGTAAAATAGACCCCATAAATGATAAAGAAACTATAGACTTAGAACTTCAATTGAAAGATTTAGAGACAGTCGAAAAAAAACTTGAGAAAGTAAAACGTGCTGCAAAAACCGGCCAAAAAGAAGCTCAAAAAGAACTTGCAGTATTAGAACAACTTAAAAAAGGTTTAGAAGAGGGAACTTCTGTAAGAGCTATAAAAATTGATAAAGACGATCGTGAAGCATTTGTAAAACCTTTACAATTTATTACAGATAAGCCTGTCATGTATGTTTGTAATGTCGACGAAAAATCTGCTGTAAATGGCAATGCTTACGTCGATAAAGTAAAGGCATCAGTAAAAGATGAAGATGCTGAAATTTTGGTTTTAGCAGTAGGTATTGAAGCCGATATAGCCGAATTAGACGATTTTGAAGAACGTCAATTATTTTTAGAAGATATCGGCCTTGAAGAAGCTGGCGTTTCTAAACTTATTCGTTCAGCCTACAAGTTACTTAATCAACAAACATATTTTACGGCAGGCGTAAAAGAAGTTCGAGCCTGGACAGTAAAAGTTGGCGCAACGGCACCTGAAGCCGCAGGCGTTATACACACTGATTTTCAAAAAGGCTTTATTAGAGCAGAAGTGATTAAATATAATGACTTTGTGACTTTAGGAAGTGAAGCAAAAGTTCGTGAAGCAGGAAAGTTAAGTGTTGAAGGGAAAGAATATATCGTAAAAGATGGCGATATCATGAATTTTAGATTTAACGTTTAAAATATAAACACATGCCGATTAATCAATTTATAGACCATACGGCTTTAAAAGCCACCACTAGTATTTCAGACATTAAACAACTTTGTGAAGAAGCTAAAGCTTATCATTTTGCAAGTGTTTGTATTAACCCTTGTTTTGTTGAATTAGCAACAGAATTACTATCAAATTCTGATGTTAAAATTTGCACAGTAATTGGTTTTCCACTAGGCAATACAACAACTAAAGCAAAAGTTGAAGAAGCACGTCAGGCCTTAAAAGATGGCGCAACTGAATTTGATATGGTTATTAACCAATCCTTTTTAAAATCTGGTGAATTAGACCGAGTCAAAGAAGATATTTCTGAAGTTAAAAAAGCAGTTGGTAACAACACGCTTAAAGTTATTTTAGAAATTTGTAATTTAACAGACGAAGAAATCAAAATAGCCTCAGTAATTTCAGAAAAAGCTGGTGCAAATTATGTTAAAACTTCAACAGGTTTTGGCAGTGGTGGCGCTACAGTTGAAGCTATTAAAATTATGAAAGCTAGCGTTTCAAATCAAGTTAAACTTAAAGCTTCTGGAGGAATACGTGATGCTAAAACAGCACAAATGTTTATAGATTTAGGCGTACATCGATTAGGCGCTTCTTCAGGTGTTGCAATTATGAATGGTTTAACCTCTAAAGACGATTATTAATGAGTTTACATATTAAAGCCCAAACTAATGAAATCGCAGACACTGTATTGTTACCTGGCGATCCGCTTCGTGCTAAATGGATAGCCGAAACTTATTTTGAAAATCCTAAATGTTATAACGACGTTAGAAATATGTTTGGTTATACGGGAACTTACAAAGGGAAAAAAGTTTCGGTTCAAGGTACAGGCATGGGTTTACCTTCATTTAGTATTTATGCTCACGAATTGATAAATGATTATGATGCAAAAAAATTAATTCGCGTCGGAAGTGCTGGCTCAATGCAAGAAGATGTTGCTTTAAGAGATGTTGTTTTAGCAATGTCTGCTTCAACAAATTCAGCTATCAACCGAAGTAGGTTTGATGGTGGCGATTTTGCTCCAACAGCGAGCTTTAATTTATTTCAAAAAGCAGTTGAAGCTGCCAAAAGCAGATCAATTCAAATAAAAGCAGGTAATGTTTTATCGTCAGATTTGTTTTATACAGATCAAAAAGACGATTATAAAAAGTGGGCTGCTTACAATGTTTTGTGTGTCGAGATGGAGGCAGCTGCTCTATATTCAATCGCAGCAAAATTTGGAGTAGAAGCACTCGCTATTTTAACAATTTCTGATTCACTCGTTACAGGTGAAGTTACTAGTGCCGAAGATCGTGAAACTACCTTTTCTAAAATGATAGACATTGCGCTAGATGTGATTTAATGAAAATTATAGACCAATATAAAGCTTTTTTTAAAACACCTTTGCTTGTTAAAAACCCTGATGATTTTATTAAAAACATCAGGGTTTTTGATTTTAAACCCGACAATTATTCTTTATCACCTCAATTTGAAACCAATCAGAAATTTATAGGTAAAAGAGCCGAACTTTTTATGCTTGAAGCATTACAACAGTCTGAGCAATATGAAGCGATTGCTCATAGCCTTCAAATCATTACACAGAAGCAAACCTTAGGTGAATTTGATTTTCTTGTTCGGGATTTAGTATCAGCTGAAGTTTTTCAACTTGAATTGGTTTATAAAGTTTATTTATTTGATGCTAGCTTATCAACTACAGCCGATTTTTGTTGGATTGGTCCAAATAGAAGAGATCGTTTTGAAGATAAACTACATAAACTTAAAACCAAACAATTTCCGCTTTTATACCAAAAAAATGCAACTTCTGAACTTGAAGGCCTGGGATTAAAACAAAATTCTATTCAGCAAAGATTGTGTTTTAAGGCCATGTTGTTTAAGCCATTTCAAGAAAAACTACCAGTATTTAAAACTTTAACTGATGTGCAAATTGAAGGTGAGTGGCTTACAAAGCAACTTTTTTACAAACAAGATTGGAGTAGATATCATTTTACGATGCCTCAAAAATTAAACTGGTTTAATGCTGTTAATAGAGTAGAGCAGTGGTTTACATTAGAGCAAATTTGTCCTGATATAGATAATTATCTAGCTTCAGGTAGATCTGTGTTGTTATTTGTAAGCGATCACAATAAGCGTTTTTTTAAGCTCTTTTTGACAAACTGGTAAGTAAATTCTTTTAAGGAAACTTTGTAAGTCGTCTAATTTTTAGCTTAGTATATTTGTACAAAATAATTTGATGGATACGATTGAAGCTTTAAAATGGCGCTATGCCGCAAAAAAATTTGATGATAACAAAATAGTTCCTCAATCGATTTTAGATAAAATAATTGAGGGTTTTAATTTAACGCCAACTTCATATGGTTTGCAGCCTTTAAAATTAATTGTGATTTCTAATCAGGATTTAAAAAATGAATTATTTCAACACAGTTTTAATCAACAACAGGTAAAAACTGCTTCTCATTTGTTGGTGATTTGTCGTGAAGAAACTATTAATCAAGCTTTTATTGAAGATAACTTTGAACTTATTAAGTCAATAAGAGAGACACCTGATGAAATTTTATCACCTTTTAGGGAATTTTTAATTAAAGATTTTAATGAAAAAACAGATGATGAAATTTCAAAATGGGCTAATAACCAGGCTTATTTGGCTTTAGGTAATGTATTAACTATTTGTGCTTTAGAAAAAATTGATGCTTCCCCTATGGAAGGCTTTCTTCCTCACAAATACGATGAAGTTTTAGATTTAAAATCTAGAAAACTTAAATCAGTTTTAGTTTGTGCCATAGGATATCGGTCTAATGATGATGAGTTTGCAAGTTTTAAAAAAGTAAGAAGACCATTAAGTGAAACTATAATAGAAATTAAATAAAAAAAAGCGCCAAATTGGGCGCTTTTTTATTGCTTTAAACTTATCAAAATTTAACGCTTAACTAGTTTAAGAGTTTCTTTTACATTAGATTCATTCGTAATTTGTACAAAAAATAAACCAGTTTCAAGCTCTGATATATTCAAGATTTGATGTGCATTTACAGCTTCAAAAGATTTAACTTCTTTGCCAAGCGTATTATAAATTTTTACAGTTTTTGCATTAACTGACAGTTTGAATGCATTTGACGTAGGATTAGGGTACAATGTAATTTCCTTTTTATTAAACTGGTTGTTGCTTAAAGTTGATGGTGCATTTCCATAAATTCTAAATTCTCCAGCAGGAATATTAATTGTAGCAGAAGTATTATTTACATTTATAGAAGTTGAACCTGTTTCATCCATTAAATTGAACCATTGACCTGTATAAGGAAAATCAGGTGTTATGTTTCTCGCTGTAACATCAAAATTAGCAATAACCACTACATTTTTAAGAGATGAAGCAGGTAAGTTGTTGTTAAAAACATAAATTCGTGGTGTTAAAGTGTTGCCTGAATTTATGGCATAATCACCTTCAAAAACATCTTCTTCAATTTTTAGCTCATGTAATCTAGCCCAATCGTTATAAATTTGACTTCTTGCAGGATCATTGAGCCAATTATTTGTCCACTGCGGTTGAGGCTTGGTGTCTAGTTTACAATCACCATCTGTACCGCCTGGTAAGTTTACACTACCATCGTTACAAGTAAAAATAGAATTTTCCATTCCTAAATCTCCGAAATGCCAAATCATTTTAGGGCCAGGAATAGTCATTGTAACAGCGCCAAGTGCAGACATGCGAGATAGAGCTGTATTTAAGTTTTGTACATTATGAGAAGCGTTTGAAGTATTTCCAAATTCTAGATTTTTATACATCAAGCGTTCTTCATCATGACTTTCGGCATAACCCAATAATCTAGGTGCATTAAAACCGCGACTTTCGTGACCCATTCTAGTAATATCATTATTAGAATTAAAGCCCATTGTAAGTTGATTATATTGATCGGTCATCTTGCCCCAAAGCATAATTCCTTTATCTTCATTTAAACGATAATTAGCCCATTGCTGTTCTTCATTATCTTGCCCTAAGTGTTCAAAAATAACATAATGGCTATCATCTATAGACCATGAATAGTCAGCGTAGGCTTTTAAGACATCCACGCGATCTTGTTGGTAACTATTGGTGCACGATTCATTAGAGTCAGAACAATTTTGTGTAAAGCCTTTTGTTAAATCCCATCTAAAGCCATCAATTTTAAACTCTTGAATCCAGTGCTTAATAACACGTTCAGTGTAATATTGAGTTAAATTACTTTGATGGTTAAAATCGTTACCTACATTATAACTATGTCGAGGAGACGTGTTGAAGTAAGGATTTTCTGTTGAAGGTCCGCCCCAACCGTCACCATCAGGATCATTCATCCACATTCTTACCATAGGATTACGACCATAAGCATGATTTAAAACTAAGTCAAGTATAACGGCAATTTCATTCTGGTGGCATAAATCTATGAACTCTTTAAGTTTATTTTCAGTTCCATAAAATTTGTCTAAAGCCATATGAAATGCTGTATTATATCCCCAACTTTCGTTGCCTTCAAATTCCATTACTGGCATAAGGTGAATGGCATTGATGTTTAAATCTTTAAAATAGTCTATTTTATCAATTAAATCTTGATAATTTCTATCAGCATCAAAATCTCTCACCAAGACTTCATAAACCACAAGATCTTCTTTTTTGGGTTTTTCAAAATTTGTGACTTGCCAGTTATATTCTGGTTTTGCTGTTTGTAATACACTGACTTCACGTTCTTGACCATCAGGATATTGAGGTAAGTTAGGATATGAACTTGTTGGAATTCCAGGATCATCAAAAGGTGATAAAACCAAAGTTGAAAATGGATCTGCAGTTTTTACGACCTTAGGCGAACCATTAATTGGTGTTTGGTCTACAACCCAATATTGATAGGTTTCAATTTGTCCAGGAGTTAAACCATCTAACGAAATCCAAAATTTATTATCTCTTGTAGGATCTATATTCATAGCGTAGCTTCCGTCAGGACTCCAGTTATTAAAACTCCCTGCAACGTAAACAAAGTCTTTTCCAGGTGCATTTAAAACTAAAATAGCTTCAGTATCACTAATATAATTGATACCATCTTCATAATCAGCTGGCATAGTAACTGAGTTGACAGTTGGTTCAGCGATAACTGAAAACTCTCTTGTAAAAGTGATAGAACCTTGTGTCACTTCTAGAATATAATCTTTATTCTCAGTAATGTTTGTGTTGGTATATGAATAAGTGTTAACACCTGTCTGAGTATTAATGACACTTCCATTAGCAGATAAGACATAAGTGGCATTCCCTGCTGAGTTTGAAGCAGAGATAGAAAAGTTGCCACCATTTTGAATTACATTTAAGTTTTCTTGGGGAGCATTAAGTGTTAATTGAAATGTTCCGACATCGGTAACAAAGTCCTGTGTTTTTTTATCGCCTGTACCATCTTTAGCTTTAGCAAGCATACCAATTTCAACAATATCAGTTGCACCGTAAAAGTCGGATGGTGTCATTGTAAATGAAAAAGTACCATCACCATTATTGGTCATTTTTTGTGATTCACTAGAACTTGTCCACGAGCCATTAGTAGGCGAGTCGAATTGTTGACCATTAGCATTTGTGTACCAAGCCCATAAGTAAACATCACTTGTACTCCAAACTCCCGGAACAACACCAGATACAGTGATTGTAATTTCATCATCTTGCTCAAAATTAGATGGCGTAATTGTGAAGTTTCCTGTTTGTTGTTGAGCAGAGATTATGCTTCCTAATAAAAGGCTAAATATTAAAAGTAGATTTTTTCTCATAATTATTTAAAATTAAAAAGGCCTACATTCAAAGTAGGCCTTTATTTAATTTAGGCTTTATTGCCAAGGGTAAAAGTTAATAGTTGGTGGATTTATTGTAAAATTCATTTCAACATTGTAAGTACCAGGAGTTACCGGAATATTTGCTCCACCTAACTCTAGAGTTCCATCATTTCCATTATCACCGTAATCTACATCCCAAACTTCATTTTGTCTAATTTTAACTTCACCTGTACCAATTTCAACACCATTTAAATAGTACATACCTTCATTTATACCAAAATCAGGTAAAAACTTATCTGGATCAGGTGCGTCCCATTCAAATGTAGTAGCGCTACCAACAAGACCCCATAAATCAGTTGGTTCTAACTCATAAGTTTGACTGTTTAAATCTAATGTGATGATATAGTGTCCAGCTTCAACAGCAATATTATCACCGCCTTGATCTAGTGTTCCATCAGCACCTGTATCACCGTAGTCAAAATTCCATTCTTCATTTTGGCGGAATTTTATTTCTCCATCTGTTAATGTTGCAGCAGCTTTCCAATTATCTTGAAAAGGGTTATATTCAAATTTTATGTCTGGTGTATCCCAACCGTAGACAGTTGCACCACCTACAATACCCCAAGAATATTCTTCAATAGACCATTCTAGAGTTTCAGTATTAACGGTTATTTTGTAATTGCCAGCACTAACTGGAATATTTGCACCGTTAGGCTCTAACGAACCATCATTACCATCATCACCATAATTAACGGTCCATTCGTTATTCTCTCTAAATTTTATTTCACCATCTCTTAAAGTTGCGTAAGCAACAACAACATTATTTTCAGAAGTTGAATAAAATGGAACATCTTGAATAGGAGTTTCATTTGTTGAGCTCCAACCACCTGGTGTAGCACTACCAACAATTCCTAAATTAGTTGATAAGTCTAGAATTGAAGAAAAAGGCGTAGCTTCAAGACCTACTGCCTGCGTATAAGTTTCTTGAGCATCACTCAAACTTACAAGTAGTCTCATCTCAATTTGATTGACTTCCATAGGTGTAGCACCTAAGTTCAGTAAAATACTGTTAAGCTCTTCTGAAGTAAATATTTTTGAGGTGTTTCTGCCAACATTTACTAATCTAGGGCTACTAAAATCGTTCCCCATCATATCAATTTCAATAGTATATTCAGGAACCGATTGGAAACCAAAGTCAGGTTTAGTCCAAGTGGCTGTTAAAATTTCTTCATCAGTATTATCTTCTGTCATGACAACCTCATCAATCGATAGTGAAAGGGCTGTGTTTGCATTTTCATTAATTTGAGTTAATTCCTGATCATCACAGCTAATAAAACTTAGTGTTAAGATAATAGAAAATAACTTCAAAAAGGATAGTTTATTAATAGCCTTCATTTTGTGTCAAATTTGGATTAATTGATAATAAGTCGTTCGGAATAGGGAATAGCGTTCTAAATTCAGGGACTGAAACACCATTTTGTGCGTCTCCTTTGAATGGCCATAAGTAATCATTTGTTGTGAAAAGATTGTATCTAATTAAATCTGTTCTGCGTTGGCCTTCCCAGTAAAGTTCTCTTGAGCGTTCATCTAACACAAATTCTAAAGTTAAATCTGAACTATTAATGTTTGCGCTAGAGTTTCCATAGGCGCGCTCTCTGATTTCATTGATTAAGTTAACGGCGGTAGCTTCACTACCATTACCACCACGAAGCGTTGCTTCAGCATAATTTAAATAAATTTCAGGCAATCTGATAACAGGATAGTCTGTGTCTACATAATTACCAGTATTATCACTTCCTTGGTTACCATTTGAGTCGATGTTTTTAAACTTAGTGACGGCAAATCCTTGTTCAAAAGGAGGAATTTCTTCAATTTCAAGACTTTGACCATTTGTATAAAACATAGCTCTAGAATCTGGTAAATAATCATAAATAGACTCAAGTGTATAAGTATTGTTATTTAAGTTGAAGGTAATTAGATATCTGCCAGCATCTACACTGATGTTATCGCCATTAAATACTACATTACCATCTGCCCCACCATAATTATTATCCCAAAGATTATCTCTTCTGAATTTCATTTCACCATCAGTTAATGTTGCAAAAACTTGGTATACATCTGGAGCAATTTCATACATGTCTGTGTCAGGATCACTCCATCCGTTTGGTGTTGCACTACCAATGATAGCCCAATTAGAAATTGTAGTAAAAGAATTATTTAAGGCATCATCAGAGACATCAAATTTTTTGACTAGTGCTTCTGTTGTTCTTAAGCCAGCCCAACCTGCATTAACTCCGTAATCTAAAGCATTCATATTACCGCCAATAGAGGCATGTGTTAAGAAGGTTGTACCTCCAAATGTTTGTGATTGTAATCCATCAAAATTTAATGTAAAAATAAATTCGTTTTGAGCACCATTAACATTGTTATCTGCTAAAAATAATTCATCGTAAGCAGAGCCATTTCCATTGGCATCATTAGTATTAATGCTATAAGAAGAATTTATCACTTTTTCAGAGTACTCAACCGCTTCATTATATCTGGCTTCCCCAGTAAAAACCTCGGCATTTAAATATAATTTAGATAATAATGCCCAAGCGGCTACTTCATCAACACGACCGTATTCATTAGAACCATCTGCTGCTAGATTACTTTGAATATCAAGTAATTCATCTTCAACAAAAGTGAAAATCTCAGTCCTTGTGGCTTGTTCAGGTAATTCAGTTGAAATTTCAGTAGTTAATGGCACATTTCCATATAAATCCATTAAGTTATAATAAGCAAAAGCTCTTAGGAATCTTGCTTCAGCAATATACTGTTCTACTACTGGATCTGCAAGTAGGTTTGCATTTGCAATAAATGAATTTGTAAATGAAACTTCTTGAGCTAATCGATAATACATAGCTTCAGTAAAATCGTTTCCTGATGACCAAGACATGGCATGTAAATCAGGTAATCCTGGGTCACCCCAGCCAACAACTGCATGATCAGTTGTTAATTCATTCAGGTTATAAAGCATTCTTGTGTACTGTGAAAAACCTTCATCTATACCAGAAATATCTGGTTGTCCTGAAGGACCTTGTTGACCTGTTAAGGCCAGACTTGCATATAATTTGGCAAGAGCGCCTTTTGCTTGTTTTGCATCTGCAAATACATCTTGTTCAGTTACTGTATCTGGATCTATTGGTGTTTGGTCTAACTCATCGTGACAAGACATGACCAATAGAGCAGAAAGTGCAATAAAACTAAATTTTAAAATCGTTCTTTTCATTTTCATTTTTTTTTAAAAATCAACATTAACACCAATGACTAGTGTTCTTGGTCTTGGGTAGAAATTGTTATCAATTCCTCCAGAAATTTCGGGATCAATACCATCATAATCTGTTACAACTAAGGCATTCTGTAAAGATCCATATACTCTAAAGTTAGCATTTTTAGATAAACTATCAAAATTATAACCTAATGTTATATTATCAATTCTGAAAAACGAGGCCTCTTGAACGTAATAGTCACTTAATAAATTTTGTTCAGTGATTGCTTTGAAGCCTGTATTTAAATAATCAACATGAAGATTCGATAAAATTTGATTGTCAGTTGCTCGTCTTTCATATCCATTAGCTGAAGCAACATTGTCGTAAGCATAATTGCCAAGGCTTGCTCTAGATTGAATAGATAAATCCCAGTTTTTATAGCTTAAATTAGTGTTCAAGCCCATAAGCACATCTGCATAAGGATCTTCTTTAATGTATCGGTCATCATTATTAATAATACCGTCATTATTTCTATCTACAAAAACACCTTCTATAGGGCTACCATTTGAATCATAGACTTGTTCATAGACATAAAAGCTAAATGGTGATTCACCTTCACGATGAATTTGTACATTATTACCTGTACCACCACTAATGCCACCAACGTTTTGTTCGTCTGGTAATCTTGTAATTTCATTATCGTTGAATGATATATTATAGTTGATATCCCATTGAAAATCATCTGTATCAACTGGTGTAAGGTTTAAAGTAAATTCGATCCCTTTATTTACCATATCACCAATATTAGCATCAATACGGTTACCGAAGTTTGTAAATGGATCTACAAGGGTAAATGCAATTAAATCTTTTGTTTCTCTTCGGTAGGCATTAATTGAACCAGAGATACGATTATCTAAAATGGCATAATCTAAACCAACATTTATAGTTGAACCGACTTCCCATTTTAAGTCTTCATTGACTGGCTCCGGTCTAAAGGTTTGTAAAAATGAATTTCCAAACTGATAATTAGCTGTTTGTTGACTGGCAACATAACGTGTTAAAAAGCGGTAATCTCCTAAACCATTTACGTTACCAACTTCACCATAACCAGCTCTTAATTTCAATTCATTAATAACGCTAGATTCTTCGATAAAATCTTCATTATGAATATTCCAAGCTGCTGAAAACGATGGGAAATATCCCCAACGATCGTCTGGATTTAATTTAGATGAAGCATCTGCTCTTAAAGTTGCTGTAACTAAATACTTACTATCAAAGTTGTAGTTAACACGACCAAAATAAGATAATAATACGCTTCTAGATTTATCGATGAATTCAGATTCTAAACCTTGTTCCTCACGCTCACTATCATAACTGAAATTATCAAATTCAAATTCTTGATAAGAGTAACCTGCAGTTGCATCAATATTATGCACATCGTTAAGGCTACCTTTGTAGTTTAGGTAAGCATCAAATAACTTATTTTTTTGTATTTGACTAAATTCAGTTCTAGCACCTGTTTGCAAACCGCTTCCAGGAGCATCAGAAGTAGGAATATCACTAGAAGTTATACGTCTTCCATTACTATTAGATTCGTCATAACCAGCATTTATAGTTGCGGTCAACTCATCGGTTAATTTATAATCCGCCTTTAAGTTGGTGATAAATCGTCTTACTTCAGAAGTGTCATCAATTAAATCTAATAAAGCAACTGGGTTTGTTGTAGCTAAACCCCGTTGACGATCTCCATCTAACCAAGTATAGTAATTGGCAAAAGGTGAATTTTCATCAAACACAGGTTGTGTTGGGTCAAAAGCTACAGCTGCTCCAATCGCGCCACGATCTGCAAAAGTATTTTCTACGTAAGATCCTCTTGCATTAAATGTTAACTTAAGCTTTTCATCTAATAAAGTAGGCGTGAGGTTTAAAGATCCTGTTAATCTTGAAAAATTATCACCTCTTAAAATACCGTTTTGGTCAGAATAGCCTAAAGATACACGCATAGGTACACCATAAGCGTTTCCTAATGCACTGGTGTTAAATTCACCACCCATCGCTTGGTCAGCATAAATTTGGTCCTGCCAATCTGTATTCGCATCACCTAATCTTGAGATTTGGTTTTCATTACCAATAGTTTGTACTAAATTTCTAAATTCTGAAGCATTGAGTACATCAACAGTTTCTACTGTATTTCTAATGGTTCTGTTATACGATGTGTTAAAGCGGAATTCATTGGTGTCTTTTCCTTTTTTAGTTGTAATCTGAATAACACCATTTGCAGCACGTGAACCATAAATTGCTGTTGCTGAAGCATCTTTTAAAACTGTGATGCTTGCAATATCATTTGGATTTATAATGTTAAGTGGGTTTCTAGAACCACCAACACCTCCATTATCTATTGGCACGCCGTCAATTACGTAAAGCGGCTCACTAGTTAGTGATAAAGAACCTAGACCTCTAATTGTGATATTTTGACCATCTCCAGGTGAACCTGAAGCTGAAGTAACATTCACACCAGCGATTTTACCTGTAATAAGTTGTTGTGCTGAATTAATTGGGCCTTTATTGAAGTCTTTTGGAGTTACTAAATCAACTGCTCCTGTTAAATCTTCTTTCTTTGCCGTACCATAACCAACCACAACAACTTCTTCTAATACAGCTGTATCAAGTTGAAGTGTAACATTAATCTCATCTTGGTTTATAAAAGTCACCTGTTTAGGTTTAAAACCCAAATATGAAAATTTCAACACTTGATTTTGTTCTACAACGATTGAGTAATTACCATCAAAATCGGTAGTAGTTCCTTTATTAGTGTTTTCTATAGAAATATTAACACCAGGAATTGGCACACCATCTTCTCCGACAACTGTACCTTTTACAGTTTGTTGGGCAAAGAGGCTAATGGGCAATAATAGTAGTATAAAGCCCAAATATTTAATTGTTTGCATACGTAAAAATTTAAGTTAGAATTAATATACTTTTACTTCCTGATGTTAAAAGTATGTAAACTAAATGTATGCTCAAACTCAATAAATCTACGATAACGTTTTCGTGTTGAAAACTTTTCTAGATATTTTATTTTATCACACTTTTTTTCGAATTAGTTAGTATTTTTAGGAAATAATTCTAGATTTCGCAAAAAATGAGACAAAAGCCTACTCTAAAAATTATAGCTAAAGAACTAGATGTTTCTGTATCGACAGTTTCTAAGGCAC
Organism: Psychroflexus sp. ALD_RP9; assembly: GCF_017311165.1. Classification (GTDB taxonomy): domain Bacteria; phylum Bacteroidota; class Bacteroidia; order Flavobacteriales; family Flavobacteriaceae; genus Psychroflexus. The sequence goes on along the minus strand of NZ_CP062973.1, from coordinate 169,746 downwards.
TTCGGGATAGCAAAGAGATTAGTGATGAAACCAAAGAAAAAGTTCGAGCCTTTGCGAAACTCTACAATTATAAACCCAACAATATTGCTCTAAGTTTAAAAAATAAAAAAACAAAAACGCTCGGTGTTATTATTCCTGAGATTGTTCATCATTTTTTTACAACGGTCATATCAGGTATTGAAGAGTATGCAAACTCTCATGGTTACAATGTTATTGTAGGTCTATCTAACGAGTCTTTTGATAAAGAGGTTATAAATCTTGAAATGCTTGCCAATGGAAGTATCGATGGATTTATTATTTCTATTGCTAAAGAAACACTAGCTTTAAAAGATTATCATCATTTATTTGAGACTATTGATCAAGGTATACCTATAGTTATGTTCGATCGTGTTTTAGATGAGATTATTTGCGATAAAATAGTGGTAGATGACATAGCCACTTCACGAAAAGCGGTTCAAAAATTAATAGATTCTGGCGCTAAGAAAGTAGGTATTATTACTACTGAAGATTATGTAAGTGTAGGTAGACTAAGAACCAAAGGTTATGTTGAGGCTTTAAAGTTTAACGATATAGATTTAAATGAAAGTCTTATTCTTAAGATTGAAGATAACAACAAACATCAAGATGAACTCTTACACTTAGAGTCTCAAATAAAAGATTATTTGAAACGTAATGAAATTGACGCTATTTTCGCTGTTAATGAACTCTATGCCATAACTGCAATGAAGGCTGCAAGAGAATTAGGTTTTTCTATCCCGCAAGATATTCAATTTATAGGTTTTACAGATGGTGTGCTTTCAAAACACGCATTTCCACCATTATCAACGGTTAGTCAACATGGTAAAGCCATGGGTAGTCAAGCCGCAAAACTCCTCATTAATAGGCTCGAAAGCACCGATGAATCTGAAGATGAAAATTATAAAACGGTTGTTGTTGAGACAGATATCATAGAAAGAGAAACAACTTTAAATAGAGATGAGTTATAATTTTTAGTATATTTGCAACGATAATCAAAACTTATACTTTTACTTCCTATTTAAGATAAGTTTTGAAATTAATTCTTGACTTATCGTTTTAATTCAAATAAAACGGTATGCAAAAACGCAAGCTTTCTACTTTAGAAATCATTTACCTTAGCTTTGGCTTTTTAGGTATTCAAATGGGCTTCGCACTGCAAAATGGTTTTGCAAGCAGAATTCTACAAACCTTTGGTGCTGAAGTTCATCAATTATCATGGTTTTGGCTTATCGCGCCAATAACTGGCTTAATAGTTCAACCTTTAGTTGGGCATTATAGTGATAACACTTGGACAAAATTAGGAAGAAGAAAACCATACTTCTTAATAGGCGCTATTTTAGCTTCAATTGGTTTAATTCTTCTACCGCAAGCAGATTTATTTATCGCTTTTTTACCTGCTTTATGGGTTGGTACAGGAATGTTAATGATTATGGATATCTCGTTTAACATTTCAATGGAACCGTTTAGAGCTCTAGTAGCTGATGTTCTTGATAAAGAGCAGCGAACATTAGGCTTTTCAGTGCAAACAATCTTAATAGGTATTGGAGCCGTGATTGGGTCTTGGTTGCCATACGTGTTATCAGAGTATTTTGGCCTAAGCAATCGTGCCATTGAAGGTAATGTTCCTGTAAATCTTATATGGTCATTTATCATTGGTGCTGTTGTACTATTAGTTTCAATTTTAGTAACAATTACTAAAACAAAAGAATACTCTCCTGAAGAACTTAAACTTATTACACAAGCTGAAAATAAATTAAATGAACAAAACCCTGAAAAAAGTCTTGCTGAAAGTGAGAAGGCAAAACTTAGCGATATTTTTGTCGATTTTGTAAAAATGCCACCTACTATGAAGCAGTTAAGCTGGGTACAATTTTTTTCCTGGTTTGCTTTATTTGGAATGTGGGTGTTTTCGACACCAGCACTAGCACAACATTTTTATGGACTTCCTCACACAGATTCTTCTAGTGAATTATTTAATGAAGCTGGCGATTGGGTTGGAATATTGTTTGGTGTTTATAATCTAGTATCAATTCCAGTAGCTATTTATCTACCAAAAATCGCGAAAAAAATCGGTAGAAAAAAAACACATTTTTATGCTTTATTAATTGGCGGTTTAAGTTTCATTTCAATTTATGTCATGCCCAATCAAAATTGGCTCATTTTACCTATGATAGGAATAGGTATTGCTTGGGCAAGTATTTTATCCATGCCGTATGCTATTCTTGCAGGTGCTATAAATCCAAAAAAAATGGGTGTCTACATGGGTATTTTCAATTTTTTTATTGTCTTACCTCAAATTTTAAATGGAATTATTGGCGGACCATTAGTTAAATACGCCTATGGAAATCAAGCAATATTTGCATTAATGTTATCAGGTTTAAGTATGATAATAGCAGCCTTTCTAGTTGTAAAAGTTAAAGATGTAGACGATATTCAAACTAAAAAACAAAATTCTAATCATGGCTAAAACATCAATTATATTCGATCTCGATGGCGTAATTGTAGATACTGCCAAGTTTCATTTTCTTGCCTGGAAAAATCTTGCTAATTCTATCGATATAAATTTTACTGAACAAGAAAATGAACAACTTAAAGGCGTAAGCCGAATTAAATCGCTTGAAAAAATACTTCAATGGGGTAACAAAAAATTATCTCAAGATGAGTTTGATAGACTTATGCATCAAAAAAACACAGAGTATCTAACTTTTGTTGATCAAATGACTGAAGATGATATCTTGCCAGAAGTTAAGCCGACCTTAGATTTTTTAAAATCAAAAGGAACTCCAATTGCTCTAGGATCAGCCAGTAAAAATGCCAAGCGAATTTTAAAACAGGTTAACTTAACCCATTATTTCGATGCAATTGTTGATGGTACTGTCGTAACCAAAGCTAAGCCAGATCCACAGGTTTTTGTAACAGCAGCTAAACAATTAAACAGTAAACCTCAAAACTGTATTGTATTTGAAGATTCAGTAGCAGGTGTTCAGGCTGCAAATGCAGCCGAGATGTTAAGTGTTGGTATTGGTAAAACTCCTGTTTTAGGCGAGGCCAATTATGTATTTTCAGATTTCACCGAAATCAGTCAAAATTTTTTAGAAAAACTCCTAAATCAATAAAATAAAAGAAACAATGAACCAAGATTATATCACACCAAACGAGTGGTCTATTATTGAAAACGGATTCGATAAAGCCAATGTAAAGTCTTCCGAAAGCCTTTTCAGTTTAGGAAATGGTGCTATGGGGCAACGCGCTAATTTTGAAGAAGATTACTCAGGCCCAAGTTTTCAAGGGAGCTACATAGGTGGCATTTATTATCCAGATAAAACACGTGTTGGCTGGTGGAAAAATGGCTATCCCGAATATTTTGCTAAGGTTTTAAATGCGCCTAATTTTATAGGAATCCATATCACTATTGAAGGTGAAATATTTGATCTTAATACTTGTAAAGAAGTTAAAGACTATAAGCGTGAACTTAATATGAAAGAAGGCTGGCATAAACGAAGCTTTATTGCCACGCTTCCTAATGACATTCAAATTAAAGTTGAAGCTACACGTTTTCTTAGTTTATCTCATAATGAAGTTGGCGTTATTAATTATAACATTACTCCTCTAAACGCTTCCGCCAAGATTTCTTATGCACCTTATATTGATGCAGGAATCACAAACCAAGATTCTAATTGGGACGATAAATTTTGGAATATATTAGGTAGTCAAACCGAAAATCATCAAGCCTTTATAAGGTCTCACACCATGAAAACCAATTATCAGGTGTGTACATTTATGGAATCTCGTTTATTGATTAATCAAGAACAAATAGAACTTTCTCCAGAAGTATTTAAAACTGATGCTAAAGTTGCTTTAAAATACACAACCAAGGTTAACGCTAAGGATTGTTTTACTCTACAAAAATTTGCTGGATATACAACATCTTTAAATCACGCTGAAGATCAGTTGGTTATTGCTGCCAAGCAAGCTCTACAAACCGCAAGCCAACTTGGCTACCTTCAGCTGTTGCAAGAACAAAAAGAAACTTGGTCTTCAATTTGGGAGATGAGTGATATAAGTATTGATGGAGACGTAAAAGCACAGCAAGGTATTAGATTTAACATTTTTCAACTTAACCAAACTTACACAGGAACTGATCATCGCTTAAATATTGGTCCTAAAGGTTTTACAGGCGAAAAATATGGCGGTAGTACCTACTGGGATACAGAAGCCTACTGCTTACCTTTCTACATGGCTACTAAAAATCAAGAGGTAGCAAAAAATTTGTTAAAATACCGTTATAAGCACTTAGATAAAGCTATAGAAAATGCAGAAAAGTTAGGTTTTGAAAATGGAGCTGCCCTTTATCCTATGGTCACCATGAATGGCGAAGAATCACACAATGAATGGGAGATTACGTTTGAAGAAATCCACAGAAATGGCGCTATTGCGTTTGCGATATTTAATTACTACCGTTTTACAAACGACTATTCTTACATAGTTGATATGGGAATGGAAGTTTTAATTGCTATTGCTCGTTTTTGGCAACAAAGAGCCACTTTTTCTCAACAAAAAAACCAATATGTTATACTAGGTGTTACGGGACCTAATGAGTATGAAAATAATGTTAATAATAATTTTTATACTAATTATATGGCAAAATGGTGTATCGATTATATGTTAGAAAATTTCGAAATTTTAAAAGAAAATTATCCTGAAGAATTTTCAAGAATTTTACATAAAACGAAATTAACTGAAGTTGAGTTAACTCAAATGAAATCGGTTTCAGATAAAATGTATTTTCCATTTTCTGAAGAACATCAAGTCTACTTACAGCAAGATGGGTTTTTAGATAAAGAAATGATTAAGGTAAGTGATTTAGATCCAAAGCTGAGACCAATTAATCAACATTGGTCTTGGGATAGGATTTTACGTTCGCCTTATATTAAACAAGCCGATACGCTTCAAGGATTTTACTTTTTTGAGGATCACTTTTCAACTAAAGAACTTGAGCGCCACTTTGATTTTTATGAACCATTTACAGTTCATGAGTCTTCTTTATCTCCGTGCGTTCATAGCATTCAAGCTGCTTTATTAAACCGCATGGATCAAGCTTATCAGTTTTACTTAAGAACTTCACGTTTAGATCTTGACGACTATAATAAAGAGGTAGAAGAAGGTTGCCATATTACATCTATGGCCGGAACTTGGATGAGCATTGTTGAAGGTTTTGGCGGAATGCGCGTTAAAAATAATCTGCTTCATTTTGCACCTAAAATTCCATCTCAATGGGATTCTTATTCATTCAAAGTGAATTTTAGAAATCAGATTTTAACGGTTACAGTTTCAAAATCTGATGTAGATTTTAAATTAAAAGGATCAGAACAACTACAAGTTGTGGTTAATGGTAAATCTAGAACTATTCAATCTGAAACTGTAAGTGCTTAATTTTTTATAAACTTCATCTTATAAAATCAATTTAATAAAACTTCTGAAGTCGAATAATTTTTAAAATCATACAACATTGGAAACAATTTTTATAAGTTTTTTAATCCTGATAACTTCTGTTAATATACATGCGCAAAACTTGTCTTCACCCGATACCGAACTTCAATTGAAGTTTGAGCTTAAAAAAGATGGAACACCAACTTACACCTTAGATTACAAAGGCAAAACTGTTATTGCCGAAAGTAAGCTTGGGTTAGAATTAGTCAATGATGATACATCACTATTAAACGCTTTTGAAATAACTGATATTTCGACATCTACTTTCGATGAAACCTGGTCGCCAGTTTGGGGCGAACAATCTAGTATTAGAAATCATTACAATGAAATGGCTGTTACTTTAATGCAAAATTCTAAAGATAGGTACATCATTATTCGTTTTAGACTGTTTAATGAAGGTTTAGGTTTTCGCTATGAATTCCCAAAGCAAGAAAAATTGACCTATTTTGTTATTAAAGAAGAGCATACTGAATTTGCAATGACAGATGATCACACTGCTTTTTGGATTCCAGGTGATTATGATACGCAAGAATATGATTATACCACATCAAAACTTTCAGAAATTAATGAATTATTTGATGAAGCTTTAACTGGAAATGCATCTCAAGAGCAATTTTCTAAAACTGGTGTTCAAACCTCGCTGATGATGAAAACTTCTAATGGGCTTTACATTAATTTACATGAAGCAGCTCTGAAAGAATATTCATTAATGAATTTAAATTTAGATGAATCTACATTAACCTTTAAATCCTGGTTAACGCCAGATGCAATAGGTAATAAAGCTTATTTACAAGCGCCTGCTGTTTCTCCTTGGAGAACCATTATGGTAAGTGATGATGCTACTGATATCTTAGCTTCAAACATGAGTTTAAATTTAAATGAGCCCAACAAGATTGATGACACCTCTTGGATAAAACCTATAAAATATATGGGTGTTTGGTGGGAAATGATTACCGGTAAAAGCAGTTGGAATTACACTGATGATTTACCTTCGGTTAAGTTAGGTGAAACCGATTACACAAAAGCCAAACCAAATGGAACACACGCAGCAAACACAGCGCATGTAAAAGAATATATAGACTTTGCATCTAAACATGGTTTTGATGCTTTACTAGTTGAAGGTTGGAATGAAGGTTGGGAAGACTGGTTTGGACACTCAAAAGACTATGTCTTTGATTTTGTTACACCTTATCCAGATTTTGATGTCGTTGAAATTCAGAACTACGCGGCTTCAAAAAATATAAAGATGATGATGCATCATGAAACATCTGGAGCGATTAGAAACTATGAGCGTCACTTAGACACAGCTTATCAATTCATGAATAAATATGGTTATACCTCTGTGAAAAGTGGTTATGTTGGAGACATTATTCCACGAGGTGAGCATCATTATGGTCAATGGGCGATTAATCATTACTTATATGCCGTAAAAAAAGCTGCCGACTATAAGATTATGGTTAATGCTCATGAAGCAGTCAGGCCAACAGGACTTAGAAGAACCTATCCAAATTTAATTGGCAATGAATCGGCTAGAGGTACAGAGTTTCAGGCCTTTGGCGGTTCTAAACCAAACCATGTTACTATACTGCCTTTTACCCGATTAATTGGCGGACCAATGGATTATACACCAGGTATTTTCGAAATGGATATTAGTAAGCTAAATCCTAACAATAACTCACATGTTAATTCTACCATTGCCAATCAGTTAGCTTTGTATGTTACCATGTATAGTCCATTACAGATGGCAGCTGATTTACCTGAAAATTACAAACGCTTTATGGATGCCTTTCAGTTTATTAAAGACGTTCCTGTAGATTGGGAAGAAAGTCATTATATTGAAGCTGAACCAGGTGAATACATTACTGTTGCTAGAAAAGCTAAAAACACTTCGAGCTGGTTTGTTGGTAATGTTAATGGCATAAATCCAAGAAAAACAAGCTTAAAACTAGATTTTTTAGAAGACGGTAAAACTTATGAAGCCAAAATTTATACTGATGCAAAAAATGCCCATTATAAAACGAATCCTCAGGCTTATAAGATTTTCACTAAAGAAGTAAATAGCAAATCTACCTTGAAATTGAAATCAGCTTCAGGCGGTGGTTTTGCAATAAGTATTATTGAAAAATAAAATTATGGAATATAAAACGCGCTTAGCATTTTTGAAATTTAGCTTTTGTTGTTTTTTTGCTTTTAGTTTGTTTTCGTTTCAATTAAAAGCTCAAAACTTACGGGTAGAACCACCAAACTGGTGGATTGGTATGAAAATGAATAACATTCAACTATTAGTTCATGCTGAAGAAATTTCAACTTATGAGCCTAAGTTAAATTACGATGGGGTTGAAATAACAAAGATTTACACTGCAGATAGTCCTAATTATCTATTTATTGATCTTTTAATTTCAGAAAATGCAAGTCCTGGCTCTATTGAAATTCAATTTATTAAAAAGGGCACTAAAAATTTAGTTTTTGACTTCGAATTACAATCTAGAGAGAAACCAGCTGAAGACTTTGTAGGATTTAACCATACTGATGCTATCTACTTAATTACACCTGATCGTTTTGCTAATGGAAACACCAAGAACGACGTTGTTAATGATATGCGTGAAACAGTTGTTAATCGAGATAATAATTATGCTCGTCATGGTGGTGATATTCAGGGAATTATTAATCACCTTGATTATATTTCTGATATGGGTTTTACAAGTATTTGGTCAAGTCCTTTACTTACAAATGATATGGAGTCTTCATCTTATCATGGTTACGCGATTACAGATTTTTATGAAGTTGATCCTAGATTTGGTAGCTTAAAACTTTACAAAGAATTATCACAAAAGGCTTCAAAAAAAGGGATAGGCTTAATAATGGATATGGTTGCCAACCATTGCGGTAGCGAACATTGGTGGATGCATGATTTACCTTTTGAAGATTGGTTAAATTTTCAAGATGTTTACCAATCAAAAAAAGAATTACCAACTTCAAATCACCGAAGAACAACTAACCAAGATCCTTATGCTTCTAATTTAGATTCTAAAATTATGCATGAAGGTTGGTTTGTGCCTTCTATGCCAGATTTAAATCAAAAAAATCCTTTTCTAGCAAAGTATATTATTCAAAATAGCATTTGGTGGGTAGAAACACTTCAACTTCATGGAATTAGGCAAGATACTTATCCTTATCCCAATAAAGAATTCATGTCTAATTGGGCAGGAGCAATCATGACAGAATATCCTAATTTCAATATCGTTGGTGAAGAATGGTCTACAGACCAATTAGTTGTTGGGTATTGGCAGCAAGGACAAAATAATAACGATGGCTATAACTCTAATTTGCGGTCTGTTATGGATTTTCCAATGCAAATGAAAATTGTTCAAGCTTTAAATGAAGGTAATGATGGTTGGGGAAATGGACTTGTGAAAATTTATGAGACTTTAGCTAATGATTTTTACTATCCAAGACCAAAAGATGTTATGATTTTTCCAGATAACCATGATATGGATCGGATCTTTACACAGCTAAATCAAGATATTGATAAAACCAAAATGGCCGTAGGCTTAATTTTAAGTTTGCCAAGAACACCACAAATTTATTATGGTACTGAAATTTTGATGGAAAATTCAGATAAGCCAGGTGATCATGGACTTATAAGAACTGATTTTCCAGGTGGTTGGAAAGGAGATTTTCAAAATGCCTTTACACGAAAAAACTTATCAGACAACCAGTTAGACTTTCAACGCTTTTTAAAAACAATTTTGAATTTTAGAAAAACTTCAGAAGCTATTTTAGAAGGCAAAATGGTTCATTTTGCTCCCTTTGATGGTATTTATCCTATTTTTAGAATCCATCAAAACGAAGTTGTTGCTGTATTTCTAAATACTAATGAAGAGTCTCGTTCATTAGACCTGTCAAAATTTGAAGAATTAAATGTAAATGGATTTCAGTTTCAAGATGTTCTTGAAAATACAAGTTTTAATTGGACGAAACAACTTCAACTGAAACCAGGATTCTCAATGTTCACAACTAAAGAATAACACTTTTTAAAATTAAACTCAAAAAATAAATCAATATGAAAAATATAAAGTTTTTAAGTCTTCTTGTTTGTTGTTCAGTTTTGTTTTTAGCCTGTAATGAAGCTCCTAAACAAGATAATCAAAACCAAGAAAAAAAATCAATTATTCAGCCTGTTTCAAATGAAGTTTTGGCAAATTCGGTTATTTATGAAGCTAATATTCGTCAATATTCACCAGAAGGTACTTTTGATGCTTTTACGAAAGACATCCCACAATTAAAGCAACTTGGCGTAAAAGTAATTTGGTTAATGCCGGTTTACCCAATTTCTATGAAAAACCGAAAGGCAACAGGAGACCTTTCGATCGAAGATATAAAAGATCCAGAAGAAAAAAAGAAATATTTAGGCAGCTACTATGCAATTTCAGATTATACCGCTGTAAATTCAAATTATGGCACAAAAAAAGATTTTGATGAGTTAGTTAATACAGCTCACGAAAACGGTATGTATGTTATTTTAGATTGGGTAGCTAATCATACAGGTTGGGATCATGAATGGATTGAGCAACACCCAGAATATTATCATAAAGACAAAGATGGTAATGTTACAGACCCTATTAATCCTGACACAGGCGAATCTTGGGGTTGGACTGACGTTGCTCACCTAAACTATGAAAATAAAGAATTATGGAAAGCTATGAATGCTGAAATGTTATATTGGGTAAAAGAACATAATATAGACGGTTTTAGATGTGATGTGGCAGGAAATGTGCCTACTGATTATTGGAACCAAATTGTACCAAAACTTAAAGCCATTAAACCTGTTTTTATGTTAGCCGAAAGTGAGGATAAAGATCTGTTTTATGAAGCTTTTGATATGGGTTACAATTGGGAAGGACATCATATTATGAATGAAATAGCCCAAGGTAAAATGAACGTTAGCGATTGGGATAACTACATGAAAAAAATTGACACGACTTACCAAAAAGATGACTATTTGATGAACTTCATAACCAACCACGATGAAAATTCATGGAATGGAACAGTAAAAGAACGCCTTGGAAATGCCTCAGAAACTATGTTAGCTTTTTCATATACCTTACCAGGTATGCCGTTAATTTACAGCGGTCAGGAATATGACATGAACAAGCGTCTAAAGTTTTTTGAAAAAGATAGCATACCAAAAGTCAAAGCAAAAGTTTGGCCAGTTTTAGAAAAATTAGGAAAACTAAAAAACACCATAGACGCCCTAGATGGTGCAAAAGAAGCAGCTAACTATCAGCGAATTAAAACATCTAAAAATAAAAGCATTTTAGCTTTTAAGCGATTTAAGCATAATTCTGAATTAATTTTTATAGCCAATATGAGTGATGAGCCAAAATCATTTTCAGTTGAAATTAATGGCGAATATAAAAATGCGATGACAGATAAAATTATTTCATTAAATTCTGAGGATTTGCAAGATTTTGAGCCATGGGAATATCGAATTTTATTAAAACCTTAAAAAATTAAGCTTTTATTAGTTAAATATTAAATAGTTATCAACCGCAAACGTTTTAGAAGAGTCTATGGTTAGGTTAGAAAATTTATTTAAGTTAAATTTGAAATAATGAATACAAAACTTAACAAAATTGCCGTATTAACTTCAGGTGGAGATTCACCTGGAATGAATGCTGCCATTAGAGCAGTAGTGCGTAATACAACTTATCAAAACCTAAAATGTGTCGGTGTATACCGAGGCTTTCAAGGATTAATAGAAAATGACTTTATAGACCTTGATGCGCGTTCTGTTAAAAATATTATTAATCGCGGAGGTACTTTTTTAAAGTCAGCTCGTTCAAAAGATTTTAGAGAAGCTGAAGGACGTAAAAAAGCCTATCAAAATTTAAAAAATAGAGATGTAGATGCTTTAGTGGTTATTGGCGGAGATGGAACTTTTACAGGTGCTTCAATATTTAGTAATGAATTTGATATGCCAGTAATTGGTATACCAGGAACTATTGATAATGATATTAATGGTACTGATTTTACAATTGGTTATGATACAGCTCTAAATACTGTTGTTGAGGCTATTGATAAAATAAGAGACACTGCAAGCTCTCACGATCGCTTGTTTTTAGTTGAAGTTATGGGGCGTGATGCTGGTGATATTGCTTTAAATAGTGGCGTAGGAGCTGGCGCAGAAGAGATTTTAATACCCGAAGAAGATCTTGGTACAGACCGTCTTTTAGAATCTTTAAGAAAAAGTAGAACTTCAGGTAAAACCTCGAGTATTGTTGTTGTTGCTGAAGGCGACCAAATCGGTAAAAATATTACTAAACTAGCAGGCTTTATACAAAACAACTTACCAGAATACGAGGTTAAAGTTACTGTTTTAGGACACATTCAACGTGGTGGTTCACCAAGTTGTTATGATAGGGTTCTAGCAAGCCGACTTGGTGTTGCAGCTGTAGATGCTTTAATAGATAGCAAAAGTAACATTATGGTAGGAGTAAGCCATAAAAAAATAGTACACGTACCTTTTGAAATAGCCATCAACGGCAAAAAAACAATTGATAACGATTTAATAAGAGTTGCCGATATAGTCTCAACCTAGATTGAGTAATCAGGCACAAAATTTTTAATTTATGAAAACAAAAATTGGAATTAACGGATTTGGAAGAATTGGCCGCCTTGCGTTCAGAATTGCTTCCGAAAATGAAAACATTGAAATAGTAGGGATTAATGATTTGCTTGATGTTGATCATTTAGCCTACATGCTAAAATACGATTCAGTTCATGGTAAATTTAATAAATCTGTTGAAGTTAAAGACGGTCATTTATTAGTTGACGGTAAAACGATTCGTGTTACAGCCGAGAAAAACCCAGCTGATTTAAAGTGGGACGCTGTTAAAGCAGATATTATTCTTGATTGTACAGGAATTTTTAAAGAAAAAGATAATGCTTCTGCACACCTAGAAGCAGGCGCAAAAAAAGTGGTGATTTCAGCACCTTCTAAAACAGCTCCTATGTTTGTTATGGGTGTTAATCATGAAGATGTTACAGCTCAAGATACTGTAGTTTCAAACGCTTCATGTACAACTAACTGCTTGGCACCTATTGCTAAAGTTATGAATGATGAATTTGGTATTGTTGAAGGTTTAATGACAACTATTCATGCAGCGACATCAACTCAATTTACCGTAGATTCACCTTCTCGTAAGAACTATAGATTAGGACGTAGCGCCATCAATAATATTATACCAACTAGTACTGGCGCAGCTGTTGCCGTTGGTAAGGTAATTAAAGAGGTTGATGGTAAACTAACTGGTATGGCCTTTCGAGTACCAACTGCTGACGTTTCAGTAGTGGATTTAACAGTAAGAACGGAAAAGTCAGTATCTTATGACCAAGTTAAAGCTGCGATGAAAAAAGCGGCTGATGGTCCACTTAAAGGCGTATTAAATTATGTAGATGATGAGGTTGTGTCACAAGATTTTGTATCAGAAAAAGCAACTTCAAATTTTGATGCCAATGCTGGTATCGCATTAAATGATAATTTCTTTAAAATAATTTCTTGGTATGACAATGAGTACGGATATTCAAGCAAATTAGTAGATTTAGCAATGCATATTGCAAAATTATAAGTAACGCTTACCTTTAAAGCCTATTTGTGAATTTTCAAATAGGCTTTTTTAATACCTTAAAATTATGATTTTAATTGCTGATGGAGGTTCCACAAAATGCGATTGGATATTACTCAATCAAAATGCAGAAGTTGTTCTTCGCACAAGAACTAAAGGCTTAAATCCTGCCGTTTTTAAACCTCATATTCTTAAAGAACGTTTACACGAAAATGACGAATTGAAATCTGTCATTAATAAAGTAGATCGAGTTGATTTTTTTGGTGCAGGTTGTGGTACAAATACACCAAAACAAAATCTCACCAAAATACTAAAAGATTTTTTTAAAGCTTCAGACGAAATAAATGTAGATGAAGATATGGCTGCAGCTGCTCTAGCAGCTACAAATGAACCTGGAATTGTATGTATTTTAGGAACTGGCTCAAACTCATGTTATTTTGATGGTAAGCACGTACACATGGAAGTAGAATCGCTTGGCTACGTTTTAATGGATGAAGCTAGCGGAAACTATTTTGGTAAAAGACTCATCAGAAATTACTACTACAAAACCATGCCAATTGAATTAGCGGTTGAATTTGAAAAACGTTATGATTTAAATGCTGATGTAATTAAATATAATGTTTACAAAGAAGAGAACCCAAATACCTATTTAGCTTCTTTTGCTGAATTTATTTTTACAGCTGAAGAGAGAAATGGTTATTTTTATAAATTAATTTATGAAGGTATGGAGAAGTTTATAGAACGGCGCGTAATGTGCTTCAAACAAGCACAAAATGTTCCAATTCATTTTATCGGGTCAATCGCATTTTTCTCTGAAGATATCATTCGCGATGTTGCCAAACGTTATCATCTAAATATTGGTAATATTATTAGACGGCCAATAGACGGACTTATTGCTCATTACAAAAATAACGTTATAAAACCTGAGTAAAATGCCCTTACATAATTTAACACCAAATCAATTAAAAGCTTGGGATTCCTTAAAAGAGTCGGCAAGTAAAGCTGAAAATGATTCTATCTTAGAATATTTTAAATCAGATATCAATCGATTTGAAAATTTTCATATTAAATTCAATGAATTTGTATTTGATTATTCTAAACATTTAATTTCCCCAAACATTAAATCTGAATTACTTCAACTTGCAGAAGAAGCAAAGCTTAAAGATGCTATTGAAGCTTATTTTACAGGAGATAAAATTAATCGAACTGAAAATCGTGCTGTTTTGCATACAGCGTTACGTCAATCAAAAACGACTTCGATTGTAGTTGATGGAGAAAATATAGTTCCTAAGGTTGAAGCTGTTTTACAGCAAATGGAAAGCTTTGTGAATAAAATTCATTCTGGTGAAAGAAAATCTTATGCTGGAAAGGCTTTTACAGATGTTGTTAATATTGGCATAGGCGGTTCAGATTTAGGTCCAAATATGGTTACTGAAGCTTTACAGTTTTATAATAAGGGTTTAAAAATCCACTTTATCTCAAATGTAGAAGGTGATCATGTACATCAAACCTTAAAAAAAATAAATCCAGAAACCACCTTATTTTTAATCGTTTCTAAGTCGTTTACTACTCAAGAAACCCTTACTAATGCCAATACGGTTAGAAAATGGTTTTTAAACTACACTGACAAAGAAAGTATTAAAGATAATTTTGTTGCGGTTTCTACAAACCTAGATGCCGTAAAAAAATTTGGAATTGCAAGTGCTAACATTTACCCTATGTATGATTGGGTTGGCGGTCGTTATTCATTATGGTCATCAGTTGGCTTATCTATTGCATTGTCAATAGGTTTTAACAATTTCAAAGCGCTTTTAAAAGGAGCAGAAGAAATGGATCAGCATTTTAGAAGTGCTGATTTTTCAGAAAATATACCCGTGATTTCTGCCTTAATTAGTATATGGTATAATAATTTTTTAGGTTCTGAAAGTGAAGCGATTATTCCTTACACGCAATATTTGCAAAAGTTAGCACCTTATTTGCAACAAGCTTCTATGGAAAGTAATGGTAAAGGTGTTGATCGTGATGGCAAAAAAGTAAACTACCAAACAGGAAATATTGTTTGGGGTGAACCTGGCACGAATTCACAACATGCATTTTTTCAGCTATTGCATCAAGGAACTAAATTAATACCAGCTGATTTCATCGGATTCAAAAATTCATTATTTGGAGACGAAAAGCATCACGATATTTTAATGGCAAACTTTTTAGCTCAAACTGAAGCCTTATTAAAAGGTAAATCTGCCGAAGAGGTGAGAAAAGAGTTAGAATCTAAAAACATGAGTGAAGAAGAAATTCAGCACTTATTACCTTTTAAAATATTTGAAGGTAACCGACCAACAACTTCAATTTTAATCAATAAATTAACACCACGCAATTTAGGAAGCTTAATTGCAATGTATGAACATAAAATTTTTGTACAAGGTGTTATCTGGAATATCTTTAGTTTTGATCAATGGGGTGTTGAGTTAGGCAAGCAGCTTGCAAACTCAATATTAAAAGAAATTAAATCAAAAGCTTCAACATTAACACACGATCAATCTACAGAAGCTTTAATAAACTTATATAAGTCATAAATAGTTATTTATAAGATATCATCTTGAAGCCTATCAATGTTTTTGATAGGCTTTTTGTATAACTCAATAGGGTAAATAATTAAATTTTATTACTATATTTAGCGTAACCAATCTATAATTTTATGCTTATAAAAGTTTTTGGAAGCGCTGTATTTGGCGTTGAGGCGACTACAATTACCATTGAAATTAACATGGAAAAAGGTATAGGTTACCATTTGGTAGGTTTACCTGATAATGCTATTAGAGAGAGCAGTTTTAGGATTCAGGCTGCTTTAAAAAACAATGGTTATAAATTTCCAGGAAAAAAAATCATTGTTAATATGGCACCGGCTGATCTTAGAAAAGAAGGTTCTGCCTACGATTTGTCATTAGCACTTGGAATATTAGCCGCCTCATCTCAAATTAAATCAGAGAAAATAGATGATTATATCATCATGGGAGAATTGTCTCTTGATGGAAGTTTGCAGCCAATTAAAGGCGCTTTGCCAATAGCTATAAAAGCTAAAGAAGAAGGCTATAAGGGTTTTATATTACCAGCTCAAAATGCAAAGGAAGCTGCTATTGTTGATGGTTTAGAGGTCTTTGGTGTAGATAACATAACTGAAGTTATTTCTTTTTTTGATAAAGAAGAACCTCTTCAACCAACTGTTATTGACACACGCGCCGTTTTCTACGATAGTTTATTATCACCTGAATACGATTTTTCTGAAGTAAAAGGTCAAGAATCTATTAAACGTTGTATGGAAATTGCAGCAGCAGGTGGCCATAATATTATCATGATTGGTCCGCCTGGCTCAGGCAAAACAATGTTAGCCAAACGCTTACCGAGTATTTTGCCGCCAATGTCATTGCAAGAAGCACTTGAAACTACCAAAATTCATTCTGTAGTTGGGCGTACAAATGGTCAAATAGGCCTAATGGCAGAGCGTCCTTTTAGAAGTCCACATCATACAATTTCAGATGTTGCTTTAGTTGGTGGTGGTGCTTATCCACAACCGGGTGAAATTTCACTTTCACATAATGGCGTTTTGTTTTTAGACGAATTGCCAGAATTTAAAAGAACCGTACTAGAAGTAATGAGACAGCCTTTAGAAGATAGAGAGGTTACTATTTCTCGGGCAAAATTTACAGTTACTTATCCGTCTAGTTTTATGTTAGTCGCAAGTATGAACCCAAGTCCTGGCGGCTATTTTAATGATCCTGATGCGCCTGTAACGTCTTCTCCTGCTGAAATGCAACGCTATTTAAGCAAAATTAGTGGACCATTATTAGATCGCATCGATATTCATATTGAAGTGACTCCTGTTCCATTTGAAAAATTAAGCGATCAATCTAAAGCTGAATCTAGTGTAGAGATTAGAAAACGCGTAACTGCTGCGCGTCAAATTCAAACTAAACGCTTCTCAGAAATTAATCATATTCATTATAATGCTCAAATGGGTGTTAAGCAGATAAAAATGTTTTGTAAGCTTGATGAAGCTTCAAAAGAGCTGTTAAAAACAGCAATGGAACGATTAAACTTATCGGCTCGAGCTTATGATCGCATCTTAAAAGTTGCACGAACTATTGCTGATTTAGAAGGTTGCGATTCAATAACTGGTACGCATATTTCTGAAGCAATTCAATACCGAAGTCTAGATCGTGATGGTTGGTTAGGATAAAAAGCGTTTTGCTATTGAAAACGCTTTTTGATTTAATTTTATACTAGATTTAAGACAAATTTTATTGCGCTGAAATATTAATATTTTTGTCTTTCGGATACTTAACTTGGTAGGAGTACTTCAACTGTTTATTAGCTTTAGGTTGAAGTTCAAATTTCCATTGTAAATAACCTGTTTTTTCTTCACGGAAATCCGCATTGTGTGATACTTCTTCAACTTTTATGTTTTCTTGGCGTGAAATCGGTGTTCTTTCTTCCACTAAAATCGAAATTGCAGAAGATTTATTGTTTTTTATATCAACTTCAAATGTTTTTGTGATGATTTTATTCGAACCAAAAAAAGAGGTTTTGTTTTCTTGCTTGACATCAGTGCGGTTAATGATTACTTGATCGTCTTTGCCTAAAGAAATCAGTAAATCTTTATCGGTTGTGTTTACATCAATTGAAGTTTGACCAACATAAGAATTATTAAAATAAATTTTGGCCTCACCGCTTACTAAATCTAAATCTTGCCAATCGCTTATTTTTGCAATTAAATAAGCGGCTTTCGAATATTCTGAAGCGATGTAATAATTGTATTCAGTGTTTAGTTGATAGTTATTGATGTCAAAATTAGAATTATTTAAACTGCTCTTTAGAGAAACTTCATTAGGAAAAGTAAAGCTAAAACTATTGCCTTCATTTGTAGTAATAGGTGTTTGAGAAACTTCTTCATCGTAAACAGCTTCTTCATTTTCAACTATTTCTGTGCTGCTACTTCTTTTATTAGACTTAGAGTATCCTGTAACAACAACTTCACTTAATTCTGACGAATCATTAATTAAATTTAGGGTAATTGTTGAGCTATACACTGGAACTCGTGCTGTTTTGAAGCCTAAATATTTGTAAGTTAAAGATTTTGCTCCATTCACATCTATGCTATAACGGCCATCAAAATCAGTTTGAGTGCCATTATTACCAGCTAAAACATTAACACCAGGTAATGGTAAGCCATCATTATCCAAAACAATACCGCTAACATTTTTAACGCCTCTATTGTAATTTAAGTGGCTAAAATTGTATGACTGAGTTGTGTTTTGGTTGTATCGAGATATATAGTTAACATATAGCGGACTCAACTCAGGCATCTGTGTATCAGTCTCAGGATTTGCAGTCGATAAGCTGAGTTTAATATTACTCCAATCACGGCCTGATGCTTGGTAAACTTTCGCTTTGTAAGCTAAATTCATATCGCTTTCGATAGAGTTTGTTGTGAGGTCGAATGTAGGAAACCATCCAGCATCATAAATAAAATAATCTATGCTGAAGTTTTTTTGAGATGCTTTAGTGACTTTAAGGTTAAAGCTTATTTTTCCACGATGATTAGTTTGTTGACCTTCTAATTTTTTTATTTCACTTTGAAGAGAATTTTGTTCGGTATTAAGTTTGTTAACACTAACTTGTAAGTCATAAATTTTTGTACTTATATCTTCTAATTTATTACGATAATATTCAGTATAAGCGTTCATCTTAGCAACTGTTAATTCATTATTTGAAGTATTTAATTCTTGATTTTTTTCTAACAAGACTTGTGTTTTGTTTAATGCATTGATTTGATTTGTTTTTACAGCGATTTTTCGATTGATTTGAGATAGTTGTTCTTTTAAGTTTTCTAATTGCTTAGAAACATCCTGTTTTTTTAAATAATCAGTCTCATAAGTGAAATAATTTAAGCTTACACCATTAAGGCCTTTAATGCGTATGCTGTTTTTATCTATATTAGGAGATAAATTTTCAAAAACTACAACTGCTTCGCCTCGGTTTAAATAAACTTTTTTCTCGGCTGTGACTTTTGCACCAGCTCTATAAACAGTTGCTTCAGTAACTTGAGGTGTAAGCTTTAATGTTTGTTGAGCAAAGGTATAAACACTAAAAATACTTAGGATAATCATAAATAAAACTCGCATAGACAAAATTTTTAGGAAATGTAGTTAATAATTTTAAGATGTTACAAATGATAATTAAATTTCAGCAAAAACTAATTTGAAACACATTAATATTAATTGTGATTTAGCTGAAGGTTATAAGTATGATTCACAAATCATGCCACTTATTTCAAGTTGTAATATAGCATGCGGTGGTCATTATGGTAATGATATCAGTATACAAAACGCAATTCAACAAGCGCAACAACATCAGGTTAAAATAGGAGCACATCCATCATTTCCAGATAAAGAAAATTTTGGTCGTAAATTCATGAATCTTAAACCAAAAGAATTAACACATTCGCTTAATTTACAACTTAAGAATTTTAAAAGAATATGTCAAAATGAAAATGCAGATTGGCATCATATTAAATTTCACGGTGCATTATATAACCAATTGGCTAAAGACAAACACTTAGCAGAATTATGTTTTGAGGTTATTGAAGATTTAAATAGGGAAGTAGTAGTTTTTACTTTACCAGAATCTGAGCTGCTAAACTTTAAGTCAGATAAGGTTAAGTATTGGATAGAAGGTTTTGCAGATCGTACTTATACAGATGACTTTAGTCTAACGCCAAGAAAATTTTCGAATGCAATGCTTCATACGTCAAAAGAAATTTTGCATCAAACTTTAAGCTTAGCGGAAGCAAAAATAATATCAACCTCTGGAAAAATTAAACAGCAAACTATAAATACAATTTGTTTACATAGCGATTCAAAATTGACATTAAATCACCTTGAGTATTTACATGAACAGCTACCAAAATTTGACTATGAAATTGAAAGATAAACCGGCTTTAATCTCTGATATTTTTAAGTATAATGAATGTTCAATTTTAATTATTTTTAATACAAATCATCAACTTTTTTCGTTAGATTGGTTACTTCAAAAAAGATCTTTATTATTAGATTTTTATAGTGATAATATACTTCAAGTAAATTCTACATATAATTCATTATTAGTTATTTATAATTCAACTATAAATGATTTCTATAGTACAAAAATGGCTCTTAAACAGCTTCTTTTAACTAATGATGAGCCTTTTGATTTTAACTTTAGATCGGTTATCATTCCAACTTGTTATGACGATGAATTTTCAATCGATGCCAAAGAATTCGAACAAAAAAAAGAGCTATCTAAGCAAGATTTAATAAGCTTGCATTCTGGACAAACTTATCGTGTTCATTTTATAGGATTTCTGCCTGGTTTTCCGTATTTATCACAAGTAAATAAGGATCTGTATTTCCCTCGAAAGTCTCAACCTCGACCAAAAATATCAGCTGGTTCAGTTGGTATTGCAGGTCGTCAAACTGGTATTTATCCTGTAAATTCGCCTGGAGGCTGGCAAATCATCGGTCAAACGCCTTTGTGTCTGTTTGATGCAAAACAGCTAAAGACTTTCTTAAAAGCTGGAGATACGATTCGTTTTAAACCTATAAATAAAAAAGAGTATTATAAAATTAAAAGCGAATTACAACAAGATATTAATTTTCAAAATCGATTTGTAGATGAGTCTTAAGGTAATTAAATCTGGCCCATTAGCGAGTATACAAGACAAAGGTCGTTATTCGGGATTAACAATGGGTATTCCTATTTCGGGAGTAATGGATTCACGCTTAAGTACTTATGCTAACCGAATTTTAGGAAATCCTGAGCAAGTACCTGTTATTGAAATTATGGGTCAAGGTGCAAAATTTCAATTTTTTAAGTCAACTTATATCGTTTTTGCTGCTTTAGATGCAGATATTCTTTTAAATGGTAAACCGATTCGAACTTTCGAAATTTACAAAGTTGCTAATGGAGATGTGTTGCAACTTAAACGAATTAATTTAGGGATGTGGACTTACTTGGCCGTAAAAAATGGATTTCAAATTGAACAAAAAATGGGTAGCTCGAGTTATTATGCTCAAGTTTTTGATCAAGCTAAATTGAATAATAACTCTGTTGTTAATTTTAATACTTCAGCTGAAGTAATCAAGGAAAACTTAGCTCAACGTTTAGATTTTAAGACAACAGAAGTTGTTGATATTAAATGTTTTAAGTTGCCTGAATTTAAGTTATTATCTAAATCTGTTCAATACCAACTTTTAAATGCTGAATTTAGTATTTCTAACCAAATTAACCGTATGGCATATCAAATAAGTGAGCGTTTAGATAACCAATTAGAAGAGATTTTAACATCTCCTGTTTTACCAGGTACTGTTCAGTTTACTTCAGGTGGAAAACTAATTATTTTAATGCGAGACGCTCAGGCAACAGGCGGATACCCACGTATTTTTCAACTTACTGAAAATTCAATTTGCCAATTAGCGCAAGCTAGACCTCGGCAAAAGCTAAAGTTTAGTTTAGCGGAACCAACTTAGAAATTTTTTAAATAACTTGGTTTTGTTATATGGCGGATATTTAATTGGTATATCGATGTAGTTTTTACGATGTACAATAGATTTTTGTCTCGTAAATGTTTTAAATGAGTGCTTGCCATGATAATTGCCTAAACCACTTGCGCCCACACCACCAAAAGGCAGTTTGTCATTTACGAAATGCACAATACAATCGTTAATGGCACCACCACCAAAATCGAAGTTTTTAATTAAATAATTTTGTTCGGTTTTATTGATTGTGAAAGCATAAAGTGCTAACGGTTTGTCAATTTTATGAATTGTAGTTTCGATATCGCTTAAATCTTCAAACGTAAATATTGGTAAAAGTGGCCCGAAAATTTCTTCTTGCATAATATCGCTATCGAATTCAGGTGCATCGATCAAGCTTGGTGCTACAAACCGATTATTTTTATTGGTTTCTCCACCATAAATTACCTGTTCGGTTTCAATAAAATTTTTCAAACGTTCAAAATGTTTATCGCTAATAATTCGGCAATAATCAGTCGACTTTTGAATATTTTTGCCATAAAACTTCTCAATTTGCATCTTAAATTCTTCAATAAATTTAGCTTTTAGAGTTTGATCGATCAAGATGTAATCTGGAGCAATGCAAGTTTGCCCAGCATTGATAAATTTACCCCAAATAATACGTTTTGTAGCTATGCTTAAGTTAGCATGTTTAGTGATGATACATGGGTTTTTTCCACCTAATTCTAAAGTATGAGGTGTCATGTATTTTGCGATAGCTTGACTTACGATTTTACCCACTGGCACACTGCCTGTAAAAAACACATAATCCCATTTTAAATCTAATAAATGTTGAGCAGTCTCAACGGCGCCTTCAACAACTGCAGCTTGTTTAGTGTCGAAGACTTTACCGATAATGTTTTTTAAAATTTTAGCTGTGTTTGGTGCATATTCTGAAGGTTTTAAAATAACGGTATTGCCACAAGCAATCGCACCGATTAGCGGTGTAATGGCAAGCTGAAATGGATAATTCCATGGAGCGATAATTAAACAGTTGCCCCAAGGTACATGATAAATTTTATCGGTTGAAGGAAAGTTAAGCCAATCAGAGCTGATTCGTTTTGGTTTTCGCCACGAATTGATGTTTCTAATAAATAAATTAAGCTCTTTATAAACCACGAACAATTCAGTAGTTAAAACTTCAAATTCTGGCTTCTTAAAATCAGCATGAATAGCTTCAATAATTTGTTGCTCGTTGGCTTTAATTTCAGCTTTTAGATACTTTAATTGGGAAATAATTGATTTAGAATCAGGGTTTTGATTTGTTTTGAAATAACTCTTTTGACTCTGGTATAAATTAATTAGTTCTGCTTCTCTCATTTTTAATTGAGTTGTAAAATAAAATACTCTAAAGTTGAGTTAACTATTACAGTAAAGTTTAGTTAATTTGTGAATCTAAAGATAAAACATCTCATGGCGTTAAGGTTTAAATTAATATTAGCAGTATTTTTTGCTTTCTATTTGTCTAATGCACAAGATACCATCAAGACCGAAAAATTAATTATTGTTAAGCAATATTCTCCTACAGTTAACGATGCTTTTAAGGTGAAACAAAAACCCGACGAAAGTAATAAATTAGAAATTCAATCAAAATCAGTTGATTACAAGTTTATTTCAATTCCGGTAGCTTCAACATTTACTCCAGCTAAAGGTCGTGCTTCTGGAGTTATTTTGCCACCAAAACCAAGATTTTTCAATAGTTATGCGCGTCTTGGTTTCGGAAATTTCACCACTGGTTTAGGAGAATTATATTCAAATTTTTTAATTGATCGTCAAAAATCTATTAGTTTAGATTTTAGTCATTTGTCATCACAAGGTGGTATTGAAGATGTTTTAGTAGATGACCACTATTTTAATACCAACTTTGATGTAGGTTTGCATTCGACTGAGCGAAATTTAAAATGGAATGTAGGTATTAACCTCAATCATGATATTTACAATTGGTACGGAATTCAATTGCCCACTAATTATAGTATTGTTGACGATGTCACACAAACTTATCTAGGACTGGGTTTAAATGGTGGTATTGATTTTTACAATAAATGGATTAAATCTGCTAAAATCAATTATTATAACTTTTCAGATGATTTTAATTCTGCTGAAAATTTTATCGATTTAAATTTCAATTCAGAGCTTTTACTTGGATATGAGCAAGCTTTAGATGTTTCGTTAAATTTAAATTATTTAACAACAACTTACGATGAGTCGATTAATGTTTCGGATTATAGTTTTTATAATGTAAGTATTTTACCACGAACACAGTTTAAAGTTGCAGGTATTGAAATTGATGCTGGTGCGAAAGTAGTTTTAAACGCTAACGTTGAACAAAGTGAAACTAATTTTTTTATCTATCCAAAAATCAGTGCAAATTATAACATTACAGAGACTTTAAACGTTTTTACTGCCATTGATGGCGATTTAACACAGAATACCTATCGTGATTTTACAAGCGAAAACCCTTTTGTTTCACCTGATTTAAAGATTTCACCAACTAATAAAATGTACGATGCTAGTTTAGGTTTACAATCTAAATTCGGTAAGTTAACAGCAGTTGCAAAAATTGGTTATGCTGACTTTGATAACACTTATTTTTTTAAACATAATTACGAAGCACCAAGCATTGCTACTGTAAGTCTTGAACCAAATAATGCCTATTCACAAAATAATAGTTTTAAAGTCGTTTATGATGATATGACCCAATTTAATGCTGGCTTATCTTTTAATTATACACCAGATGAAGATTTAGATTTAGGATTAGATGTTAACTATTTTGTTTACAATACAGAATACGAAGTTGAAGCTTGGAATCTCCCAGAGCTTGAAGCTAAAATTTACGGTCACTACAACTTTACTGATCGGTGGCGATTTGGCATGACTGCCTTTTTTGTTGGCGAGCGTCAAGCTTTTAATGGAACTAATACAAGTATTGTTTCAGGTAATCAACAAACAAGTACACAGAGTTTAGAATCTTTTGTAGATTTAAATTTTGCCTTAGATTATGCAATAACTAAACGTTTTTCTGTTTTTGTAAATGGAAATAATTTATTAAGCGCTGATCAGCCGCGATGGAAGGCTTATCAAGTTCAAGGGATACAAGTTTTAGGTGGTCTAACTTATAAATTTGATTGGTAATATTAGTCATGTTTCTTAACATAAAAGAAACATTAGAAAATTTAAGTTACAATAGATTTGTGCAACCAAAATGAAGCAAACTTAACAAATGGCCAAAAAGTTTAAACGTTACGATAGGGATAAGCCATATCTTAACATTCTCGATTTTTTAACCGAAGAAAAAAATTTCTTAATAATAGTTCTTGTCGGAATAATCCTTGCGGCAACATCAACTTCAAGCGCAAACCTAGCCATGTGGATAGGTTTCTTTTTTGCAGCCTATGCAGCGGTTGCAAATGATAGTATTCAATCATTAGGGACTTTTATAGAAAGTAATAAAGCTAAAAAATGGTGGATTCTCTGGCTATTTATTGGAGGAATTTTCTTGGCTACAGTAACTTTTAGCTGGGTTTATTTTGATGGCGATGTAACTTATCAGCGCCTGACTAACCCAGATGGTACAACCGATTATCCGCATCCCGATAAATTTACTTTTTTTCAAGTTATAGCACCATTGGTACTATTAATTTTAACGCGCTTAAGAATGCCTGTATCTACAACTTTTTTACTGCTTAGTGTTTTCAGCGCAGATACATCAGGTATTACATCTGTTGTTTTAAAAAGTTGGTCAGGTTACATTATGGCTTTTGTGTTGTCATTTTTAATATGGTATTTATCTTACAAAGCGATCAGAAAATACTTTAAAAGTAGAAAACATAGCCAATATTGGGTAATCGTTCAATGGTTGGTTAGTGGTTCTCTTTGGGCAACTTGGGTTATGCAAGATGGCGCGAATATTGCTGTATTCTTACCTAGAGAGCAAAGCCTATCACAATTTTTAGTATTTGCTTTAACTATATTTTTTGGTTTAGGCTTATTATTTTATTTACGAGGTGATAAAATTCAAGGCGTTGTTAGTGAAAAAACACGTATTTCAGATATTCGTGCTGCAACTTTAATTGATTTATCTTATGTAATTTTATTAATTTACAAGTTATTTATATCAACTGTTCCTATGAGTACAACTTGGGTGTTTTTAGGAATTATAGGTGGTCGAGAAATAGCAATAAATCTTTCAAGAAAGAAAAAAGGAAACAAGCACAAGAAAAAGGCAGCTTATATGATTGCCCGTGATTTTGGCTCTGCTATGATTGGCCTTTTCATATCAATAGCCCTAGCTGCGAGTGGAAATAAAGCTATTAGAACAGAAATTATTAATTCGGTTACAAGTTTATTTTAAATGAGATTATTTTATTGTTTATTAAGTTTATGTTTTATAACGCTGTCATGCGATTCACCTAAAATTGAAGCTGATCGCATTTATACAAATGCTAATATTTATACGGTAGATCCAAACTTTTCTAAAGCTACTACTATTGTTACTAATGCAGATACAATTGTTGCCGTTGGTAACGACGAACTAATCAATAAGTTTAATGCTAAAGAAACCATCAATCTAAAAGGAAATACCGTTTTACCAGGTTTAATTGATGCACATGCACATATATTGAATTTTGGTTTACAATTAAACCGTGTTGATTTATTTGGAACAAACTCATACAAGCAAGTAATTAAACGAATTACTGATTTTGTAAATGTCAACCCTCAAACTTCATACATTATTGGGCGTGGTTGGGATCAAAATGATTGGCCTTCAAAACAATTTCCAACTAAAGATACGCTTGATTTATTATTTCCTGACACTCCAGTAGCTTTGACGAGAATAGATGGTCATGCCATGCTTGTTAATCAAGCCGCTCTAGATTTGGCGAAAATAAATTCAGAAACTAAAATTTTTGGTGGTGAAGTCATTAAAGATAAAAATAATCAGCCAACAGGTGTGCTGATTGATGCTCCTATGAGTCTGGTAAGAAACACATTTCCAACCTTAACAGCTGAACATATCTCGAAAGCGCTTCAGAATGCTGAAGATACTACTTTATCCTATGGACTTACAACTGTTGTTGATGCTGGATTAAGTGTTGAAAATATACAAATCATTGATTCATTACAGAAGATTAATGAATTTAAAACGCGTATTTATGCAATGATAAGAAACCATCCTGAAGATATTAATTACTATCTCCAGAATGGAATTTATAAAACTAAACATTTAAATGTTAGAAGTTTTAAAGTATATGCAGATGGTGCATTAGGATCTAGAGGAGCAGCTCTTAAAGAAGATTACAGTGATCAACCAAATCATTTTGGAAGTCTAGTGATTAGTTTAGATGAATTTGATTCTTTAGCAAAAAAAATAAACAATTCACCCTTTCAAATGAATACACATGCTATCGGTGACTCTGCTAATTATGTTGTGCTTCAAACTTATAATAAATTATTGTCTAATAAATCTAATCAACGTTGGCGCGTTGAGCATGCACAGGTTTTAGATTCTGAAGATTATAATTTATTTGATGGGAAAAATATTTTAGCTTCAGTACAGCCAACACATGCTACAAGCGATATGTATTGGGCAGATGAACGCTTAGGCCAAGAAAGAATTAAACATGCTTATGCTTACAAAACTATTTTAAAATCAGCTGGAAATATTGCTTTAGGAACAGACTTTCCAATAGAAAAAGTAAATCCCTTCTTAACATTTTATGCTGCTGTTGCACGTCAAGACTTAAATGCGTATCCAGAAAATGGTTTTAACATTGAAAATTCTTTGACCAGAGAAGAAACTTTAAAAGGGATGACCATTTGGGCTGCATATGCTAATTTTGAAGAGACTGAAAAAGGAAGTCTTGAAGCAGGAAAATTAGCAGATTTTGTAATCCTTGATCGCGATATCATGCAAGTTCCTATACAAGACGTACCAAATACTGAAGTTTTGCAAACCATTATTGGTGGCCAAACTGTCTATAAGGCTAATTAAATTAAACTTAAACTAGCTAAATAGCTTGAGCCTGTTTTTAAAATGATTTCTGTTTTAAAGCCATTTTTATAGGCTATTTTTTTCAGTAGTTCATAGTCAATATACAACCAGTTGAAGGCTTTTGAATATTGATTTTTGTAAGAAATTTCATAAATCATCTCTCCATAATAATGTTCAAATTCATTTTTATCAAATAAGTAATTTAGGTCGGTTGAGTCTAATAAAACTTGTCCATTCGGTTGAAGAATTCGTCTGATTTGATGGAAAAAATGCGGTAAATTTTGAATTGTACCAGCAATGCCAACACCATTCATCATCAATAAAATAGTCTCAAATTGACCGAATTTTTTAGTAGATAATTCAAAGAAATCTAGCTGATGAGCTTGTTTTAGTCCACGTTCTTTACAAACTTCAATACATTTTCTAGAAGTGTCAATTGCAGTAACTTCAACTTGATTATGTTGTAGTATCATAGCGTGAGCTCCAGCACAACAGCCTACATCAAGTGTCTTACCTCTCACTAGTTTTAAGGCCGCAAGTTCTATTTCAGCCATTTCATCTTCAGTTCTAAATAAATAGTCCACTGGTATTATATCAGTGTCAAAATTTTTAGTGTGAACTTGAATAGGTGTTTCATCGTTAAAATTGAAGTAGTTTTTTACGGCCTGGCCAAATATGTCGGTATCTTGCTTAGGATGTTTCAAATTGATGTACTTTTGTGTAATGGAAGATTTAATCAATAATTTGCCAAAGTTAGCAAAAGAAAAACATAAGGTGCATCAGAAGTTTTTGAAAAAGCTTCGCCAAAAAAAGCCAAAATCACTTGACCGTGATATGCAAGTTTTACATGATGAAACATTTGAAGAGATCAATTGCCTGTCTTGTGCAAATTGTTGTAAAACAATAGGACCACTATTTACCAACAAAGATATTCAGCGTATAGCAAAACGTTTTAAAATTAAGTCAACCACTTTTGTTGATAATTACTTGTATTTAGATGAGGACAATGACTATGTTTTGAAACAGCTGCCTTGCCCATTTTTAGACGACGATAATCGTTGTTTGATTTATGACGTAAGACCTAAAGCATGTGCAGAATTTCCGCATACTGATCGGAAGAAATTCTATCAAATTAACTATCTTACTTTAAAAAATACGGCGGTTTGTCCAGCTGCATTTTCAATTGTCGAAAAAATGCTTGAACGGATCAATCTGTAATTTCTTCTAACTTATTTTTCTGTTCATAGCTTTCGAGAACTTTAAAAAAGTTTATGATATCTTCTTCAGAATTTCCACTATTAATGGTAACCAATCTCACAAAAGTCTCGTTATTAAAGCTACCATAACCTACCATTAACTCGCCATCTTCATAAAGTGAGTTGCATAAATCTTTTGGATCTACATTTTTGTAATTAAAGCAAACTGAAACAGAATCTTGATAGCTATATAGTTTGTAGTCAGCGTTATTGTTTATATAATTAATAGCAGTATCAGCTAATTTAAATTGTTGGTTCACAAGTTCCTCGAGTCCTTTTGTACCAACGGCTTTCCATAGTGTCCAAAACTTTAGCGCATCATTTCTTCGGCCACATTGTAAAGAGTTTTTACCAAGATTATAGTCGTCGTCGTCAGTTTGGTATAGATAATTAGCGTCACAAGAAAAAGAGTGCTTTAAATCACGCTTGTCTTGAGTTACGATAATAGAGCAGGATAAAGGTACACCAAGCATTTTATGAGCGTTAAAGCTAAATGAGTCTGATAATTCAAGACCATCTACGAGATGTTTATAGCGTTTACTAAAAATCACTGAACCACAGTAGGCACCATCAACATGTAGCCAAATATCATCATCTTTTATTACTTCATGAATTGTTTTAATATTATCAAATGCCCCAAGTACAGTTGTTCCAGCAGTTGCATTGACAAAAAATGGTTCAAAATTATTGGCTTTGTCTTGGTCAATAAGTTCTTGTAAATGCGAAACGTCCATTTGTCCAAACTGATTGGTCTTTACTCGTCTAATCTGGCTAACGCCAATACCGCCAAAACTAGCATTTTTAGTAATTGAGTAATGTGAAGCTTCAGAGGTGTAAATTATTAGTTTTTGAGACACACCTTCTTGTTTTATAGTTCTATTTTTTCGATCACGAGCCATCAGCATTCCCATAAAATTACTCATAGAACCACCTGGAGGAAAGGTGCCATCAGCCTGTTTGCCATAACCAATCATTTGGCATATTTTTTTGATGATATTTTTTTCGATACCAACTTGTGGTCCACCAACTTTATAAGTATACATGCTATTATTGAGCATTACTGCCAGTAATTCGCCTAAAGTTCCTTTTGGGTTTCGACCACCAAATAGCTGATTAAAAAAAAGCTTGGTAGAAGTTCTAGGCGTATTCAAAACAACATCAGTTAATAGCTCTTCAAATTCATTTTCAGGTAAGGCATCTTCATTTAAATCAAGGTTAAATGTTTTAAATAGCTTTTTCGGAGAAATAGGTTCAACAACACCTGTTTTCTGTTCACTGTTTAATAACTTTTCTGAAATTTTTTGAAATAATTTTAAGTCTTCTTGCATAAGCCTATCGTGAAATTTATCTTTACGAAAATATATAATTTTAGAACTATAGTCGCTTACAACATTCTAAAATTATCAAAAAGTCTTATTTTGAATACAATATCTTCATTACAAGAATTATTAAATGAACTTCCGCATTGCTCTGGCGATGACTATGTAAATATCGCTAAGCAGATGAAAATTCCATCTGAAGATCTCCAGCCATATGCCATGTTTTCAGATGAAGCTTATACTAGAAATTGCGTTGAACGTACTGACGATTACGAGCTTATTTTACTTTGTTGGGAAAAAGATCAAGACACACCAATTCACTGTCATAATGGCGAAGAGTGTTGGGTTTATTTAGCTGAAGGAAAGTTAAGGGAACAACGTTTTCAAACTAAAAATGATAAACTAGTAAAAACAGCTGATGTTAAGATGACTGAAGAGCGTTTGTCTTATATGAATGATGATTTGGGCTATCATTCTTTACATAATATTGCTAACGGGCGTTCGATGAGTTTACATTTATATGTTGCACCAATCGATGAATGTAGCGCCTATAATCCTGAAAAAGGTAAATTTGAGTATAAAGATTTATATTATGATTCTGTAAAAGGTAAAAGCGTAAAACTGAACTCAACTAAATATTAATAAATGAATTGGACTAAAGTTAAAGATTACCAGGATATTACTTATAAAAAATGTAATGGTGTAGCAAGAATTGCTTTTAATAGGCCAGAAGTTAGAAATGCATTTCGCCCAAAAACAACAAGTGAACTATTAGATGCTTTTCATGACGCTCAAGAAGATTCTTCAATAGGAGCAGTATTATTATCAGCAGAAGGTCCGTCAACCAAAGATGGTGTATGGTCGTTTTGTAGTGGTGGAGACCAAAAGGCTAGAGGCAAAGAAGGTTACGTAGGTGAAGATGGCTATCACCGTTTAAATATCTTAGAAGTGCAGCGTTTAATAAGGTTTATGCCAAAAGCTGTAATTTGTGTTGTTCCTGGTTGGGCTGTTGGTGGCGGCCATAGTTTACATGTGGTTTGTGATATGACTTTAGCAAGTCAGGAGCATGCTATTTTTAAACAGACTGATGCAGATGTTACAAGCTTTGACGGTGGTTACGGTTCTGCATATTTAGCGAAAATGGTAGGGCAGAAGCGCGCCAGAGAAATATTTTTCTTAGGTCGAAATTATTCAGCTCAAGAGGCTTATGAAATGGGAATGGTTAACGCAGTGGTTCCGCATGACAAGTTAGAAGAAACAGCTTTTGAATGGGCACAAGAGGTTTTACAAAAATCGCCAATTTCTATTAAAATGCTCAAATTTGCCATGAATCTAACTGATGATGGTATGGTTGGGCAGCAAGTCTTTGCCGGTGAAGCTACTCGATTAGCTTACATGACTGATGAAGCTAAAGAGGGTCGCAATGCTTTTTTAGAAAAGCGTGCACCAAATTTTGAAAAAAAGTGGATTCCATAATTTTTATGTAACTTTACAATTATCTAAAAACCAACTGCTATGCCTATTTTAACTGATGAGGAATTAAATGATTTAAATGAGAAAGTTTCTTCACACCAAGATACTATCGAACATCAAAATAAAGTTATAAGTGATTTAAAGTCAAAAGAAGATAACCAAACTCAACAAAAAAAAACGTTTTTGGCTTTATTTATTTTAGCTCTTGTATTATTGCTCGTTTTTATTGGTTTGAGTTATTCTAGCCCATCGATTTTAGGTATTTCAACTCAAGAAAGTAATGTTGTAAAAGCTGAGAACACACAACAAATAGATAGTTTGAAGCAAGAAATTGAAATTTTACAAGCTGATAAACAAGAGCTTCAAAATCAATTAAATCAGCCTAATAGTTCAGTAGAGCTTCAAGAGCCGCAAGAATATTATGCAGTTCAAATTGGGGCATTCGAGCGTTTTAATACGCCTCTAGTTTCTAAAGAGTTTTTGTTGATTAAAGGTGATGAAAATTATTATTTAAACTCTTACTCAATGGGTTTGTTTAAAACCTTAGAAGAAGCGAAACAACTTCGAGATGCCTTAAAGGAATTAGGTTTTAAAGAGGCATTTACAGCAAAATATGTCAACTCTAAACGCGTTGATATCATTGAATAGTATGGATGCTAAAATATTTAAAAATCAGGATTTGAGTTTAATTGATTTGCCTGATTACCAAAAAATACAAACGCAGTTTATTCACCAAAATTACATCAAAATCTTAAGGCTTCAGACCGTTTTTTTGATATTGCCTATTTTGATTTTCATATTTTGTTCTTTTTATTTTCAGTTTGGTATACCGCAGTTGTTTTGGTTTATTTTTATACCAATAGTGATTTTGATTATATCTATTTGGTTTATCGAAATTGAATTTGGTTATAAAAAAAGAACCTATGGTTTAAGGGATCACGATATCTATTTTTCGAAAGGCTTTTTTGTACATAAAGAAACTGTTCTGCCGTTCAAGCGTATTCAACATGTTGAAGTTATTCAAGGAATCTTCCTTAGATGGCAAAATTTGTATGCCATTAAGTTATATACTGCTGGTGCATCATCTGGAGACTTGTCAATTTATGGGCTTGATAAAAACACAGCAAGTAAGATTAAGGCTTATGTGATGCAACAAAATTCTGATTTGAATGATGAGTCAACAAGCTAAATTTAGCGAACCAACTCTACAATCATTTAGAGGTGTATTCGTCATTTTTTTGGCTGATTTAGTCAAACGTATTCGGCAAAACATTGCTGTTTTAGCTATACCATTATTAAGTGGTAAAGCAAGAGATTATCTGCATTACTTCATTTTAGGAATTGTTATTTTGGTAATTATTCAGTTTGTTTTTTCATATATTTCATATAAACGGTATAAATTTCATGTTGGTTCAAATGCATTTTTTCTTACAAGCGGAATTTTTAAGGTAAGTCAAATTGAAATTCCTTTTGAACGTATACAGAACATCAATCTTCAGCAGAATTTAATTCAACAAGTCTTGAACGTTGTTGGCTTAGAAATTGAAACAGCTGGTAACGATAAAGCTGAAGTCACAATTAAAGCACTCGATAAAGATGATGCTGAGCATTTACAGGAATTACTCACCGAACAAAAAGTAGCTCAAGCCGAAGATTTAGCTACATCAGTTGAAGTTAATGAGCCAAATACTAACACGTCTAGTTCAGCTAAGCAGAATGCTTCTAAACAACTTTTATTTAAGTTAAGTTTTCTTGATTTATTAAAAGTTGGCATTAGTTCTAACTTTTTTAAGGGAATTGGTGTAATTCTAGCCTTTCTTTCATATATCTATAATTCATTTGGTGATTTGGTATCAAATAAATTTGATATTGATTTAGAAACTCAAATTCAAGCTTATTTACCGAGTTTATTAAGCGTGATTATCGGTGTTGTTTTTATAGTAATTGTTATAGGCGTTGTTTTGACTGTTGCTTTGACCATTATTCAATATTTTGAGTTAAAGCTTTTTGCTGTTGATCAAAACTACATGGTGCAATACGGTTTATTGAAACGGGTTAATAAACTCATAAAGGCTAAAAAGACACAAGTTTTTGAAATTGAGACCAACCCATTAAGACGGTTTTTTAAATTTAGTAATGTTTATATAAGCCAGGCAAGTTCTGAAGAGTTAAACATAAAAAATAAAATTGGTGTTGTAGGTGTTTCTAAGTATCATATAAACTTGCTATTCGAAGCATTATTTGGTATTAAAGATTATCAAAGCATCAACTTCAGGTCTATTAAAACACAGTGGTTAAGGTTTAAAGTTTTAAGTCTGCGTTTGCTTGTGTTGTTTTCGGCTTTAAGCTTTTTTCAGTTATTCGTAATACAGCAGTATTCAGCTTTTATAATTGTAGGCTTAGCATTATTGTTAATTTTTTTAATCACTTTAGTGTATTTATCAACTCGAAAAAGTTATGTAAGTATTTCTGAAACGATGATTAAAGTTGGTGGTGGTTCAATACATACAACAACTGCTTTTGTTGAGCTTTTTAAAATTCAATCTATCGCTGTTAAGCAAAACTTATATCAACGACGCGTTGGTATGTGTAATTTAATACTTTACACAGCTTCTGGGTCACTTAAAATTAATTATTTAAAACATCAAGAAGCAAGACAAATGGCTAATGAAATTTTATTCAAAATTGAGTCTAATACAATAGAATGGATGTAATACCTAATATCCCATAAAACAAAACAAATAAATAGTTTCTAATTGCCTTTCTCTCCGTTAAAAAAATGAAACGTAGCTAAGCTATGCTTAATTTTTTTGCCTTGACTAAGACAATTATAATTCAATTGCTGTTATCTCATTTCATAGAAAATTTGGTATAAAAAAAACCGGTTTAATTATATTGATTAAACCGGTATCGATTAAAAAAGTTTGATTTTAAGCCTTACATCAACTTCGGAAATTTTGATGGCTTAAATTCGTGCATAATGCTGTAAATCTTTTCAAAAATATCTTCAGCTGAAGGTTTAGAGAAGTAATCGCCATCAGTGCCGTAAGCTGGTCGGTGAGCTTTAGCAGTTAATGTTTGTGGCTTACTATCTAAATATTGATAAGCATTTTGTTCATCAATAATTTTTTGTAAAATATAGGCTGAAGCACCACCTGGTACATCTTCATCAACAACTAATAATCGGTTGGTTTTTGCAACACTTTTAACTAAATCATGATTTATGTCAAACGGTAGTAAAGATTGAACATCTATAACTTCAACCGAAATGCCAACCTCTTCGAGTTCATTTGCAGCTTTTTCAATAATTCTAAGTGTTGAGCCATATGATACAACACTAATATCACTTCCTTCTCTAATAGTTTCAACTTGGCCAATTGGTGTTTTAAACTCACCTAAATTACTAGGTAACTTTTCTTTTAAGCGATAGCCATTTAAGCATTCTACAATTAATGCTGGTTCATCGCTTTCAAGCATGCTATTATAAAAACCAGCTGCTTTTGTCATATTTCTTGGAACAAGAACATTAACTCCACGTAATAAGTTAAGAATACCACCCATTGGAGATCCTGAATGCCATATGCCTTCTAACCTGTGGCCACGTGTTCTCACAATTAAGGGTGCTTTTTGTTTTCCTTTTGAGCGATAAAGTGTTGTAGCTAAATCATCACTCATGATTTGTAAAGCATAGAGTAAATAGTCTAGGTATTGAATTTCAGCAATAGGACGTAAACCGCGTAAAGCCATACCAATACCTTGGCCTAGAATGGTTGCTTCTCTAATTCCTGTATCTGAAACCCTTAATTCACCAAATTTTTCTTGTAAACCTTCTAAGCCTTGGTTAACATCACCAATTTCACCTGAATCTTCACCAAACACTAAAGTTTCTGGTCTTGACTTAAAAATAGCTTCAAAATTATCACGCATAATAACTCGAGCATCTACCATTTTTGAATCATCATTATATTCTGGTAAAACTTCGGCAATATTTTTAGCACTAGCTTCATAAGGACTCCATAAATGGCTACTGTAGTCAGGTTGAACTTTTTGTTGAAAATCGTTTAACCAGTTAATTAAGCTAGATTTTGCTTCAGTAGATTCGTTTCTAACATATCTTAAAGCTTTACGACCTGTTGCATAAACAATGCTTTTTAATGGCTCACTATTATCACTTAATTCATTAACTAGGTTAGTTATGAATGATTTGTTTTCACTACTTTCTGCTAAATCTTTTAGTAACTTAATTAACTCTTTATTGTAGGCTTTGGCTTGTTTACCAAAAGCCGTCCAGGCTGCTTTTTTACCGTTACGAACTTCTTTTTTAATAGACTTTTCGAGTTCACTAAGTTCTTCATCGGTTGCAATACCATTATCAAGCATCCATTGACGCATTTTTAGGTTGCAATCGTGTTCTTTTTCCCACTCTAAACGATCTTTATCCTTATAACGTTCATGCGAGCCTGAAGTAGAATGACCTT
This sequence comes from Psychroflexus sp. ALD_RP9, assembly GCF_017311165.1. Taxonomy (GTDB): domain Bacteria; phylum Bacteroidota; class Bacteroidia; order Flavobacteriales; family Flavobacteriaceae; genus Psychroflexus. Next base: position 133,486 of record NZ_CP062973.1, on the reverse strand, counting down.
GAGGTTGTGTTAATTCGACCACATGAATTAAAACGGGCACATGTTTTTCTCGGGCAATGGCTTCTGCTTTTTGGTAGGCTTCAATTAATGCAGGATAATCCCAACCTTTTACAACAATAATTTCATAACCATCATCATTGTCATCACACTGAAAACCCATCAAAATTTTTGAAATATTTTCTTTAGTCGTTTGATGTCTAGCATGAACTGAAATTCCGTAGTCATCATCCCAAACATTGATTACTATTGGCACTTGTAAAACACCAGCCGCATTAAATGTTTCCCAGAATAAACCTTCGCTTGTACTAGCATTACCAATTGTTCCCCAAGCAATTTCATTACCATTTTTAGAAAAATTAGTACTATCTATATTAGATTCGTGGCGATAAATTTTTGAGGCTTGGGCTAAGCCAAGTAATCGAGGCATTTGTCCTGCAGTAGGAGAGATGTCTGCGCTTGAATTTTTTTGTTCAGTAAGGTTTTTCCATGAGCCATCTTGATTTAACGAATGCGTCATAAAATGTCCGCCCATTTGTCTTCCGCCAGACATTGGCTCTTCATCAATATTAGTATTAGCATACAAACCAGCAAAAAATTGTTCGATGCTTAACTCACCGATAGCCATCATAAAGGTTTGGTCACGATAATAACCCGATCTAAAATCACCATTCTTGAAAGATTTTGCCCAAGCGAGTTGTGGCACTTCTTTACCATCACCAAATATCCCGAACTTAGCTTTCCCGGTTAAGACTTCACGCCGACCAAGTAAGCTACACTCTCTACTCGTTACTGCAATTTTATAATCTTTTAAAACTTCTGATTTAAATTCATCAAAAGAAATATCTTTATTTTGGACCTTTTCTTGCATTATTCTTGATTTGAATTCATGCGAAGATACAGAAATTAGCTCAATTTGTCAAGATGAATTTTGATTGAATTTTAAATTTTATTGAAAAATAAATTACTATTTAATATTTTGTTGAAGTATTTTCAGTGTTTGTTAGGTTTTGTTGATAAAAACATAAAATTTAAGATTAATACCATTTACGTTTAAAGAGACCCAGCAAAGTTTTGAAGTCTAAGGTGGCAATAAATCTAATGCGTTGATCGTAAGCATCTTCAGCAAGTTCCCAACCGTTATTTGAGTATACAGGAAAATATAATTCAAAGTAATCTTCTACAAGGTTTAGCCTAATGCCTGAATCATAAATAAACTGTGCAGAACTCGCTGAGTCTTTAAAAAAGCCAGCATCACCATAGGCAAAAATCCAGTTCCAAATAGTTGTACTCATGTTAACACTTGAAATCCATTGGTTAGCAAACCGATCTTGAAAAATTGATTTAAATCCAGCATCAGCCATAATAAACTGTTGGCTGAAAACGCCACTGTCTTCACTACGACCGTAATAATTATAATCAAATAAATAATCAGTTGGGCGATCTATACCAAAACTAAAATAGTCTGAATCATTATTATCATTAAATAAAAATAGGCCTGTGAAAAACCGAAGATTGATTTGACGGTTGTTATTAAACAATTTTCTGTAACGTACAGAAGCTGATAACTTGCTAAACTTTTTTGCAATTTCATAATCAACACTTGTGGTAAAAAAATGATCTAAATTTTTATTTTGAAAACTGTAATTGATATTGAAAACATTATAGTTAGGTTCTTCTGTTTCAATGATTGGGCTTTCGTCCTGATCTACGTTAACAGACCTAAGCGTTAAGTAATGCCTGCGATTATCTCTTAAATTTGCTGGTCTATAGCTAAATTGTAAAAAGCCAGAATAGCGATTGTAAAACAAGTTGTTATTGTAAGAAAACCTAGATCCGTTTAACCCGTAAGTTATTTGAAAAAGTGGTTGTTGCTTAAAAAATAGCTTATGGTCAAACCCAGCAGAACCAACTAAGGCGTTACTTCCTAAACCGTATTTTGGACTTATTTTATAACTGAAGTTTTTTGGCAAAAGTGAGGTGTTGTATAATTTTGTTCCTAAAGCTAAACCATCATATAAATTGTAAGTAAATTCTGGAATCACAAATACTTGATTGTAATCCGGATCTTCGATATCTTCTAAAAATCGAAACTGAATGGGCTTATTTAATAACTTTCCTTTTCGTTTTGTATTATTTCGTTGGTTAAATTCAGGTAATTTGTAATCGTAGTTGATTACAAATTTATTGGCTTTAGTATTTTTAACACTAATTGTTTTTGATTCTTCAGAAAAAGCTTCAACCCAAATTGAAGTCAAAAAGGCATCATTATGATACAAGCCTAATTTAACAGGCATTGGGTTTCTAGTTAGATTAATAACTTCAATAGATGTAGAATCAGCGCCAAGTTTAACATTACCAACTTTGAAGTCGATATCTTTATAGCTTCCAATATAATTATCAAAAAACCAATCGATTTCTTGTTCAGTTTGAAGGCTTAAGTTGTTTTTGAATTCTTGAGCTGAAAATTGATGGCCTCCATGAGTAAAACTTAATTTAATAGCTTTCTGGAGCGAAGTAGCTCCGATATAATCAGATAAATAATCAAGTCCTATCCCAATTTTATAAGGATTAGAAAGTTGTTGGTTAAACTTAAGTTGTTCGTCAAGTGGTAAATTAGCAGGTTGACTTAAGTTTTGACGAATCATAGTTTCGTGGATAAATTGATACCGATCGTTAAACATTAAATCGGAGGCATGAAACCATCTAACACCAAAAAACTCACTAAAACTTCCTAATAGCTTCATGTTTGGGTAATAGGTTTTTACATAGTCTATCATGAGTTTCGTGCAAATTGCATCTAATAACCATGAATCTTGACGAGAATTTAATTGTTTAAAACCTCTTAAGTATTGCCGTGTAAAAGTCTTTAATAATTTTATATCGTATTGAAATCCATCAGGAAATGGCCTAATAAAAGCTGGTAATTGGTTTAAACCATAAACTGGAGATAAGTTGTAATCCGTTTCAGTTAAAATTATTTTATCATGTGGAAAATTGCCAATTTTATCTTGTAAAAAGAACGCAATTCGATCACTAATAATAGCTTTAATTTCGGGTCTTAAGTTGTTATCGCCAATGTTCGAAATAATTTCAACAACATCAGTTTTCACGGTCTTAAATTCATCGGTTGTTGTTAAAAACAAATCGGGATTAAATTTGTTAGCTTCTATGAGTGTAAAACGGTTTCGGTTAGCCATGAATTCAACGCTTACGTTTTCAAAGCTAGAGTTTAGTATTAAGTGCTTAGGAACATCAACTTTTAAATTATAATCTATAGCTTGTAAAGGCAAGTCGTTTAAATCTTTATGGCTATATAAAATCCATTTTTTGTTAAAAATTGCTGGGGTAATTAAATAATATTTTAAGCTAATGTTTGAATCTGACCATCCTACTTTTGTAAATTTTTTGTTGGGAATTTGTAGTTTGTAAGAGAGTTGTATTTTAACATTTTGTTGTGGTAAAAGCGCTTTGTTAAGAACAATGTAAGCTATGTCAGGTTGCTGATTAACACGGGAAACTTCAACTGGAATACCATTAATACTTGCTGATTTAATGTCTGTAAAACCGCGCTCTTCATTACTTGAAAAGTGAAATTTACGGGTATATTCTTCTGCAAATCTTTTTGCTAATGGGCTTGTTTTTTGTGAGAAGGCATTGTTCCAATCGTAAAAAAAAAGGGTGTCTAGTTTTTGTTTAGAGTTGTTTAGATAGCTGATTTTTTGAGAAACGTCTAATTGCTTAAAGCTATCATTTCCGTAAATTTCAGCTTCAATTTTATGGCGTTGCTGTGCATAGGTTAAGCTTATAAAAAGACAACAAATAATATAAATTTGTATTTTCAACTTATTGGTTTTTTAGAAATTTTAATGCACCATTTAAATTTTCTATTTGTAGAAAGAAAAAGCCATTATTTAAGCTTTCTATATCTAAACTTTCAATATTAGATTCTATTGTATGAAGTTTGACTAACTGTCCTAATTGATTGTAAATGCGAAGTTTTTTACCGATAACATTATCACTAAATTGAAGTTGAAGTCTTTCAGATACCAAATTGCCTTCTAAAAAACTTACTGAGTTATTTAGTATAAATTGTTGTGAAGCTAAGAAGTTAGAATCGATTTCAAGATTCATTACAACTGGTAAGTGATCACTCATGTTATAAAGTAAATTTCGTAATGATTCTGAAAACGTTCCTGTGCAATTAATGAAGTTTATATTATCATTATAGCAATTAGCATTATTACCATAAGCTTTATAACTGCCTTCAACATATCTAATTGGGTTACTATCTAAAGTTAAATTATCAGAAATAAAGATGAAGTCAAATCGATCATCTAAACCACCGCCAGCGCCAAAATCATCAAAGTTATTGTTACTTGTTCTAGTACTTTGGGTATGAACATCTTGAAAATTAAAATTACTATTCCAATCACCCATTCGATTAACTGGATCTAAAAACGATAAGCTTTGTGTACCAAATAATATGGTCTGAAAAGCTGGCTCTTGTGCAGTATAGAAATTAAAATCTCCACCGAATATCACATTAGAATTAGATGTAAGATTGTTTGAAGCATAATTTATAAAGGCATTTGCCTCAGCTAAACGTTCTTGAACATTTTCATCGCCTTGAGCTGCTTTGAAATGGGCAACAAAAACATCTAAAATTTCATTTTCGCCAGTGTTAAGCTCAAACTTATAATGGTTAATATCTCTAATGTTAGTTTGAATTTGTGTCGAACTAATTAAAGTCATTTTGTCATCATCATAAAACACTAATTGATTAAGACTGGCAAAGCCTGAAGTGTTAAAAACAAATGGAGCTGCTGAAATATTTTGGCCAGTATAATTAAATGAATTATTTAAGATTAAATCTCGATCAGCTGGAGACTGTAATTCAGCAACCATAAAAATATCTGGCTGATAAGTGGCTAGAATGTTATTTAGAATATCAGCCCGATCTGTTGGAGGTGCTTCAGAAAAATTTAATAAATTATAAAACATTGTCTTAATGGTTTCTTGACTACTTACGGTGTTGAAACCATTAAAGAAGCATACTGCAATTAACAGTAAAATTCTAGTTTTTAGCATCTATTAAAAATTAGGACTTAAATTGAATTTACTATAAAATTGGTCTAAAATATCTGCAACTTCATCTTCTGTATCTACTAAATGAATTAGATCAAGATCTTTAGGGCTAACTGTTTCAAAATTTTCTGCTAGCGTAGATTTTACCCAATCTAATAGTCCGCTCCAAAATTCTTTCCCTACTAAGATTATTGGGAATTTGTCTATTTTTTTAGTTTGTATTAACGTAATTGCTTCAAAAAGTTCATCTAAAGTGCCAAAACCACCTGGCATGACGACAAAGCCTTGAGAATATTTTACAAACATCACTTTTCTAACAAAAAAGTAGTCAAACTCTAAATTTTTGTCGCGATCTATAAAAGGATTGTCATGTTGCTCAAAAGGTAAATCTATGTTTAAACCAACTGAAGTACCGCCGCCTTCATAAGCACCTTTATTACCAGCTTCCATAATGCCAGGTCCGCCGCCAGTGATAACACCAAAACCTTTTTCTACAATTTTATTTGAAACTTTGGTCGCTAGTTCATAATATTTATCTCCTGGTTTCATACGTGCAGAACCAAAAACAGAAACACATGGGCCAATTTCACTCATACGTTCATATCCATAAACAAATTCACTCATTATTTTGAATAATGCCCAGCTATCGTTTGTTTTTATTTCGTTCCAGTTTTTATAATGTTTAGTCACCATAGTTTAATTTTTTAGGAGCGCTAAATTAACTCTTTTTTCAAGAATTTAGCTGTGTAACTTTTTTTGTCTTTAATAATTTGTTCGGGTGTTCCCTTAGCAACAAGTTGTCCGCCATTTTTTCCGCCTTCATAGCCAATATCAAATATATAATCGGCGAGTTTAATTACATCTAAATTGTGCTCAATGATAAGTACAGTATTACCAATATCTACTAATTTTTGAAGCACGTTCATCAATATTCTTATATCTTCAAAATGTAAGCCTGTTGTTGGTTCATCTAAAATATAAAAAGTATTTCCTGTACTTCGTTTAGATAATTCAGTCGCTAGTTTTATCCGCTGGGCTTCACCGCCAGATAAGGTTGTGCTTTGCTGGCCTAATGTGATATATCCTAAGCCAACATCTTTAATAGTTTTGAGCTTTCGATATATTTTCGGAATTGGCTCAAAAAAGTCGGTAGCTTCATCAATAGTCATTTCAAGAACATCACTAATTGATTTGCCTTTGTAGCGAATTTCTAAAGTTTCGCGATTAAAACGTTTACCCATACAAGTTTCACATTCTACGTAAACATCAGGTAGGAAGTTCATTTCAATCACTTTAACGCCACCACCGCGACAAGTTTCGCAACGACCGCCTTTAACATTAAAGCTAAACCTGCCAGGTTTATAACCTCGAATTTGCGCTTCAGGTGTTCTTGTAAATAAGTTTCTAATCTCGCTAAAAACTCCTGTGTAAGTGGCTGGGTTTGATCGTGGTGTACGGCCTATAGGTTGTTGGTTAATATCAATAACTTTATCAATGTGTTTTAAACCTCTAATTGTTTTAAAGCTTAAAGGTTCTTTTACCCCATTATAAATGTGATGATTTAAAATAGGGTAGAGCGTTTCATTAATTAAGGTAGATTTTCCACTTCCAGATACACCTGTTACTAAGGTTAGGGTTCCTAGCGGAATTTTTATGGAAACATTTTTTAAGTTGTTACCTTTTGCACCTACTAGATGTAAATGTTTACCATTACCTTTACGGCGCTTTTTGGGGATTTCAATTGTCTTTTTACCTGAAAGATAATCAGCAGTCATCGTTGAAGCTTTTTGTAAATGTTTGGGATGACCTTGGCTGATAATTTCTCCACCATTTTTGCCTGCAAATGGACCGATATCAATCACGTGATTAGCGCGTTCTATCATATCCTTATCATGTTCAACAACTAAAACAGAATTTCCTAAATCACGTAAAGCCTCCAGCGAGTTTATGAGTTTTTCGTTGTCGCGCTGGTGTAAACCTATACTTGGTTCGTCTAAAATGTATAATACGCCAACTAATTGTGAGCCAATTTGTGTCGCTAGTCTAATACGCTGAGCTTCACCTCCAGAAAGGGTTTTCGAGCCACGATTTAAATTTAGATAATTAAGACCTACGTCAACCAAAAACTTCAACCTGGTTTGAATTTCTTTGATAATTTCTTTAGCGACTTTAAGCTCAGATGTTGATAATTGTTTATCAGCAGAATTAAAAAAAGAAAATAATTCATCAACATCCATAGAGACTAAATCTTCTATGCTTTTATCAATAAACTTATAATGTCTCGCAATTTTGTTGAGTCTTGACCCGTGACAACTATCACAAGTTTTTTTGTTCATATATTGTTTTGCCCAACGTTTAAGGCTTGCTGAAGACTCTTTTTGATGAAATGTTTGTTCGATGAATTTAGCAACACCTTCAAAATTGTAACTAAAGCGCTTATTAACTTTAGAGGCTTCACTAAATTTTTTGAAGTTTGCTTTTCCGCCATATAAGATTACCTCAAGTGCTTCTGAAGGAATATCTTTAATTGCTGTATCGAGTTTAAAGTTGAAGTGTTCTGCAATGGCTTCAATCTGTTTAAATACCCAATTACTTTTTTTAAACTTCCCGTGAGGTTCTAAAGCACCTTGTTTGATTGATAAACTTCGATCGGGAATAATTCGGTCAACATTAACTTCATAAAGTTCACCAATACCATTACAGCTTTTACAAGCGCCTTTAGGTGAGTTAAATGAAAAACTGTTAGGCTCGGGATTTGGATAAGAAATACCAGTAGTAGGGCACATTAAATTACGGCTGAAAAATTGGGGTTGATTGGTTTTATGCTCTAAAATCATTAACACATTATCACCATGTTTCATCGCAGTAGAAATGCTTTGTTTTATGCGTTTAAGGCTAGCCTGATCTTTTGAGACTTTTAGACGGTCAATTACGATTTCAATGTCATGGGTTTTGTAACGGTCTATTTTCATTCCCTTTTCAATGTCACGAATTTCACCATCGATGCGAACTTTTAAAAAACCTTGTTTAGCTATTTGCTCAAAAAGTTCACGATAATGACCTTTTCGTGATTTAATGATGGGTGCTAAAATATTAATGTGTTTACCATTAAATTTATCAATAATATTATGCTGTATTTGATCATCGCTATAGCTCAACATTTTTTCGTTGGTTTTGTAGCTGTAAGCGGTACCAACTCGAGCAAACAGTAGCCTAATAAAGTCGTAAATTTCAGTAATTGTACCAACAGTACTTCGCGGACTTTTTGAAGTGGTTTTTTGCTCAATTGCTATAACTGGAGATAAACCTTCAATTTTATCTACATCTGGACGCTCTAAGCCGCCAAGAAATTGTCTTGCATAAGCTGAAAATGTTTCAATATAACGGCGTTGTCCTTCAGCATAAATAGTGTCGAATGCTAAAGAAGATTTTCCAGAGCCTGATAAACCTGTTATGACCACAAGTTGATCTCGAGGTATTTTTATATCTATATTTTTGAGATTATGAACGCGAGCGCCATAAACTTCAATTTGTTGATTTTGTGTTTTTTTCATAGCAAGTTGCAAAGGTAATTAAAATACAGTCTTAAGTTTTATTTGTTATGATGCACCTTGATCAAATTAAGATTTGTTTAAGTTGTTAAAGTTGTCTTTAAATTAGATTAAACTTTTAATTATACTTTGGCTTTCGGTATTTAAAATTTAAATTTGTAATGTATTTTAAATACAGTTAGTTTTATCTCGAAAGAGATATTTTGGTTAGGTAGGAAATCCACCGCTTTTGCGGTGGATTTTTTAGTTTACAAAAACTTGTGACTCACTGGTTTTTCAGGAATCATGCATTGCTCTTTTTGACCAAATAATTTGTAACGGTTTTTAGCCACTATGTCATAAATTTGGTCTCTTAGAAGTTTTGGAAGAAGTTTAAACACCCCAAAAAATTGAAAAATGCCTGATAACTTTTTAGCGATTTCTAATGCAGCATCAGATTTAATAAAGTACGCTTCATTGGGTATAATCATTACAATTGAATCTATAATTTCTGGATTGATACCACGTTCGCTTAATAAATGTTTGCCTATTTTACTTTGTAAACTCGCAAATACAAATTTGTTATTTTTATCATATTTAATAATGGTTTGTACAGCTGAATTACACAAATTACAGACACCGTCAAATAATATGATGTATTTATCTTCAGGGATTTTCATTTTACTTTCGTTTAACCAATTCTAGTTGATCTATAGAAACACTTGTGGTAAATGCACCATAATTTACTACCGCTTTGTTTTTTTCAATTTTATCAATAGTACCAACAGCTCTGCCATCTTCCATTCTTACGCTATCTCCAAGGTGCAATTTAGGTTTAGGTTTTGGTTTATTTTCAGCTTTAGACTCAGCTTTTTTAAGTTGTTTCTTTTTATCGCGAATTTTGTTAATTTTCTTCTCGACTTCAGTTTTAACTTGCTTCTCTTTTTGTTGTTTTCTTTTTTCTTCTTTTTTTGACTGTTTAATTCTCTTGGCATTTTCTTTTTCTACAATGCTCAAGATTCCAGAATACAATTGGCGTTTATTTTTGTTATTGAAATATTTTAAACCTAAGGTATTTAATTTTTCTCCTAATCGAATCATATGCTGATTACTATCATACAGTTCTTGATAGCTTTCTAGTTTCTGCTGAATTTTAGTGTTTATTTCATCAAGACGTTTTTGTTCTTCATCGGCTTTTGAAGCTTTAGTCTCTAATTTAGATGTGGTTTTTGCTAATTTAGAGCGTTCTTGTTGAAGTTTAGCAATACTTTTATCGAACCTTATTTTGCCACGCTCTACCTTCTTTTTGGAGCGATTAATTAAACTATATGGAATGCCGTTTTTCTGAGCAACTTCAAAGGTAAATGAGCTTCCAGCTTCACCTAATTTCAGCTTAAAAATTGGCTCTAAGCTTTTGCTATCAAACATCATATTAGCATTAACGATAGCATTTTCTTCATTAGCCATCATTTTTAAATTGGCGTAATGTGTTGTTATAATACCGTAAGCGCCTTTTTCGTAGAATACTTCTAAAAATGTTTCAGCAAGTGCACCGCCTAATTCAGGATCAGTTCCAGTACCAAATTCATCGATTAGGAATAAGGTTTTTGCATTGCAAGTTTTTAGAAATTTACGCATGTTTTTAAGTCTGTAACTGTAAGTACTTAAATGGTTTTCTATGCTTTGGTTATCACCAATATCGGTTAAAATCTTGTCAAAAATACTGATGCGTGAATATTCGTGCACAGGTAACATCATGGCGCTTTGAAGCATTAATTGTAATAAACCAACCGTTTTTAATGTTATACTTTTACCACCAGCGTTTGGACCTGAAATAACAATAATTTGCATTTTATTGTTTAAACTGATGTCTTGCGGGTAGGTTTTTTTATTAATTTTATTGTGGTTGATCAATAATAATGGATGATATGCTTCTTTTAAGTAGATTTCTTTTTCAGTTGAAATCTTAGGCATAACTCCATTGTATAATTCAGCATACTTAATTTTTGCAGAAATAACATCGATATCACTTAAATAAGATTGATAACTTAAAAACAAATCTGCAAATGGTCTAATGAATTCGGTAAGTTCTCGTAAAATCTTATTGACTTCTTCCTTTTCTTCATATAGCAAATTACTAAGTTCTTGCTCAGCTTCATGGGTTTCTTCGGGCTGTATGTAAATAAGACTACCAGACTTAGAGCTACCTAACATACTACCTTTAACTTTGCGTTTATGCATTGCTGGCACTGCTAAAACACGAACATTATCTACAATAGACTCTTTTATATCGCTTAAGTAACCATAACTACTATATTTTGACAAGGCTTTACTGAAACTCGAGTTGACCTTACCTTTTAAAATATTAATACCACGTCTTATCGATGCTAATTCGTTAGAAGCGGTGTCTTTTATTTCGCCAAATCGATTTACAACTTTTTCAATGGCCAAAATTGCATCTTCAGTGTAGGTAACTTGCTGTGTTTTAGAATATAATTTGGGATATATAGGTTGATATTTTCGGAAGAATTTAAGATGAATATTTGTAGTTACCGAAATTGAATGTAAACGCCTAAAACCTAATAACTCTAATTTTGAACCTTCAATTTTTAGAAGTTTTACATCTTCTGAAATGGCATCAAAGCCATGATTTGGTATTGTGTGATCTTCAAGCTCTGATGATTTGTACTCTTTTGTAAGATCTATTTGATACAAGATTTGTTGTTGTTTAGAATAGGGTTTAAGTTTCAAGGCTTTCTCTTTTCCTATATCTGTAACACAAAACTCTGAAAGCTGCTGTGTTACCGTGTTAAATTCTAAATCTTGTAAGGCTTTTTCTTCAATATTTGTCATAAGTTTGTCCAAATCAACTTTTACAAAATTACTTAAAACATGGATGTTGCTATTAATTCAAATTGGAAATCTTTCTTAAAAGATGAGTTTGAAAAGCCTTATTTTAAAAGTTTAGCAAAATTTGTTAAAAGTGAATATAAAAATCATACTTGTTTTCCTAAAGGGCGAGATATTTTTAATGCATTTGAATGGTGTGATTTAGAAGATACAAAAGTTGTTATTTTGGGTCAAGATCCATACCATGGCAAAAATCAAGCACACGGCTTAGCATTTTCGGTTCCGGAAGGCATCAAGATTCCGCCTTCTTTGCAAAATATTTTTCGTGAATTAAAAACAGACTTAAGCGATTATGAAGTTCCTAATCACGGCAATCTCAATCATTGGGCAAGACAAGGTGTTTTACTTTTAAATGCAACACTAACTGTGCGTGAAAATGAAGCAAGAAGCCATCAAAACAAAGGTTGGGAAGTTTTTACAGATGCTATTATTAAAAAATTGTCTAATGAAAAAGAACAGCTTGTTTTTTTACTTTGGGGTGGTTTTGCTAAAAGAAAATCTAAACTAATAAATGCAGATCAACATTTGATTTTAACTTGTGGTCATCCATCACCTTTGAGTGCTAATCGTGGTTACTGGTTCGGTAACAGACATTTTTCGACTACAAATACTTATCTAAGGTTACATCAAAAACAACCAATTAAGTGGTAATTACTTGTCTGCGTATAAAACATACTTTGTCTTTTTAGATTTAGACAAAGATTTTGGGCCGTTAAGTTTAATATTATTTTTTGTAGGTTTTTTACGAGCACTGCTTGAACTAAATATTAAAAGCAGTAGATTAAGCAACAGTAATATACCTAAAATTATTAAAACGTTACTCAGCATTAATTGATTGATTTGTATATAAGATGATTTTTTTAAAAAAGGTTGCGTCTAAATTTAACTTAATATAAATTTTTCATAATTTACAATAGAATCAAGTAAGTTGAGTTCTTTAAGTTGTTGTTGAACTTGATTAATCTCAGTTTTTGTTAATTGTTGTTGATCACTCCATTCAGTTATTTTAATCCATTTTTTAACATCACTTATTTTTTGGTTAAACTCTAAAGCAATTTTTTCTGCTAAAAACTTATCATTTCTTAGTGTTTTAATACTTTGGTGAAGTTGATTTTGTAAATGTTTTATTTCTTCTTGGTAGGTTTTATAAATTGATTCACGACAAACAATAACAAAACAAGGCCATGGTGTTGGACAATCATCAAGCCGTCTTAAAATACCTTGATCAACTAGTGGTTTTGTAGTAAAATGTTCCCACATCAAATAATCTGATGTTTTATTTTCAAGACTTGAAACTGCATTATCTAAATTATCGCAAACCTCATAATTAAGCATAGAAATATCCCAATTGTTTTGTTTGGCATTAACAACTGCCATTAAATGTGAGCCAGAACCATACCTGCTGATAGCTATTGTGCTAGATTCTAAATCAGAAATTTGTTTATATGGGGAGTTTGCAGCAACATGAATTCCCCAAAGTAGAGGTGTTTCTACATATTTTTGAAGAATTCTAAAATTGGTTCCTTTATTTATTTTAAAAATAGCACCTTCAGTTAACATAATGGCTAGATCTAGATTTTCTTTCCCTAGCTCTTCAATCATTTCACCTGTACCGCCTTTTTGAAATTGAAATTGTAATTGATAATTGGCGTGATTGAATAAATTATGGTTAATCGCATGAAGCCAAGGATAGTTAAAATGTTCAGGTACGCCACCAATTTTTAATTTTAGCATAAAGGATATTTTTAGCAATTTAATGTGATGCTAATTGATCTAAAGTGAATTTGATTAATTTTTTAACGGCTGCTTTTGGATCCTGGCTAAATTCTCCATTTGCACGATTTGCTATAATGGCGTTTAAGGATAATGCACCATGACCAAGCATTTTTGCTAAGCTATAAATGGCGCTAGTTTCCATTTCTAAATTTGTGATTTTATAATCACCGTGTTTAAAACTTGCAAGTTGATCTATAAAATCAGGATCTTCAAGTTCTAACCTTAATTTACGACCTTGAGGTCCATAAAAACCTAAGTTTGTTCCTGTATAACCACTAATTACTTGCGAGTTATTTTCGAAGATAGAAGCTAGCTCTAAATCGCAATCAACAATATAAGGCGTTGGTTTTTTTAATGATATTTTTAAGTGCTCATTTAGTTTTGCAGTAGCATCTAAATTTATAGCATCATTTTTGTAATAATGTAGTAAGCCGTCAAAACCAACTCCAGCTTTGCCCATAACAAATTTATCTAAGCCAACTTCTGGTTGAATGCCTCCTGATGTTCCAATACGTAAAAAATTAAGTTTGTGATGGTTAGGTTTAATTTCGCGTGTTTCAAGATTGATATTTGCTAAGGCGTCAAGTTCGTTGATAACAATGTCTATATTATCAATTCCAATCCCTGTAGAGATTACGGTTAGTTTTTTGCTTTTATAAAAACCTGTTTGTGTTTTGAATTCTCTTTTTTGTGTTTCAAAAACAACCTCGTCAAAGAAGTCTGTTACTTTTTCAACACGATCTTGGTCGCCAACAGTAATTATTGTATCGGCAATGTTTTCTGGTTTTAAATTAAGATGATATATGCTACCATCAGGATTTAAAATTAATTCTGAATCTTTTATAGCCATGATTTAAGCTTTTTTTACAAATTGGGTTTTGAGGACTAAATTTTTTATTTTTTTATTCCGGCATTCTATTTCAGATGAGTTGTTTGTTAACTGAATATTTTTGAAACTTGTACCCCTTTTTAAAGTTGTCGAAGTTCCCTTTACTTTTAAATCTTTTAACAAAGTTACAGCATCACCTTCTTCTAAGGTGTTACCATTAGCATCTTTTACAGTCATAAGAAAATTTAGATTATCCGCCTACGCGTTTTGTTTTAAAGCCAATTTCATTGAGAACTTGCATAATTTTGTCTCTAAAATCACCTTGAATTATAATCATTTCATTTTTAAAGCTTCCACCAACACCACATTCTTTTTGAAGTAACTTTGTTAAGTTTTTGAAGTCTTTTTTAGCACCGTTATAACCTTCGATAATGGTATTAACTTTACCTTTTCGTTTTTCGAATTTACAATGTAATGGTTTGTCTTGCAGCCATATATCAAGTTCAGTCAATTTGTTTTCATCATTGACTTCATCTTGGTGATTGGGTTCATGGTCAGGGAACAATTCCTTCAACTGGTCTTGTAAATCCATAACCTATTATTTCTCTGGTTTAATCAGTCCAATTTCAACTAAGCGTTGGTGTAAAAATTCGCCAGCTGTAATATCTTCATATTGTTTTGGATTTTCTTCAGAGATACATTCTTCAAGACAATCTAGTTTCATTTCGCTTCTTGGGTGCATAAAAAACGGAATAGAATAGCGTGGCTGATCCCATTGATCTTTAGGTGGGTTGACGACGCGATGAATTGTTGAGCGTAATTTATTGTTGGTATGACGCTCTAACATATCGCCAACATTTATTACAAGTTCATCTTCATTTGGGATAGCATCAATCCATTCACCATCTTTGCGCTGTACTTGCAAGCCACCAGTTGATGCGCCCATTAATAGCGTGATTAAATTAATATCTCCATGAGCACCAGCTCTTACTGCGCCTTGAGGCTCTTCGGTAATTGGTGGATAATGAATTGGTCGAAGAATAGAATTTCCGTTACTTGCCCAATAATCAAAGTAGTTTTCTTTAATGCCGATGTGAAGTGCTAAAGCTCTTAAAACATAAATGCCTGTTTTTTCAAGCATTTTATAAGCTTTCATTCCAACCTCATTGAAGTTGTCTAACTCATCAACTTTAATATTTTTTGGATACTCTTCAGTAAGTTGAGCATCTTCATCAGGTTCTTGGCCAAAATGCCAAAACTCTTTTAAATCTCCTTTCTTTTGGCCTTTAGCGTGTTCTTTCCCAAATGAAACATAACCACGCTGACCGCCAATGTCTTCACGTTCATATTTTTTCTTTGTATCTTCTGGTAAGTCAAAAAAAGCTTTGACTTCGCTATATAAACTGCTGACTAATTTCTCGTCTAAGAAATGGTTTTTAAGTGCTACAAAACCGATCTCTTCGTAAGCAGTTCCAATTTCATTCACAAATTTTTGCTTGCGTTTTGGATCATCAGATAAAAAATCTGCTAAATCAACGCTTGGTATGTTAGTCATTGACATAAAGTAAAATTTAAAGAATACAAATTTAATGAAATATTATAAAGTAAGCCGATTTAAAACATGAAGTTATTAATTCTACAATATGTTGAATGTTTCTTTAAAAAACTTATAATTTCATTTACTTTTGAAATTACAAATTAAAATATATGAATTTTCAACTTGATTTATTGTCGCCAGAAAAAGCGATAGAGTTATATAAAGCAATGCTTAAGCCACGTTTAATCGAAACAAAAATGCTCACGCTTTTGCGTCAAGGCAAAATTTCAAAATGGTTTAGTGGTATTGGTCAAGAAGCTATTGCTGTTGGTGTAACACAGGTTTTAAACCAAGACGAATATATACTACCAATGCACCGAAATTTAGGCGTTTTTACCGAACGTAAAATACCGCTTTATCGCTTATTTGAACAATGGCAAGGTAAGGCAAACGGTTTTACTAAAGGTAGAGATCGCAGTTTTCATTTTGGAACACAAGAGTTTAAAATAATTGGCATGATTTCGCATTTAGGTCCACAATTAGGTGTTGCAGATGGTATCGCTTTAGCTCATAAATTACGCGAAGAAAACAAAATTACAGCTGTATTTACTGGTGAAGGTGGCACAAGCGAAGGCGATTTTCACGAAGCTCTAAATGTAGCTTCAGTATGGTCGTTGCCTGTTTTGTTTTGTGTTGAGAATAATGGTTATGGCTTATCAACACCTACTGAAGAGCAGTTTAAATGCGAACATATTGCCGACAGAGGTCAAGCTTATGGCATGGAGGCTTATATTATTGATGGCAATAATATTGTTGAAGTTTACACTAAGCTTAATGAAATTGCAACTTCAATGCGCGAAAATCAGCGTCCGGTTTTAATCGAATTTAAAACTTTTAGACGTCGTGGTCATGAAGAAGCAAGTGGAACTAAATATGTTCCAGACGATTTAATGGCTTATTGGAAATCTAAAGATCCGATAGATAATTACGAAAAAGCTTTAGTCAATGCGAATTTGTTAACGCCAAAGCAAAAGCAAGAATTTGCGACTGAAATTATTAAAGAAATTACAGAACACTTAGATATCGCTTTTAAGGCACCGGCCATTAGTTCTTCTGTTAAAAACGAATTAGCTGATGTTTATAAATCTTTTACGTTAGAGCCTACAGCTAAATCTGAAGCCACCACGCATATTAGATTTGTAGATGCAATTAGAAACTCACTTCAGCAAAGCATGCAAAAATATGACAATCTAGTAATTATGGGGCAAGACGTCGCTGAGTATGGTGGCGTTTTTAAAATTACCGAGGGCTTTGTAGAACAATTTGGCAAAGAACGTGTTAGAAATACACCTATTTGCGAATCTGCTATCGTTTCAGCAGCAATGGGATTGTCAATTAACGGTATGAAAGCTGTTGTTGAAATGCAGTTTGCTGATTTTGTTAGCTCTGGTTTTAATCCGATTGTAAATTATCTAGCAAAAGTGCATTATCGATGGAATCAACATGCCGATGTTGTTGTAAGAATGCCATGCGGAGCTGGTGTCGGCGCGGGACCATTTCACAGTCAAACCAATGAAGCATGGTTTACTAAAACACCAGGATTAAAAGTTGTTTATCCAGCTTTTCCTGAAGATGCTAAAGCTTTATTAGCAGCTTCGATAGAAGACCCAAATCCTGTTTTGTTTTTTGAACATAAAGCCTTGTATAGAAGCGTGAGAGGTGATGTTTCTGAAAATTATACGACTTTACCATTAGGCAAGGCTAATTGCTTAAAAGAAGGCCATCAACTTAGTATTATTACATTTGGAGCTGCCGTGCATTGGGTTTTAGAAAGTCTTGAAGAACTTGACCACATTGAAGCTGATGTGATTGATTTAAGGGCTTTAGCACCACTTGACGAAGAAGCTATTATTAATTCTGTTAAAAAAACAGGAAAATTACTAATTGTGCAAGAAGACACAAGTTTTGGTGGTGTTGCTTCAGATATTTCTGCATTAATTGCAGACCAATGTTTTGAATATCTTGACGGGCCAATAAAAATTGTATCAAGTTTACCAACACCAGTACCTTTTGCACAGGCTCTAGAAACTCAATTTCTAGGAAAGTCAAGGCTTAACAATAGTATAGAAGACTTAGTAAATTATTAAAAACTAAGACTTTTTAACATTGATATATGTATATTTGGTCATAAATTGAAATTAATGAAATTTACAACATTATTTATATGTATTGTAAGCATGAGTTTAATATCATGTAGCACAACTAAACCATCAGTAGGAAAACCGAAAACTGTTATTAATGAAGAAAAAGCTATCGAAAAGCCAGAAGTAAAAACTGAAGTGATTACAGTGATTGACTTTATTTCTAAGCAGTCTATCGGTGGAGTTTCAGGAGCCTTTGTTGGGAATCAAATGGATGTTTTTGCTAAAAAACTTCAACAAGATTTTCCAAATGCTTCAATTAATCGTGTTGCTGAAGGTATTGAGTTTATAACTTCAACTCAAAACAAAACTGAAGTATTAAAGAAGATGTTAGGTTTAGCTTCAAATTATGATTTCAACTTAGTATTAGATGAAAACAATTTATCAACCCAACAGCTTAATCAAATAAGGTCAGAGGCTGAAGTCAAAAAAATATCAATTATTGTTTTAAATTCAGACCAAAATAAAGACAAAACATTTTTAGAAATAGGTTTTATTGCTAACGATGTTTTAATTTCAAAGGCTATAGAGCAAACTAAAGATTAATGACTTCAATAAATTGTAAAGGTGAATTAATTGATTTATCAAAACCTAAGGTTATGGGTATATTGAATTTAACGCCAGATTCATTTTATGATGGTGGTAAATTCAAAAACGAAATTCAAGTTATTAAGCAAGTAAAAAAAATGCTAATTGAAGGCGCTACTTTTGTAGATTTAGGCGCTTACAGTTCAAAACCTGGTGCTGTTGATATTTCAGTAGAAGAGGAGTTAAACCGACTTATTCCTGTTTTAAAACTTCTTAGAAAAGAATTTCCTGAAGTAATATTTTCTATTGATACGTTTCGATCTCAAGTGGCAGATGCTGCTTTAAATGAAGGCGCCGCTATAATTAATGATATCTCAGGAGGAAATCTCGACTTGAAAATGTATGAAGTTGTGGCTAAATATCAAGTACCATACGTGATGATGCATATGAAGGGAACACCACAAAACATGAAATCTTTAGCAACTTATGATGATTTACTGATTGAAATGCGTCATTATTTCTCTGCTAATGTAGCTAAAGCTCAAAACGCTGGTATTCATGATATTATATTAGATCCAGGTTTTGGATTTGCTAAAGACATTGATCAGAACTTTGAGTTGTTAAGCAAACTTGAATTATTACAAATACAAGGTTTACCTCTGTTGGTAGGATTGTCTCGCAAATCAATGATTTATAAAGTGTTAAATATTTCTGCAAAAGAAGCTTTAAACGGGACAACAGCTCTTAATATGATTGCTTTACAAAAAGGAGCAAAAATTTTAAGAGTTCACGATGTTAAAGAAGCTAAAGAAACCATAGATTTATACAATAGATTAACGTCACTGGATGAAGTTTGATTTTTTAGAAATAGGGATTTTAGACATTCTAGATATCGTTCTAGTCGCGATCATGCTATATTACTTGTATAAATTGGTACGTGGTTCGGCGGCTATAAATATTTTTATTGGTATTGTTATTATTTACCTTTTGGGTAAATTAACAGCATTGCTCAACATGGAAATGTTAAGCAGTGTTTTGGGAGAGTTTATCGGTGTTGGAATGATTGCCTTAGTGGTTGTTTTTCAACAAGAAATTCGTAAATTTTTACTAATGCTAGGATCAACAAATTTAACTAGTAAAAATATTTTTCTTAAATCATTTAATTTAAATGATACAGAAAATGACTCTAAATATCTTTCTGAAATTATAAAAGCAGTTAAAGACTTATCGAAGAAAAGAACTGGTGCTTTAATGGTTTTTCAAAGGAACACACAACTTGATTTTGTAAAAGACTCAGGTGATGAGATGGATATTTTAATCAATAAACCGATACTACAATCAATCTTTTTTAAAAATTCTACATTGCATGATGGAGCAATTATAATTGAAGGTAACAAAATAACAGCTACAAGAGTTATTTTACCTGTCTCAAATAGTCGTGAAATTCCTTTAAGGTTTGGTCTTCGTCATCGTGCTGCCGTTGGAATTACTGAAAAAACCGACGCCCTAGCTATTGTGGTTAGTGAAGAAAATGGTCAAGTTTCTTATCTTAAAAATGGCGAATTTGCCATTTATGATAATTATGATGACTTAATGAAAAAACTAAAGGCAGATTTGCAATAATCCTTTAGATTAGCTAACAAAAGAAATAACTTCATTTAATTGTATAAGATAAAATTATACCTTTGAGGTCTAGTAATAAGTTTTAAAAATATGACAATTACGCAACTTCAATATGTATTAGCCGTAGCTGAATACAAAAATTTTACAAAAGCAGCCGAAAAAGTATTTGTTACCCAACCAACTTTAAGCATGCAGGTTCAAAAGCTTGAAGAAGAGTTAGACGTAAAAATTTTTAACCGCTCAAAAAAACCTATTGAACTAACTTCAGTTGGTGTTCAAATCATTAATCAGGCTAAGAATATTGTTAATGAAAGTAATCGAATTACTGATATAGTTGAGCAGCAAAAAGGCTTTATTGGTGGCGAGTTTAAAATTGGTATTATTTCAACAGTAATGCCAACATTGCTTCCTATGTTTTTAAAGAATTTTGTTAACAAGTATCCAAAAGTTCAGCTCAAAATTGAAGAAATGACAACTGATGTCATTATAGATCGTATTAAAGAAGGTCACTTAGATGCAGGGATTGCTGCTTCACCTTTAGATAATGACTCTATTATTGAAAAGCCTTTATATTATGAGCCCTTTGTAGCTTATATTCCACCTAATCATAAGTTTCACCAGCAAGATTATATTAATGTTAATCAATTAGATCCTGAGGAAATTTTGCTCCTAGAAGATGGACATTGTTTTAAGGATAGTATTCTAAATCTATGTAAAAATGTAAGTTATGTTGAAAATACAAAGGCATTTCATCTTGAAAGTGGAAGTTTTGAAACCCTAACAAGACTTTCAGATGAAGGTTTAGGCATGACGCTTTTACCTTATTTACATACAATAGACTTACCAGATAAGCAAAAACAAAACCTTCGCTATTTTGAAAAACCTAACCCAGCTAGAGAAATAAGTATCATTCACCATAAAAATGAGCTGAAAAGTCATTTGATTGATGCTTTAAGGCAAGTCATTTCAGGTGTTGTTAAAGGTGCGATAAAGTTTCAAGACGTTAAAATAATTAGTCCACTCCAAAAATCAAAACGCCATTAATTAAAAAGCTTATAACTTGATTTAAAAAAACTTAAGTCAAGTTTTTATTTGTAGGTTTTTATTATAGTTTTGCAGATTTTTAAAAATTAGGTAATTATACTTTTTTGAATATTATTTCATATCCTTTGTTAATGTACCTAATCTACTAATAACTTTTTAATATCCCTAAAATGAAAAAGGTATTCAATTTGTTTGATTTTAAACAAAAAGTTGATTACAAAATTGAAATAATGTCTGGCTTAACTGTTGCCTTAGCGCTTGTGCCAGAAGCAATTGCTTTTGCTTTATTAGCAGGCTTATCGCCACTAACAGGTCTTTATGCGGCTTTTATTATGGGTTTAGTTACCTCTATTTTAGGAGGAAGACCAGGCATGATTTCAGGAGCTACAGGTGCTGTTGCTGTTGTTTTTTCAGGACTTATTGTAACACTCAAGGCTGCTAACCCTAATATTACAATTGATGAAATTACACAATATGTTTTTGTTACGGTAATTCTGGCAGGTATCATTCAAATAATTGCTGGTGCCTTAAAACTAGGTAAACTCATGCGTTTAGTACCTCATCCTGTTATTTTTGGATTCGTTAATGGATTAGCTATAATCATTTTCATGTCTCAATTACCTCAGTTTACAGTTGATAGTACAATTGATGATGCGCCATGGATGCAAGGCCAACAGCTTTATGTGTTTTTAGGATTGGTAATTTTAACCATTATAATAATCTGGGGACTTCCAAAATTGACCAAAGCATTTCCAGCAGGACTTGCAGCTATTTTGGTAATTTTTGGTATCGTCTATTTTTTTGATATTGATACTTCAACCGTTGGAGATATTGCATCAGTTTCAGGAAGTTTTCCTATACCATCTATACCAACTATTCCGTTTACTTTAGATACGTTTATAACCATCTTACCTTATTCAGCCATTGTTGCTGGTGTAGGACTTATTGAGAGCTTACTTACCCTTAATATTATTGACGAAATCACCGAAACACGCGGCCATGGTAATAAAGAGGCTGTTGCTCAGGGAACAGCTAATGTGTTGTCTGGGTTCTTTTTAGGAATGGGCGGCTGCGCAATGTTAGGCCAAAGCTTGATAAATATTTCTTCCGGATCTAGAGCGAGATTATCTGGAATAGTTGCAGCATTAGCATTATTAGCGTTTGTAATGTTCGGCGCAAGTATAATTGAGCAACTTCCTATGGCTGCACTTACAGGACTTATGATTATGGTAGCGATAGGAACTTTTGAATGGGCAAGCTTAAAGACATTTAAGCGTATGCCTAAATCTGATATCTTGGTTATGGTTCTCGTTACAGGCGTAACAGTAGTTTTACATAATTTAGCCTTAGCTGTACTAGTTGGTGTTATTATAGCAGCTTTAGTTTTTGCTTGGGACAATGCTAAAAGAATTCGTGCTAGAAAGCATATTGATGAAAATGGCGTAAAACATTATGAAATTTACGGACCATTATTTTTTGGTTCAACAACTGTTTTTAACGATAAATTTGATGTTCTTAACGATCCTGATGAAGTTATTATTGACTTCAAAGAAAGTAGAGTAGTAGACATGTCAGCTATTGAAACTTTAAATAAAATCACTGAGCGCTACATGAAAGTTGGTAAAAAAGTCCATTTAAAACACCTTTCACCTGATTGTAGAAATTTATTAAAGAATGCAGAAGAAATCATCGACGTGAATGTTATTGAAGATCCAACTTATAAAGTTGTTTCTGACCAGGTTTAATCTATTTTATTTGAGCTTTTGTGATTTACCAACGCATAATTCTATTTTTATAAGATATTTGTAAAAACTGAATTATGAAATCTATTTTAGTTTTATTAAATTTATTTATAACATCAATTTTAACAGCACAACATCAACCAAATTTAGATGTTAAAAGGATTAAAGCTGAAGTTACCATAAATGATACTTTACGACGTATTTCAGCAGAAGTCTCAATTTATTTTCATATCAAGTCAGCAGTTGACTCAGTGTTTTTTGATGCTCAAAATTTTAAGTCTGTCAATTCAAATCAATTCAAATTCAGCTATAATTCCGAAAAAATAATTTTCTATCACCATTTTAAACCAAATAAAAGTTATAAAATTGATGTAAGTTATCAAGCTAAACCAAAACAAACACTTTATTTTACTGGTAAATTAGGAGATACTGAATTTCCACTTCAAATTTGGACGCAAGGTCAAGGTAAGTACACTTCACATTGGTTGCCAAGTTTAGATGATATGCGTGATAAAATTGAATTTGATTTAACTTACACCTTGCCAAGTCAATATAAATTGGTTTCTAATGGAAATCTAAAACGAAAGTCTAAAAACGTTAATTTAACAACTTGGGAGTTTGATATGCAAAAGCCTATGAGCAGTTATTTGGTTGCTTTTGCAGCTGGAAATTTCGTTGAAGAAACCCAAAACTCAAATAGCGGAATTTCTATATACAATTATTTACCTGCTCAAGATTCACTTGATTTTAAGTCAACATTTATATACACACAGGATATATTTAATTTTTTAGAGCAGAAAATAGGTGTAAGCTATCCTTGGCAAAATTATAAGCAAATTGGTGTTCGTGATTTTTTATATGCAGGTATGGAAAATACAAGCTGTACCATCTTTTCAGATGAATTTATCACTGACTCAATTGCAAAAAATGATTCAGATTTCGTTAATGTAGAAGCACATGAATTAGCGCATCAATGGTTTGGGAATTTAGTAACCGAAACTTCAGCAAAACATCACTGGCTTCATGAGGGATTTGCCACTTACTTTTCGTATTTGGCTCAAGAGCATTTATTTGGTACACCGTATTTTGAGCATCAGTTATTCTCGACTGCAGAAAGTTTAAAACTACGTTCAGACCAAGGAAAAGGTCAGCGTTTGTTTAATCCAAATGCTAATTCGCTTACATTTTATGAAAAAGGTGCATGGGCTCTTCACGCTTTGCGAAATCGAGTAGGAGATAAAGTCTTTTTTGAAGCGATTAGTCAGTATTTAGTTAATAATGCTTACAAGTCTGTCGAAACTGATGATTTCCTAGCTGAAGTTCAATCATTAACTCAAGTAAATTTAGCACAATTTAAACAAGATTGGCTGCTACAAAAGTCCTTTCCAGCTGAAGAAGCCCAACTCATTTTAACCAAATCTTCTTTTATTGAACAATTATTTGAGCTGAAGGCTTTGCGCGGGCTACCGGTTTCTGAAAAACAAAAGCAGTTAAAAGAAGCTTTATTAAGCAAACATATTGATTATTTTGGTCCCGAGGTGGCCTTGCAATTAACTAGCGATAAAAATTTAATTAATAACGAGTTACTTCAACTTGCACTAGAAACTAAACACTTAAAAACAAGACAAGTTCTTATTAAAAATATCAGTAAAATTCCAAGACAACTTCAGTTATCTTTTGAAGAATTACTTAAAGATGAATCTTACATCACGAGAGAGCACGCTTTGTTGAAGTTATGGCTCAATTTTCCTAAAAAAAGAAGCTTTTACCTTAAACAAACTAAAGGTCAAGACGGTAATATTCATTTAAATATGAAGTTATTACATTTAATGCTTTCAGCACTCAACAATCCAGATAATGCATACCAACCAGTCAGAGGTTTAGTAAATTATACGGTACCAGAAATGCCTTATCAAATCAAGCGACAAGCTTTTGTATATCTGTTTCAGCTTAATTATTTTGATGAGGAAAGTTTGGTTAATTTAAGTGAAGATTTAAATCATCCAGTTTGGCGATATAGAACTTTTGTAAAACAGTTATTTTCTGAAATAATAAAAGACAAGACGATCAAAGCTAGTATAAATCAACTCATGAATAATGGGAAGATCAAAAATGTATCGAAGCTCAAAGATTTATTAAAAAAATAGCTTACCACAATTGTTTGGCCTCATTTTTTAAGAAAGCTAAACCAGTCATACTAGGAGATTCTTTTTCAAGTAATTCGGTTAAAATATATTCGCGTAATTTTTGACTGTCGGTAATTTTTTCGCTCATTGTAGATTGTCTAATTAGAGATATTGTTGCATTTTTAGAAGCTCTAATTGCTTGCCAACATTTATCAGAAACATAAATTTGTTGCACTAAATTATGCTCAAACTCTTGTTCAATAGTTGCTACTAACAAATTTTCATAATCAAATTTATTGTCGCCTGTAGGTTTAACACGCTGTAGTAAACTACCTGGATTAATACGCTCTAAAAACAAAGTTAAACGTTCATAGGCTTGAATTCTTACAGGTAAGGCCTCTTTTTTTAAAGCTTTTAGATTATCATTATATTGAATTTCTTTTAAAAAGTCGGTATGCGTTTTAAAAAAATAGTAAGCAACACCACCAACAACTAGTGTTGGGAGTAAAATCATTATAAGAGTTTCAATACTTGGCATAAAATTTTAATTTTCTTCAAATATATTAAACAAAATAAGATGCTAAAGTGCGCTGATAATTAAATTTGTTTCTGTTATTTTTGAAATTTAAACTACTGAAAAACAAATATCTTTTGCAAGACTATATTGATCAATTAAATGAAGCCCAGCGAGAAGCTGTTTTACAAAAAGACGGTCCAATGATTGTAATTGCTGGTGCTGGTTCAGGTAAAACACGTGTTTTAACCTTTCGCATAGCACATTTGATGCATCAAGGTGTTGATGCTTTTAATATTTTGGCTTTAACTTTTACCAATAAAGCGGCTCGAGAAATGAAAAATCGTATTGCCCAAATTGTTGGAAGCAATGAAGCCAAAAATCTCTGGATGGGAACCTTTCATTCTGTTTTTGCTAAAATATTGCGCATTGAAGGTGATAAACTAGGCTATCCTTCAAACTTTACGATATATGATTCTAACGATTCTCAGCAATTAATGCGGAGCATTATTAAAGAAATGAATCTGGATAAAGATATCTATAAATATAAACAAATTTTATCTCGTATCTCATCCTTTAAAAATAGCTTAATTACAGTTAAGGCTTATCGTAATGATTACGATCTTCAAGAAGCTGATGCAATGGCTAAGCGCCCAAGAATGGGTGATATATATCAAGAGTATGTTGAGCGTTGTTTTAAAGCAGGCGCAATGGATTTTGATGATTTATTATTAAGGACCAACGAACTGTTAACAAGATTTCCGGATGTTTTGGCTAAGTACCAACAGCGCTTTAAATATATATTGGTAGATGAGTATCAAGATACCAATCATTCCCAATATTTAATTGTAAGAGCCTTAAGCGATCGCTTCCAAAATATTTGTGTTGTTGGTGATGATGCCCAAAGTATTTATGCCTTTAGAGGCGCAAACATCAATAATATTTTAAACTTTCAACGTGATTATGATGAGGTTAAGTCATTTCGTTTAGAGCAAAACTATCGGTCGACTAAAAATATAGTTCAAGCAGCCAATTCTGTAATTGATAAAAATAAAACTAAGCTTGAAAAAGTTGTTTGGACAGAAAATGAACCTGGATCGAAAATTCATGTCAATCGCTTAATGAACGATGCTGAAGAAGGCCGTTTTGTGGCTAGTTCTATTTTTGAAAAACGTATGCAAAATCAGTCTAAAAATGGTGATTTTGCTGTGCTTTACAGAACAAACGCTCAGAGTCGTGCTATTGAAGACGCTCTGAGAAGAAAAGATATTCCTTATCGAATTTATGGCGGCTTGTCATTTTATCAACGGAAAGAAATTAAAGATGTTTTAGCTTACTTAAGAATAATTGTTAATCCTAAAGATGAAGAAGCTTTAAAGCGAGTTATTAATTATCCAACACGTGGTATTGGTCAAACAACGATGGATAAACTTACGCTTGCAGCTAACCATTATAAACGAAGTATCTTCGAAATTATAGAGCATATTGACAAACTCGATTTAAAAATAAACAAAGGAACCAAAACAAAGCTTGTCAATTTTATAAATATGATTAAAAGCTTTCAAATTTCAGCTAAGCAGGAAGATGCTTTTTATATGACTGAATTGGTAGCAAAAAAATCAGGTTTACTTCAAGAATTTAAAAAAGATGGCACACCCGAAGGTATTGCTAGATTAGAAAATATAGAGGAATTGATTAATGGTGTGCAAGACTTTGTCGAAGGACAAAAAGAATTAGTTGATGCCACAGGTTCGCTGACTGAATTTTTAGAAGATGTTGCCTTAGCAACCGATATGGATAAAGATATTGGCGATGAAGATCGAGTTGCTTTAATGACGATACACTTAGCTAAAGGTTTAGAGTTTCCATATGTCTATATTGTTGGTCTTGAAGAAGATTTATTTCCTTCGGCTATGAGTATGAATACGAGGAGCGAACTCGAAGAAGAACGCCGATTGTTTTATGTTGCCCTAACTCGTGCTGAAAAAGAAGCTTATTTAACCTATGTGATTTCACGTTATCGATGGGGAAAATTAATAGATGCAGAGCCAAGTCGTTTCATTGAAGAAATTGATGAAAGTTTTTTAGATTTTATGGTGCCTAAAGACGATTATAAATTTAAATCTTTTATTGATCGTGATATTTTTGATGATGATGTAGATAAGTCTAAATTAAGACAAGAAAAACCAAAAAAGGCTACACCACCGCCAAGTCATAAACCAACCGAACAGCAGCTTCGTAAGCTTAGAAAGTTGAAACCAGAAGGCAAAACAATCTCAAAACCAGCGAAACCAGTTAATTTAAAAGCCGGTGATTTAGTTGAACACGAGCGTTTTGGTCAAGGTACTGTGATTGAAGTTAATGGTGCAGGACTTGATGCTAAGGCTTCAATTAATTTTAATTCTAGTGGTGTTAAAAACCTCATTTTAAAATTTGCTAAACTTAAAAAATTATAAATGTTAAGTGTAAATAAACTTATAGTTGCAGCTTTATCTTTATTTAGCATCGCATTATTGACAATGACATTTTTTTTACCAGAAGAGTCAGAAGTCAATAAGCTCTTACATTATTACGACTTTGGTTTATGTATAGTTTTCTTTTACGATTTTTTAAAGCAGTTTATTAATAGTGACCAAAAGCTAAAGTATTTTTTTACCTATGGTTGGCTAGATTTATTATCCTCAATTCCTGTTATAGCTGAATTTAGATACGTAAGAATCTTTAGAATTTTTAGAGTCTTAAGAATTATTCAATCTTTTAGAATGTTAGTGAAGTTTATTCGTTCTAATAGAGTGGCAAGTTTATATGGCCTTATTATTTTTATGGCTGTAACAATTATGATAATCACTTCAACTTTAGTGTTATATTTTGAAAAAGATAGCGGTAATATTAAAACCGCTGAAGATGCGTTGTGGTGGAGTTATGTAACCATTACAACTGTTGGTTATGGCGACTTTTATCCAGTTACTTCAATAGGAAAGTTACTTTCAGGTATTTTAATTTTAACCGGAATTGCTTCTTTTGGAGCTGTAATTTCTTATATTACAGGCAGAGTAGACACAATAAAAGCAAAAGGTAAACATCATTAGATATGGCAGAATATGTAAAACTATACGAAGAAAATCCGTCTGAAAAAATACTAGATAAAATTACAAAGGTACTTAAAAATGGCGGTTTGGTTATTTATCCTACAGATACAGTATATGGTTTAGGTTGCGACATAAATAACAACAAAGCACTAGAAAAAGTAGCAAGACTTCGAGGTATAAAACTTGAAAAAGCTAACTTTTCATTTATTTGCCATGATTTGAGTAATCTGTCAGAATATGTTGCGCAAATACCAGCCAATACATTTAAGATTTTAAAACGAAATTTACCAGGACCTTATACGTTTATTCTGCCTGGCAATAATAATTTACCTAAAGTTTTTAAGAAGAAAAAAACGGTCGGGATTCGAGTACCAGACAATTCTATTGCTAAAGCAATTGTAGAAAAATTAGGTAATCCCATTATTTCAACATCAATAAGAGATGAAGACGACCTCGTTGAATATACTACTGATCCTGAATTGATTTTTGAGAAATGGCAAAAACATGTTGATTTAGTGATTGATGGTGGTTATGGTGATAATACAGCTTCTACCGTAATAGACTTAACTCAAAATGAACCTATATTGGTTAGAGAAGGAAAAGGTTCAATAGAGATTTAATCAACTTAAATTGAATCATAAAAAAAGCCTCATTATTACAATGAGGCTTTTTTATTAATTTAAGAGAAGTAGTTTACATACCGCCTTCCATCTTTTCTTTAGTTTCTTCGGCTTTTTCTTCCATAGCTTCAGCGCCTTCTTCTACAGCTTCTTTAGCTTCTTCAGCACCTTCTTCCATAGTTTCTTCTACCTTTTCAGCGCCTTCTTCCATAGTTTCTTCTACTTTTTCAGCGCCTTCTTCCATTTTATCGCCAGCCTTATCCATAGTTTCTTCAACTTTGTCCTCAGACTTTTCGGCTTTTTTTTCTGTACAGCTAACAGTTCCAAGAACTAAAGCAGTTGCAACTCCTAATGTTAAAAATGTCTTTTTCATGTTTACTATTTAATTGTTAAGTTGCAAATATATTTTAATTGTTAAAACAATCAAAAATTATCAGGGTTATTTATAATTTTCTGAGACCTACTGATGTGATTTTCAAGCGTTGATTTGTTCATTTTCTTAAGAAGACTCATCATCATATTCATTCTTGGGTTATTTTTAAACTCATCTTGCTTTTCATGTAGAAAATTCCAATAAAGGTTATTGAATGGACAAGCTTCTTCACCTTCTTTAGCTTTTACTTTGTAATGACAAGATTTACAATAGTTACTCATTTTGTTTATGTAACTACCACTAGAAACATAAGGTTTTGTAGCAACTATTCCACCATCAGCAAACTGACTCATACCGCGTGTATTTGTTAATTCTACCCATTCAATGGCATCAATATATACACCTAAGTACCAAGCATCAACTTCGTCTGGATTGGTCATGGTTAAAAGTGCAAAATTGCCTAAAACCATCAATCGCTGTATATGGTGAGCATAAGCGTTATCTAAGCTGGCATTGATAGATTGGCTCAAGCACTTCATTTTAGTTTTACCTGTCCAATAAAATTCAGGTAGTTTATTATTATTGTTTAATGCGTTTTTCGAAGCATAATCTGGCATTTCTTTCCAGTAAATACCTCGCATGTATTCTCGCCAACCTAAAACTTGTCTAACAAAACCTTCAACTTGAGAGATATCTATTTGGTCTTGATGTTGATGGTAATGTTTAATTACAGCATTATTAACTTCATTAGGTGATAACATTTTTGAGTTTAAGGCAAATGAAAGCCTTGAATGAAATAACATATTTTCATCGGTATGCATGGCATCTTCATAATCACCAAAATGGGGTAGTAGATACTTGCAAAAGAAATCTAACACATCTAATGCTTCTTTTCTAGAAGTTGGCCAAGTAAAATTCTTTGCTTCTATACGGCCGAAATGCTTAATCTCACTTTTGTTAATTTGATTAACAAGGTTACTAACATCTTTTTTAAATTTTTTATATGGAGGAACTTCAACCTGTCCAGACCACTTTTTTCGATTGCTTTTGTCGTAATTCCATTGACCTCCAACTGGCTGTTGGCCATTCATTAATAAGCCATGTTTTTTACGCATATCTCTGTAAAAATACTCCATGACCATTTCTTTTTTTCCTTCAAAAAACTTAGTTATGTCGTTTCTTTTGGTATAAAAATGTTCTGTGTCTTTACAGTTAGAGTCTATGTCTAGTTGTTTACAAAATGATTTTAGTTTTTCGTCTAAACGAAATTCATCAGGTAAAAGATATTCAAAATTACTTATTTGATGTTTTTTTATGATTGAGGAAAGGTTTTTTTCAAGAGACTGTTTATTTTCCTCATCATCAATCTGATAATAAATAACTTCATGGTTATTTTCTTTAAGATGATGAGCAAAATTGCGCATGGAAAGGAAGAATCCAACAATTTTTTGAATGTGATGTTTAACATAGCTGGTTTCTTCTTTGGTTTCAGCCATAAAATAAATAACATTCTCTGATGTATTGTTAAACCATGAATGATTATAATTGAGCTGATCGCCTAAAATGAGTCGTAATGTTTTCATTTAAAATAAGTTTTCTTGTAACCAAGTTCTTTGGTAAGTTCCGTTAGAGTCGTAGCGTTCAGCTTGACGTCTAATGTTAAATTTTCTATCGCGTGGATCATTTCCAACACCGCTATTATACATCCAATTGCCCCAATTGCTATGCACATCATAATCAATTAACATAGCTTCAAAATAGGCTGCTCCCTTTCGCCAATCTTGTTGCCACTCTTTTGCCCAATAGCTATTTACATTTTGTCGTCCGCGATTACTCATAAAACCAGTTTTACCTAATTCTATCATGTTAGCGTTTACAAAATCTTCGGGTGTTTGGCCGTTAATCCATTGTTTAAAAGCTTTTTCATGATTATTCCACTTGTAATCTTTATTTAAAATTCCACCTAATTTAAAAATTGAATTTCCATATTTAAGTGAAATATACTTGAAGTAATCACGCCAAATGAGTTCAAAAATCAACCAGTAAGTGTCCTGATTTTTTTTGATTTCTTTTTCGAATTTTTTGACTTGATGATAAATTGAAACTGCCGAAATAGAACCATTAGCTAACCAAGGTGAAAATTTAGAACTGTAATCTGTCCCTAATAACCCATTTCTGGTTTTCTTATAATATTGTAACTTTTTTGTCTTCCAAAAGTAATTGTTTAGCCTTTCCCAAGCGTTTTTTTCACCACCTTTAAAAGGAAATGCTGTTCTAGAATCTACTTTAAAATTGTCTAAGCCTAAATCATTAAGTGAAGGTATTTTTGATGTAAAATTAATGAAATGAGCATGATCTTGAGCATGAGGTATAGGTAGCTCAGCTCTTACTTTACTTTGCTTTTCGCAGGCTTTTCTAAACTGTGTGAAAACTTCAGGAATATGTTTAAAATCATTAAACGGAATATCTTCAGGATGAAATAAAAATTGATTGTAAGTAGAATTTAGTTTAATCTCAGGGTGAACTTTCTTAATTTCACTTTCCACTTTTTTTTCTTCTGAAGTCCATTCTTTTTGAAAGAAAATTTCTTCAATTTCAAAATCATGCTGAAGTTGATGAATCGCTTGCTCTGGAGTTTCAGTTGAAGTGTATAAACCTATGTTTAAATTATTTAGTTCTTGATGAAGACATTTAACACTCTCAATTAAAAATTGAGCTCTAAATTTTTCTGTTTTTTTAAATCCGTATTTGGTTTCCTCATAATGCCTTGGATCGAAAGCATAAAGTGCTATCAAAGGCAGATGAGACTTCATTGCATTAGTTAATACATGATTATCACGAACTCTTAAATCGTTTCTAAACCAAACTAAGTTGACTTTTTTTCTGTTCTGCATCGTTTGCTACAATATTTTACGTTTTCCCAATTTTTTTCCCATTTTTTTCGCCATGTAAATGGCCTACCACAGGTTAAACAAATTTTTTCAGGTAAATGGGTTTTTTTATGAGCCATTAAAAATTTATTCTAAATTTTTATGTGGTTTTGCATAGCTTAAACGTTTTATTAATTTAGTTTCAACATAAGCGTCAAGACCTATGCATGCTGTTGATTTCAGTTTTGAAACGTCAAGCCAGCCATCTTTTTCTTGAGCTCTGTCATCATAAATCAGGTGTTCTATTTCTCCAATGATCAGGCGACACCCATTTTCTTCGATTAAATATGAATTTGTATAACTACAAGCAATTTTCAATGCTGAACTCTTCACAAAGGGTGCTTCAAATTCTTTGATAAATTCTTTTTCGATGTTTAGTTCATCAAATTCAGACGTATTGGCTTCATATTTTGCTGAGGTTTGGTGAGCGCACTCTATTAAATCATAAGGTATTTGATTTATTGTAAATTTTTTCTGATCTAAAATGTTTGTGTAAGTATCTCTTCTAACAGTTGTCGGACGCAATATAAAACCTAACATTGGCGGGTTACTGCCAATATGCATAACCGAATTAAAGATGGCTAGGTTAGTAGTTCCTGAATTATTTTTTGTACCGATTAAATTAACAGATTTAATTCCACTACATGAGTTAATTAAGTTAGCTCTGTAGCGAGATTCGAGTGCATTTAAATCTGATTTATTAAGATGTTTCATAAAAAAAGCCGATAAAATTACCGGCTCAATTTAAATATTGTTTAATGTTTTTGTGTTAAAAAATAAACAAAATTATGGTGTTTCGTCTAATAGTGGATAATCGGTATAACCTTTTTCACCAGGAACATAAAAGGTATCTGAATCCCAATCTTGCAAATTGGCATTTTTTTCAAAACGAATAGGTAAATCAGGATTTGAAATGAATAACTTTCCAAAAGCAACCATATCAGCATGGCCATTTTCGATAATTTTATTTCCAGATTCTTGAGTAAAACCAGAATTAATCATTAAATTTCCATTATACAGAGGTCTAAAATGTTCAGCAATGTTAGTCACTAAATAGTCGATATCGCTTACATCATTGAATGGTTCAGATAAATGTAAATATGATAAATTGTAATCATTTAATTTTTTTACAATATATTCAAAAGTTGGTATAGTTTCTTCATCAGCTTCCATACCAAAGATTCCATTAAGCGATGGGTTTAATCGTACACCAATTCTATTTTCAGGAACAAAAACTTTAACAGCATCTAAAACTTCAAATAAGAAACGAGTTCTGTTTTCTTTATTTCCGCCGTATTCGTCGGTCCGTTTGTTAGACGACCTATTAAAAAATTGATGAAATAAATATCCATTAGAGGCGTGAATTTCAACACCATCAAATCCAGCTTCAATTGCATTTCTAGCTGCAAATTTAAAATCTTGAACGGTTTGTTTTACCTCTTCAGTTGTCATGGCTTTTGGCTCAACAGTATCTTTAAAGCCTTCTGGAGTATAAGATTGAGAATGAGGATTTACTGCGCTTGGTGCCAAAGGTTTTTTTCCATTATGAAAATCAGGGTGAGACATACGACCAACATGCCAAAGTTGAATAAAAATTTTTCCGCCCTTTTCATGTACAGCATCAGTTACTTTTCGCCAACCTTCAATTTGTTCTTTATTATGAATTCCTGCAGTATTTATGTAACCTACAGCTCTTTCAGAAACTTGAGCACCTTCACTGATTATTAATCCAGCACTTGCCCGTTGTGTGTAATATTTTACATGTATGTCGGTTGGTGCATTAACATCATTATCGGCACGACTTCTAGTCATCGGCGCCATAATAACACGATTTTTAAGTTCTAAGTCTCTTAGTTTTATTGGTTTTAATAATTCTTGAGTTTGGTTCATCTTAATTTTTTGTGTAAAGTTAATTGAGTAGGTTTTGAAGTCGTGTTAATCTCTTTGTAAAAATCCTTAATTTATCTTGAAGATTTTTTGTTAAGTTTGGGCAAAATTGAGATTAATGAAAATAGGATTAATTAAAGAACGTAAAACTCCACCAGATAGGCGTGTTGTTTTTACACCCGAACAAGTAAATCAACTTCAGCAAGAATACCAACTTAAATTTGTTGTGGAACCTTCAGATATCCGCATATTTTCTGATAAAAGCTATCAAAAAAATAATTGTGAATTAAGTAGTGATTTAAGTGACTGCGATGTTTTGTTAGGTGTAAAAGAAGTTCCGATTGAGGCTTTAATACCTCATAAATCTTATTTTTTCTTTTCACATACCATTAAAATGCAGCCTTATAATCGCAATTTGTTAAAGGCCATTCTTGATAAAAAAATCACTTTATACGATCATGAAGTTATTACCAAAACTAATGGTTCACGATTAATAGGTTTTGGGAGATATGCAGGTTTAGTAGGTGCTTATAACGGTTTTAGGGCTTTAGGTTTAAGAGATAATTTATTTAATTTACCTAAAGTTGAGCATCTGGACGATTTAAGTGCTGTTAAACAAGCGCTTGATCAAATCAAGTTACCTCAAATAAAAATTTGTTTAACAGGAAGTGGAAAAGTGGCTCAAGGAGCAAAAGAAATTTTAGATCATTTAAAAATTAAATCAGTCGGCGTCGAGGCTTTTTTAAGTGAAAATTTTGCAGAACCTGTTTATTGTAAAATTGATGTTTTAGATTATAATAAACCTAAGTCTACCTATAAAGATGAAGTTTCTAAGTCTCATTTTTTTAAACACCCTGAACATTATGAAAGTGATTTTATGCGTTTTGCTGAAGTAACCGATTACTTTATTGCAGGTCACTTTTATGGAGAAGGTGCACCTTATTTGTTTACTAGAGAAGATGCTAAATCGCCTCAATTTAAAATTAATTTGGTAGCCGATGTAAGCTGCGATATAGATGGACCAGTGGCTTCAACGATTAAGCCATCAACTATTGCAAATCCATTTTATGGCTATCATCCTATGTCTGAAAGCGAAGTTGAATTTAATCATCCAGAAGCAATTACTGTAATGGCTGTTGATAATTTGCCATGCGAATTGCCTAAAGATGCTAGCGAAGGTTTTGGTGAAATGTTTGCTGAACATGTAATTCCAGCTTTTTTTAATGACGACAAAGAAGGTATTTTAGAGCGTGCTAAAATGACAGAGAATGGTCAGTTAACATCTAAATATGCCTATCTTGAGGATTTTGTTAATGAATAGATATTACTAATTTAATTATAAAAATCTATTATTTTTAAATTAGTTATAACGTAAACTTATAGCTTATCTTTGTACAAAAAAGATTATGAGATTTCATACAAGAAAATGGGTAAAACCAGAAGATTTAAATCCTAATGGAACTTTATTTGGTGGTCGATTGCTAGAATGGATAGACGAAGAGGCTGCATTATATTCTATTATTCAACTTGAAAATCAAAAAACAGTAACTAAATTTATTAGTGAAATAGATTTTCAAAGTTCGGCTGTTCAAGGAGATATTATAGAAATTGGTATTGAAGTAGTTAAATTTGGTAAAGCCTCACTAACTTTAAAATGTGAAGTCAGAAATAAAATGACTCGACAAACTATTATAAAAGTCGACCGAATAGTTATGGTGAGTTTAGATGAAAATGGTAAAGCAAAACCTCACGGTAAAACTGAAGTTGAATATGTTAAAAACCGTTTAGCTGACGATTAAGATTTTGGTAAATATTTTTTGTCGGCGTAGAATGGACCGAATGGTAAAAC
The DNA here is from genome assembly GCF_017311165.1 of Psychroflexus sp. ALD_RP9. Classification (GTDB taxonomy): domain Bacteria; phylum Bacteroidota; class Bacteroidia; order Flavobacteriales; family Flavobacteriaceae; genus Psychroflexus. The sequence goes on along the minus strand of NZ_CP062973.1, from coordinate 97,293 downwards.
TGAGCATAAAACAATAACCATAAAAGTTTTAAATTTCCAGTTTAATTTTTCATACATATAATAGGCACCAATAATGTAAAGTACAAATAAAATACCATGAGCCATACCAACAACTCTTACATATTCTGGCATATCATACATATATTTTAAAGGCATCGCAATGCCAAGAAGTACTAAAAATGAAATAGCTTCTAGATAACTTAATATTTTAAAGGCTTTTATCATGATGCGTTCGTTTGATTAGAAAATATAATTTAAATTTACGCTTACAAAATTAGCCATTTTTAATGATAAGAAACTTAAAATCTACCTAACCTATGAAAATTTTAGTAACTGGCGGCTTAGGCTTTATCGGTTCACATACTGTAGTTGAATTACAACAAAAAAAGTTTGAAGTAATTATTATTGATAACTTGTCAAATTCCTCGATAGACGTTCTAGATGGAATTACAAAAATAACAGGGAAAACACCAGAATTTCACAATTTTGATTTACGTGATAAAGAAAAAACCAACGCATTTTTTAATAATCATCAAGATATAAGTGGTATTATTCATTTTGCAGCTTCAAAAGCGGTTGGAGAAAGTGTTGTAAATCCTTTGCTTTACTATGAAAATAACATTAACACATTAGTCTATTTATTACAAGCACAAACTCAATTACCGCAAGCTAATTTTATCTTTAGCTCATCATGTACCGTTTATGGCGAAGCTGATGAGTTACCAATTACTGAAGATGCTCCTGTAAAACAAGCAGAATCACCTTATGGTAATACGAAACAAATCGGTGAAGAAATAATTTTAGACACAACAAAAACCAAAAGTAATTTTAAAGCGATTGCTTTGCGTTATTTTAATCCTATTGGCGCTCATGAGTCTGCAGAAATAGGTGAATTACCAATAGGGACACCACAAAATTTGGTGCCTTACATAACACAAACTGCAGCTGGTATTCGTGAAGAATTATCAATTTTTGGAGACGACTATCCAACTGCAGACGGTACGTGCATACGTGATTATATTCATGTAGTCGATTTAGCTAAAGCTCACGTAGTTGCCCTAGAACGCCAATTACAAGGCAATTGTAAATCCAATTTTGAAGTCTTTAACTTGGGAACAGGTAAAGGCAGTTCTGTAAAAGAAGTGGTCGAAACATTTGAGCGTGTTACAAACCAAAAGCTTCCTCATAAAATAGTAAGTAGGCGAGAAGGCGATGTTGTAGCAGCTTATGCTAACACTCAAAAAGCTAAAAATGAATTAGGTTGGGAAACTAAATTAACACTTGATGACGCCTTAAAAAGCGCTTGGAAATGGCAATTAAAATTGCAGTCTTAGTTAATATTGCTCGTTTTCGTTAGGAAAATCTTGCGACTTTACATCCTTTTTGTATTGTTGAAGTGCACTAGTCATTTCAGAATGTAAATCTGCATAACGACGTAGAAAACGTGGGCTAAATTCTTTATTCATACCTAACATATCATGAATTACTAAAACTTGACCATCAACGCCACCACCAGCACCAATACCAATTACAGGAATGTTAATGCTTTCTGCAACTTCTTTTGCTAATTTAGCGGGAACTTTTTCTAAAACCACAGCAAAACAACCTATGCGTTCAAGCATTTTAGCATCTTCTTTAAGTTTTTCTGCTTCATATTCTTCTTTAGCTCTAACCGTATAAGTCCCAAACTTGTAAATTGATTGAGGTGTTAAACCTAAATGACCCATAACAGGAATTCCAGCTTTTAAAATACGTTTAATAGAGTCTTTAATTTCTTTTCCACCTTCTAATTTTACTGCATGAGCACCACTTTCTTTCATAATTCTAATAGCACTTCTTAGGGCTTCTTTTGGGTCACTCTGGTAACTACCAAAAGGTAAGTCTACAACCACTAAAGCTCGTTTTACAGCTCTAATAACACTCGAAGCATGATAAATCATTTGATCAAGCGTAATAGGCAAAGTAGTTTCATGACCAGCCATAACATTAGAGGCAGAATCGCCAACTAAGATCACATCAATTTCAGCATGATCGACAATTTGCGCCATTGTGTAATCATAAGCGGTAATCATCGAAATTTTATCGTTATTCGATTTCATATCGATTAATGATTTTACAGTGACTCTTTTATATTGTTTTTTTGCTGTAGACATTGTATTAAATTTAATTGTGTGTAAATTTAGCCAAATTATTAGGAATATAAACTTCAACTTATGAATATCGTTTTATTTGACGACCATTATCGAAACAATTTTTTGCCATTAACCTATACAAGACCAATTGCTGATTTACGGATTGGGATTTTAAAAATTGCCGAAAAGTTTCAGCATTATTTTCCGTCAGCTTCTACATTATACCAAACTGAAGATTATCTTCAAAACAAGTTTAAAAACCTTAAATCTGGCGAATGCCTTTACCTTAACAGCCGATTTTTACCAACTGAAAATTATGTTAAACAGCTTCAAAACTTAGGTCCTAATAAAGCCTTAAAATACAAAAATAATGTTTTAGCTTATTATGCTAATCCAGTTGAAGATTTTGAGCTCAGTAGCTATAATTCTATTTCAGTTGATTATGACGGTATTTATATTGAAGATATATGGGATTTATTTGCTAAAAATCATGAAGCTATTTTAGCAGACTTTGCATTATTAACACGACATAAAACTTCGCAAGACATACCAGAACACGCTTATACAGATAAACCTGAGCAAATTTTTATTGAAGAAGGTGCAGAAATTCATAACGCTACTTTAAATGCTTCAGAAGGACCAATATACATTGGTAAAAATGCTGTCTTAATGGAAAATACGTCAGTTCGTGGGCCATTTGCTTTGTGTGACCATTCAACTTTAAAAATGGGTGCAAAAATTTATACTGGTACGACTATTGGACCACATTCTAAGATCGGTGGTGAAGTTAGTAACTCGCTTATTCAGGGCTATTCGAACAAAGGGCATGATGGGTTTTTAGGAAATTCGGTTATTGGTGAATGGTGTAATTTAGGTGCTGACACCAATACCTCTAATCTCAAAAATAATTATGCATCTGTTAAGTTGTGGAGTTATGAAGCCAACCGTTTTAAAAATACCAACTTACAGTTTTGTGGTTTAATTATGGGTGATCACTCTAAATGTGGTATTAATACAATGTTTAATACTGGAACAGTGGTTGGTGTATCTGCTAATATTTTTGGTTCTGGTTTTCCACGAAATTTTATTCCGAGTTTTTCTTGGGGTGGAAGTCAGGGCTTTAAAACCTATAAATTAGATAAGGTGTTTGAAGTTGCCGATGTGGTAATGCAACGCCGTAACCTTAATTTAACCGATATCGACCGCCAGATACTGCAACACATTTTTGATAAAAGTGCTCAATTTAGGCGTGATTAATTTTTCTCTATGTACATGCGTTGGTATGTTGGTTGAAGTGATTGATTTTCAAACAATAACTCACTTGAACGCTGAAATAATGGCATGCTTGGTTTACCTTCGGTTAAATCAAGCCCCATTTCTTCTAAAGCGCGATTGAGTAATGGTTCGTTTTGATTACCAATAACACCAAGATTGGTATAATCTTCATTTAGAGTTATGTCAGGAGCTAATCCTTCAAAATAGTCGGTTACACCATTAGCATTAGCTGTTTTTAAAATAAGTGGTTGTATGGCATAAAAATGATTAATGCTTGCACCATCACGTCTAAAATTTGCTGAATCGTATAAGGTAACAGAGCCTTCAAATTTACCAACTGTTGTTTGCCCTATTTGAACAACATTAATATAGGGCTTTAAGGCATTAATCACTAACTCACTTGCAGACGCCGTCGAAAAACCTGTTAGGATATAAACGCGATTTAGGTTAAGACTGTTAATATTTGCACCAGTTCTTATTTGGTTGTCGAATCGTAATTCTTCATCATTAAAATTATCATTGTAGTGTTCAAAGGCAAAAATTTCACCTTCAAACTGACCTGTAACCATTGAAGCTAAATCTTTTGCTGTTTCTATACTTCCGCCTGAATTATAGCGTAAATCAAGAATAAGTTCATCTATATTTTCAGACTTAAAGTTAGCAAAAACCGTATTCAGCTGACTGTCAAAATTACTTCTAAAAGCATTATACATCAGGTAACCAACTTTGGTATTGTCTACTTCAATTACTTCAACTGAGTAAATAGGGTTTTCGGTTAGCTGAATTTTAGATAAACTAATTTCGGTCGATAGTGATGATAATTCAGTACCATCAAATTCAGCTAAACCTATTGTGTAATTGTTTCCACCAAAAAGCGAATTAAAATTAGTATTTGGTGTTAAAGTTTCTCCATTTACGCGATTAAATAGCATACCTCGTTCAATACCTGCTTCAGAAGCAGGCGAGTTGGGTACAACATATCTTACAAATCCAAAAACTGAATTTGAATCAGAAATATTAACTAAACCAAATTGCATGCCTGTAGTAAAATTAATACCATCAAGACTGTTTTCAAGATCGACATAATTATCAACAATAATTGAGAACCGATCTTGTTGGGCTAATAAATCATTAAATAAACCTTCAGGAGTTGCAAAACTGTTTAAATAATTAGCGTAAGCTTCATTAGTAGTAAAAGAATCGTCTGCTAGGTTTGGAGAATCAGGCTTGTATAAGTAAAAAGCATTCATGGCTTTCCATATAAAATCATTTATCTCAAGGGTTGATGCAGGAGTAATAACATCATCTAAGTCGTCTTGACAACTTGAAATTGTAAAACATACCAAAAGACCTATTGCAATTTTTTTTAGCATAACTGATTTATTAAAAGTTCCTAAATTTATAAAATAATTGTAACAAATCTGAAAATCATTCGTCGAGATAATGAAGTCTAACCAAAACAAAATGAGCGCAGAGTTGTTTATGCACCAAATAGAACCTATGCAAGCTAAGTTATTTAGATTAGCTAGAAGGTTGCTAGTTTCTCCAGATGCTGCTAAAGATGCCGTTCAAGATGTAATGGTAAAACTTTGGGAAAAACGATCGCAACTTGCTGATAAATCAAATTTAGAAGCATTTGCAATGACCGTTACTAAAAACCATTGTTACGACCAATTGAAGTTAAAGCGTAATCAAAATGTAAGTTTAACACATGAAAATTTTGAAGATGAAGACAAAACCATAGAAGAAGTCATTGAAACACAAGATGAAGTTAAAAAGTTAAATAATTGTATTGCTGCTTTGTCGGTTAATTACCGTACAATAATTCAACTTCGCGATATAGAAGCTTACAGTTTTGAAGATATTGCAGGCATTATGGAAATGAGCGAAACCAATGTTAGGGTAACTTTGTCAAGGGCAAGAAAGGCTTTAATAAAACAAATGAAAACACAACAATCATGAAATTAGATATCACTAGAATAAGGTTGCTAATTGCTAAATATGAAAATGCTGAAACTAGTTTACAAGAAGAGCAAGAGTTGTATAATTACTTTCTAGAAAACGAAGCTATTCCTGAAGATTTAAAAGTATATCAACATATATTTTTAGGGTTTAATCAGCTTAAAAATCAGAATTTAGAACAAGAATTAAACCAGGTTGAAATGACTGATAAATCAAATTCTAAATATGTATGGTACAAAATTGCTGCAGCATTAATTATAGCTTTAATCACTTCAGTATTTATATTTAATTCAAATCAATTATCAACCCAAGAAGAACGTGAAGCAAGAAAAGCCTTAGCACAAACTGTAGCTATATTAAAGGCTGTATCTTCTGAAATTAATCAAAACACCGAAAAATTAAAGTACATCAATAAATTTAAATCTTCAACAAACAAATATTTAAAATAATAAATTATGAAAACAATATCAATTTTAATAGCCATGAGTGTAACAATGTTAACAAGCTCTATGATGGCTCAGGATTTTTCTCAATTTGAGAATAAAAAAGGAATTACATCTGTATTAGTTACCAAACAAATGTTTAAGTTAATGAGTAAATTAGACTTGCAAAGTCAAGATGAAGATATGCAAGATTACATCAAATTAGTCGAAAACTTAGAAGATATTAAGATTTTTATTAGTCAAAATCAAACAACTAAAAACAGCTTAAAAGCCGAGGTTGATAATTATTTGGCCAACACAAAGCTTGATTTACTTATGAAAGTAAATGATGATGATAATCAAGTTGTTTTTTATGTAAAACCAGGAAAAACAGACGATTTGGTTAATCAACTCTTCATGTACGTTAATAGTGGCAATAGTAACGACTCTGAAACCGTTGTGATGTTAATTAATGGTCTAATAGATTTGAATGAAATTTCTAAACTTACAAGTCAACTTGACGTTCCAGGTGCAGAATCGCTTGAAAATTTAAAAAACAAGAAAAATAAATAACCATGAAACATATAATCACAACATTTTGCTTATTGATTTTAGTCTCATGTTCAAACAAACAAAGTTTACAAGAGTATTTAATATCTAAAGATAAAGATGCTAATTTTAAAACAATGAGTGTAGCAACCGATTTATTGGTGCCCAATATTGAAGAGTTATCGGCTAAAGAACAAGCAACTTTGAAAAAAATTAAATCGATTAATGTTGCTGCTATGATAAAAGATACAATTAATCAAGTAGCATATGAAGATGAAACCAGAAAAGTTGAAGCTATTCTAGATCATTCAACCTACCAAACACTAATGAAAATGAATGCTGATGATAAAGGCATGAACTTATTATATATTGGTGATGACAATAAAATTGATGAAGTTGTTTTTTATGGAAAAAGTGATGAAGCTGGAATGTTGGTAGCACGTTTAAATAGTCGGGATTTAAAACCAAATGATTTAGCTAAACTCTTAAGTATGGCAGATAAATTAGATATGTCGCAAGTCGAAAATTTCACAAAAAATTTAAAATAAATTATAGTAAATAAAAAAAAGCCAGTAGAAATACTGGCTTTTTTGTTAAATCTTAGTTATTTAAACTGATATAGGATAGCATATAATCTTAAACTATTAATTTCAAACTAAAAAGTTATGGATTATATAGATATCATTTTGAAATTAATTATTGCACTAGGAATTTTTAATGTTTGGTTGATAAGGTATAACAAGCCTACTAAATGGCGAGGTGCTGAGGCTAAAAATATGGCTGATGAATTTAAAGCTTACGGATTACCTAGTATTGCAGTGCCATTTATTGGAGGTTTAAAAGTCTTAGCTGCTATTGGATTAATTTTAAGCTTTTGGTTTCCAGAAATTGAACTTTATTCTGCATTAGTTATGAGCATTTTGATGATAGGTGCAATTTCTATGCATGTAAAGATTAATGATGAGCTTAAAAAATCATTACCAGCATTTTTAATGTTGTTGCTATCTATTTTAGTTATATTAATAAATTAAATTATTTTTTTTCAAGTGTAGGCTGATCTACAATGGGTCTATTTTCTCTATTAGCAAGTTCCCAAGCAGTATGAAAAATAAGTTTAGTTCTTTTAGCTAATAAATCGTATTCAATTTTTTCTGCTGTGTCAGTTGAACGATGATAATCTTCATGAACACCGTTAAAGTAAAAAATAATCGGTATGTCATATTTAGCGAAATTGTAATGATCACTTCTATAATAAAATCGATTAGGATCGTTCTTAGCATTAAATTTATAATCTAAATCTAGATTTGTAAATTTTTTATTAGCCTTTTCAGAAATATTGTGTAATTCGGTACTTAAACGATCACTTCCTATAAGGTAGATATAATTATTGTTATTTTTATGAGCCTTGTCACGGCGACCAATCATATCGATATTTAGATTAGCAATAGTTTGCTTTAATGGATATATCGGATTTTCAGAATAATATTTAGATCCGAGTAAGCCTTTTTCTTCAGCAGTAACATGTAGAAAAATGATACTTCTTCGAGGTGCGTATCCTTCATTCTTAGCTTTCATAAATGCCTCAGCTATTTCCATTATAGCAACAGTTCCAGAGCCATCGTCGTCAGCACCATTATAAACTTTTCCATTTTTTGTGCCTAAATGGTCATAATGAGAGGTTAATACTAAATATTCATCAGGAAGTTCATCACCTTTAATAATTGCAATTACGTTTTCGCTATCAGCAAACTTATTATTGAAATAACTAGAACTTATTTCTTGAAAGTACGGTGTTTCGTCTAAATCACCACCCGAAATATTTAAACTGATATAAAAGTCTTTTAAATAATTAGCCGCTTTTTTTTGACCCTCAGTACCGGTTTCACGACCTCCAAAATCATCAGAACTGAAAACAGTTAAATAATCATTTAAATCGTTAGCTGTAATTGTTTTAGCAAATTTGAGTTGAGATTTATCTGTCGATTGCGATTTAGTTGTCTTGCAAGAGATAATTAAAACAAAAAAAAGAGAAAAGTATAAAAATTTCATAGGTCTATTTTAGTGCTAATATAAATCAAACCATTTAGAATGGCTAATATCACCTTTTGTTATTTATAAATTGCTGATATACAAAGTATAAATTTGCGATGTTTTTGTTTCATTTCAGTAATCATAAAAAATATCAAAAAATTCTTTTGTGGATTAAAATAAGCTTATATATTTGCACCCGCAACTGGAGAAATGGCAGAGTGGTCGAATGCGGCAGTCTTGAAAACTGTTGAGGGTCACACCTCCGGGGGTTCGAATCCCTCTTTCTCCGCAAGCCCCATTTTTTAAATGGGGTTTTTTATTGGGCATAATTAGCATAAAATTTCTCATAGCTTTTTATCTTTTTGTGCCCTTTTTTACATTTTGTTGACCTTCACTCGAATCTAATTCTCTACATTTGCCTAAAATTCCCTATAGTATGCGCAAATTACTTTTTTTTAGTTTTTTAATTTTTACACTTTATAATCTTAATGCCCAAGTTATCATTAATGAGCTTGATGCTGATACTGAAGGAGTAGATGACAAAGAGTTTATCGAATTAAAAACACCAAACCCAAATACACCTTTAGACGATTTCATTGTTGTCCTTTTTAATGGCTCTTCAAGTGGTGGCGATTCAAGTTATTACACTTATAGCCTTGATGGATTAGAGACAGATTTTAATGGCTTATTAGTGCTTGGCGGCCCAGAGCTAGATCCTGCACCTAATGTTTTACTACCAATAAACGTTTTTCAAAATGGCGCTGATGCCGTTGCCATATACCAAGGTGACGAATTTGATTTTCCGAATGTAACATTAGCTACAACCAATAACCTTATCGATGCATTAGTTTATGATACCAATGATTCAGATGATTCTGATTTAATGAACTTATTGGGTGTTCAAATGCAGATTAATGAAGACGAAAATAATAATAAGGATTTTGAATCTATACAACGTAATAATGATGGCTCATGGTTTGTAGCAACTCCTACGCCTCGTGTACCTAATGATGGCAGTGGAATAACTCCAATTTTTATAGATGTTGATGTATCTAGCACCAATATCAATGAGTCAGAAAGTTTTAATATTACCTTCACTACAAATGAAGTCTTGACTCAAGATTTAACTTTAAATTTTACTCTTGCAAACGCTGGTTTTAATCAGGCAGACTACACAGGCGATACTTCAGTAACAATAAGTTCTGGTTCATCTACTGAAATGCTTACCATTCAAACTGTTGATGATAATCTTGATGAAGGAGATGAGTTTGTCAACATACTAATTTCAGAGCCAGTAGCACCCTATGTTTTAAACGCGAACAACATTGAAGTTATCGTAGTTGATAATGATTTTCAAGTTGCTAATTATGGTACACCATTAAACCCAACTTATAATGTTGTTTCAAGCACAGCTCCAGAAAACTATTATGCTAGTATTGAAGGTTTAAGCGGTCAAAGTTTAACAGACGAATTGCAAGCAATTATTGCTGAAGAAGGTGTTGTTAAAACACATTCTTATGCTGATATTTATTTCATTTTAGAAGAAGCAGATGTTAGTCCTTTAAATAGCAATAAAGTTTGGCTAATTTATTCAGAAATTGATAAGCCTATTTATGAAAAACAAACTGGTTCGGCTAGTATAGATAAATGGAATCGAGAGCACGTTTTCCCAAGGTCTAAAGGAGGCTTTTTTAGTATTGATGACGATGATATTGCTAATGGTATTAATGTTTTCTGGAATACCACGGCCGATTCACTTCGTCATGGTAATTCAGATGCACATCACCTTAGACCAGCTTTATCTACAGAAAATAGTAGTCGAGGCAATCAAAATTTTGGTGAATATGTAGGCCCAACAGGAAACCAAGGTAGCTTTAAAGGTGATGTTGCTAGAGCAGTTTTTTATATGCAAATTAGATACAACGGTTTAGAGGTTGTTAATGGGTTTCCAACAACTGCTAATGTAGGCCAAATAGGTGATTTACAAACCTTATTAGATTGGCATGAGTTAGATCCGCCAGACGATTATGAAATGAATCGTAATAACGTGATTTATAATTGGCAAACTAATAGAAATCCTTTTATAGATAATCCTGAACTCGTCGATTATCTTTGGGGCGATAAAATTGGTCAAGCTTGGGATAGTTCATTATCAACAAATTCAACTGAAATCGATAATGTTAAACTCTATCCAAACCCTTCAACTGGTCGGTTTACCATTTTAACTCAACATGCGTTTTCAAAACTTAACATATTTAATGTTAATGGTCAACTTGTTTATCAATCCGAGGTCAATTCAGCTAAAATTACACTAAATCCAAATTTATCTAAAGGTGTTTATTTTGTACAACTAAATTCAGAAGAAAAAAGTCATAAAATCAAATTAATCGTACGATAAAATTGTAACTTTTACATTAAAATTGTGTCTAATTTTAAGACATGGAGGCAAGTTACAAAAAGTACATTTTAAATTTTAAACGACCGAGCGGTACCTCTCGAGGTGTGTTAAAGACCAAAGAAACCTGGTTTGTTAAAATTGAAGATGAAACAGGTTTTGGTATTGGTGAATGTGGCATTTTACGTGGTTTAAGCATAGATGATGTTCCTGAATTTGAAAATAAATTAAAATGGGCTTGTGAAAACATAAATTTAGGTCTTCATCAGCTTTGCAGTCAGTTGAAGTTATTTCCTTCAATTAAATTTGGGCTAGAAATGGCTTTTAAGTCATTAAAAAGTCAAAAACCATTTTATTTATTCAATTCAAATTTTTATCATCATCAAGAAGGAATCACCATCAATGGCTTGATATGGATGGGCGATAAATCTTTCATGTTTGAACAAATTAAAGCTAAACTCGATCAAGGTTTTTCTTGCATAAAACTTAAAATAGGAGCCATAGATTTTCAAGCTGAGTTAGATTTGCTTGCTTATTTAAGATCTAAGTTTTCAGCTGAAGTTTTAGAGCTTAGAGTTGATGCTAATGGTGCATTTAAACCAGAAAATGCACTATCAAAGTTAAATAAATTAAGTCAGTTTAAACTTCATAGTATCGAGCAACCTATTAAACAAAATCAATGGCTTGAGATGTATAATTTATGTAGAAATACGCCATTACCAATAGCTTTAGATGAAGAGTTAATTGAGGTTGTTGATACAACCAATAGAATTAAGTTGTTAGATGAAGTAAAACCACAATATATTATTTTAAAGCCTAGTTTAGTTGGCGGATTTGCAGACACATCAGAGTGGATTAAACTTGCTGAAACTCGTAATATAGGCTGGTGGATAACAAGTGCTTTAGAAAGTGATATTGGTTTAAATGCAATTGCGCAATTTGCAAGCACTTTTCAGCTCGATAAGCCTCAAGGTTTAGGCACTGGAAGTCTTTATACAAATAACATCACATCACCATTAGAAGTTAAAGGTGAAAAACTGTTTTATAATTCTACATTGAAATGGAAAACTCCACAAATTTAAATTCTTCAAATTTTATAGGTCAGGCTCGTCAAGGTAATTTGGGTTATTGGAAATATTTAGTGCCATCAATTTTGTTCTTTGGGTTCATGGGCCTAAACATTTTAACAGTTTTACTTTTAGACATAGACCAAGCTCAATTAATTAAAGATCAGATTGATCGTGTTGGAGCCAATTGGGCATTTGTAATTACAGTTTCTCCTTTAGCTGTGTTCTGTCTATTATTATTAGTTTATGTAAAGCATGTTCACAAACAATCATTAATCTCTTTAACAACTTCAAGACCAAAAATTGACTGGTCGAGGGTTGGTTTTAGTTTTGCCGTTATATCTCTTTTAATTTTAGGTGCAACATTATATGATTATAATTCGAACCCTAGTAATTATGTAATTATTTTTGAACCAGTTCGTTTTTTTACTCTGCTTGTAATCGCCATTATTTTAATTCCATTACAAACTAGTTTTGAAGAATACTTATTCAGAGGTTATTTATTGCAAGGTGTTGGAAGCTTTTTTAAAAGTAGATTACTGGCTCTAATGTTAACTTCAATATTATTTGGTGTTATGCATATTGCAAATCCTGAAATTAACAAAATTGGTTATGTACTTTTAGTATCATATATTGGAACAGGTTTTTTTTTAGGAATAATTACATTAATGGATGAAGGTTTAGAGTTAGCTCTAGGTTTTCATGCTGCTAATAACTTGGTAACAGTTTTATTAGTTACTTCAGATTGGACAGCTTTCCAAACAAATTCAATTTTACGATATGTTGGTGAGCCGAACCAGATTTTAGATATTTTTATTCCCGTTTTAGTCATTTATCCTTTAATTATAATTGTATTTAGTAAAAAATATAAATGGTCTAATTGGAGACAAAAGCTAACCGGTAAAGCTTAGAAAACATCTATTTAACCAAAATTTAATACCTTAAAGCAGGCAATTTTTTAATATTGTATAATACATTGTTGCAATGAAAAAAGAATACTCATTTTTAGATATACATCCAGATTTTAAGTTGAATGGAACACATTACTCTGCTCAAGAGTTAAAATTAGTTGCATATAGCTTTATTAAAGAAGGTGAATTTTTTGAAGAGCAAATAGGTAACTTTCTGCTTGATTGGCTAAATGAAGATTACGACACGATAAAAATTAGGACTTCAGGATCTACAGGTCAACCTAAAGTTCATTATGTCGGAAAAGATAAAATGATTTCTAGCGCTTTAGCGACAGGTAAATTTTTTAAAGTAAAAGAGAATTCAACTGCGTTATTATGCTTACCAGCTCAATTTATAGCAGGCCGAATGATGCTCATACGTGCCATGATGTTAGGTTGGCATCTAGATGTGGTTAACCCAAATTCAGCACCACTTGAACAAGTGTTTAAACGCTATGATTTTTGTGCCATGACGCCGTTTCAACTTGACAACTCACTAAATCGACTTCACCTTATTAAAAAGCTAATTGTTGGTGGCGGTACAGTGTCTGAAAACTTAATTAATTTAATTCAAGGTCTAAGTACAAAAGTTTATGAAGTTTATGGGATGACAGAGACAGTCTCTCATGTTGCCGCTAGAAGGCTTAACCCTAAACGAACTGATGAAGGCGATTTTCAATTGAAACCCTTCAAAGCTTTACCAAAAATAAGTTTCGGTCAAGATGATCGTAACTGCTTAATAATTCGTGCTCCACAGATTGTTGATAAACCACTAATTACTAATGATATTGTTGATTTAGAAACATATAAAAAATTTTATTGGAAAGGTAGGTTTGATAATGTTATAAATACTGGTGGTATAAAAATTTTTCCTGAAGTTGTCGAGAGAAAACTACAAACGATTATCACGCAAAGGTTTTTTTTAGCAGGTATTCCAGATGATGCTTTAGGAGAAAAATTAATTTTATTTGTTGAAGCACCACATTCAGACCAGTTTTTAAGTGATTTAAAAGAAGGTGTAAATCAATTAAGTTCTCTTGATAAATTTGAACGTCCTAAACATATTTACCTAGTAAATAAGTTTGAGGAAACTGATAATGGTAAAGTACATCGTAAAAGAACTTTAGAAAATTTAATGAAATAATTAATTGATTATCTCAGTTTTATAGTAAAAGCTGAGATTATTAAGTTTAAATTTTTCATTGTTACCAATTTGAAGTTTAGTAAATTCTTTGGCTGAAACTTGAGTTCTTAATTTTTCATTGTTTACAATAACTTCAACTGGTAAAGTAAAGTTTTTTTCTTCTGATTGCCACTTAACCGTTACAGCATTATTTTCTCGCTTTATTAATAATGTTGGTAATTCCGCATAATTTAGATACTGACTAAAAATAGGGGCAAGGTTCATTTTCGTTTCATTTTCAAAAAAGTTAATTACATCATTAGTATTTGTTGTGGTGTGTTTAAAATTTTTGTGAAATTTTTTGATGGTTTTCCACCATAGCGCATCATTATTAATGGTATTTCTTATACTATGGAGCATATTTGCGCCTTTGTAGTACATATCTCCAGACCCTTCGGCATTCACACCGTAATCACCAATAATTGGTTGGTCATTTTGAACGTTTTGTCTTAAACCGACTAAATAAGCTTCTGCAGCTTCTTTTCCGTATTCACATTCAACAAAAACAGCTTCAGAATAGCTAGTAAAGCTTTCATGAATCCACATATCTGCAATATCAGCGGCTGTAATACTGTTACCGAACCATTCGTGACCAGATTCGTGAATAATGATAAAATCCCATTTTAAGCCAATGCCTGTTCCAGATAAATCTGTACCTCTGTAGCCGTTTTTGTAAGCGTTTCCATAGGCAACAGCACTTTGATGTTCCATGCCTAAATAAGGGCTTTCAACTAACTTAAAGCCATCTTCTTTAAAGGGATATTCACCAAATTTTTCATAAAAGCAGGCCATCATAGGTTTAACTTGTTCAAATTGCTTTTTTGCCGCTTCAAGATGATCTTTTAAGACATAATAATCTAAATCAAGATCATTAAATTGGTCCGAAAAATGTACATAATCTCCAATATTAATTGTGATGTTGTAGTTGTTGATAGGGTTTTCAACTTTCCATTTATAAGCTTTGTAGTTTTGATCGACTTTATATGATTTTATAAACCTACCATTAGATACCGCAACTAGGTGTTCAGGACACTCAATAATCATTTCAAGTCCTTCTGCTTCATCACTTAAATGGTCTTTGTTAGGTAACCATAAACTTGCACCAATGCCTTGTACTGCTAAACCAACAAAGTGATTGTTATTTTGATCTTTTTTAAAGACAAATCCGCCATCCCAAGGTGCATTTTTAGCAACTTTAGGGAATCCTGAAAAATGGAATTGAATTTCTTTCAATTCATTATTAGCTTGTAATTCAAATGGAAAATCAATAAAAACAGCATTAAATTCTCGTTTATATTGAAGTTTCTTTTGGTTAAAAACAACCGAATCTAGATTTATTTCTTCGAACAAGTCAATTTGGATTTTTTGTACAGGCTCTAAGACTCTAAATTGCATTTTATTTACTCCAGAAATATAACGTTTGTCTGGATTTACACGAACTTTAATCTTATACTTTTTAACGTCATAACTTGTTCGCTCAGGTCTTAAACTACCTCGTAAAGAATCAGCTTTGGTATATTCACTTCGATTGGCTGTTAAAGTTTGGGCTTTACTTGTAAAAGAAAGGAGTAAAAAACAAAAGATAAAGTATATTCGGCACATATTTTAATGATATGAAAGTTTTAGTAAAAATAGCAGTTTTTTGTTTTGTATCTATTTCTATTTTAAGTTGTGGAAGCGATACTAACATGATTAAAGGAAAAGTTGTTAATCAACAAGATGAAGCCTTAGATGGTGTTTTAATTCAAGTTGTTGGGACAGATTTGTATGCCAAATCTAAAGCTAATGGTCAGTTTCTAATTAATACAAAGCAGCGCGGTGATGAATTGCTTTTTAAAAAAGAAGGTTATCAAATAAAATTTGTTAAGGTAAAAGCTTCAACAGAAAATGATTATGTTATAAAACTTTTACCTCAATAATTTACAAGAAGCTATAACCAATAGCTAACGAAAAATATTCATTTTTTGCTGATTGAAAATCGTCTATATTTACAGCTTCGTTGTTAAATGGATTAGTCAATCCGAAATTATAACGCGCGTCAATTCTAAACTGTCCTAAATGTGCACCTACACCTGCTAGTAGGCTAAAGTCTAATTTTTCAGAATTTTCATAATCATCGTAATTAGCAAGGTAACCAAATTGTGGTCCAAATTGTAGGTTTAGAATTCTTAAAAAATGTAATTTGGCTAAAATAGGTAATTGTACATAATCAAATTCAATATCGGTTAAACTTGACTCAGCACCTTGTTGCGAGTATAATAATTCCGCTTGAACAGAAAGCATGTTAAAACGCGCTGCCACGAACAGCCCAGCTGTAACACCTGTTTTAGAATCAAAATCAAGGCTTTCTGCATCACTTAGATTCGAGAAGTTTGCACCGGCTTTAATACCAAAATCTAAATTTTGTCCTTTCATAGTTATACATGTAAAAAATCCGATAAAAACGACTAGTAGTAATTGAGATGTATTTTTCATAGGTTTATTTTTTATAAAATTAAGCATTTAATTAAGAATAATATTCTGGTAAACCTCTAATTCTTTAATCGAGATATTTTTTGCAACAATGTTACCTTTTTGGTCTACTAAAAAGTTTTGGGGTAAGTTGGTTATACCGAGCTCAGTTGTAATTTTACTTGTAAAACCTTGTTCGGCAATTAAGTTTACCCAAGGCATTTGTTTGCCTAAGACATGTTTAAGCCATTCAGATTTGTTTGTATTAAGCGAAATGGCAATAATCTCGTAGCCTTTGGCTTTGTTTTGACGATAGTTATTAAGCAAACTTTCTTGCTGAATTAAAGCGTTTTCAGCTTGCCAGGTAGACCAAAACTCAATTAATAATAATTTACCTTTAAAATCATTTTTTGAAATTAGCTTATTTTCTAAGTTTTTGAGTTTAAAGTTGTAAAACGGATTACCAATCTGAAATTTTTTTCGTTTTACATAATAATTTTCAAAACGTTCAAAATCACTATTAGTGAACGCTTTTCGTACTGTTTGCTCAAATAACAACTGAAGATTATCAAACTTAATTAAATTATCATAGGCTAGTTCACTTAAAATAAAGCCGTTCACTTGATGATTAGGGTAATTAGATTTGAATTTTTCAAATTGATCCAAAAAACTTTTTTCAGAAATTTTCTTTAGTTTAAATTCTTCAAAAGATTCTAAAATATTTTTTGCTTTAGTTGTTTCAACTAATTGAAGCTTACTTTCTAAATAATTTAATTTACCTATACTGATCTTATCAACTAATAAATTAAGGCTTTGTGATTTGGGTTCAATAAAAAACCTTACTGAAGAAGTTGTGTCATTTAATATAAGTTCTGCAGATTTACCTGATTCAATTGCAGTTTCAAATATGGCCTGACTGTTTTTTACGTCTTGTTTAATTAGTTTATCATCAAATTTTAGTCCTAGTGTTTTCGGATAATCACCTGATAAGTTTACAGTTAACTTTAATTTAGAAGCTTTATCTTGTTGTTGACAAGCGATGAATAATAGGAACAAAAAAATTAATAAAAAATGATTTTTCATAAAAAAAGGGTTAAAGCTAAACTTTAACCCTCAAACTTAGTGTTTTATTGTTAATTATGATTTAAAATCTTCAATTCTATCACTTAAGTCGTATACTTCAGCATTTTCTAAATTATTTTTTACAATGCTACTACCTGCAGCGCTTCGGTAACCGCCTGCACAATGTACAACAATTGGTTTTGATGTATCTATGTTTTTAGTAGTTTCACGAAGTTCATTAAGTGGATGATTTTCGGCTTGATTAAAGAATTTTTGGTCAGTAAACTCATTCTCATTTCTAATATCAATAATGGTATACTGGTCTGGATTATTCTTGAAATTACTATAGTCTAGTTGTTGGGTGTCTTTTTCAAACTGAGTATTGCCTAAGGTTAAGATTGCTTTAATTTGACTTTCGTAACCTATTTTAGCAATTCTTGCACTCAACTCTTCGATAGAATTATAATGATCAACTACCAAATAAAACTCTTCATTAGGCTTAACGATAGCTCCTAACCATGTTTCTATTTTATCACTTTCTGATCTTGCCATAATATTAATACTGTTTGGCAAATGGTTAGCCCTAAAAGCTTCTTGATCTCTAGTGTCCACCACTAAAGCATCAGCATCAAATTTTTCAATATTGAGTTTTACATCAATATTTGAAATGGCAGATCTAAAGGTTTTGGCACCAGCTTTATTAATTTCAACATCATGACCAAAATAATGTGGTATAAAAGGTTGGCCTTTTAAGATTTCCTCAACAAATTCTTCTTTAGATTTGGCTTGAAAAGCCCAATTTCCAGTACGTTCGTTACCTAGAGTACTACTAGCAGCGTCACTCATATTTTTACCACATAAACTTCCAGCACCATGTGCAGGATAAATAAGTACATCATCACTTAAATCGTTAAATTTTGTGGTAACTGTTTCATACATCATTTCAGCAAGTTCTTGGCGTTTAGCTTTTAAGTTTCCCGCTTTTTCGCGCAAATCTGGTCTACCAACATCACCGATAAATAATGTATCTCCTGAGAACATGGCTTGTTCTTCACCATCTGCAGCAATAATTGTAATGCTATCTGGAGAATGGCCAGGTGTATGAATAGCTCTAAAATTGACTTGATTCATTGTGAAATGATCACCTTCATCAAAACTGTTGTGGGGATAATCAGCACCAACTAATTGGCTGGCATAGATTGTTGCTGATGTTTCTTGATGTATTTGTAAGTGACTACTTACAAAATCGGCATGTGGATGCGTTTCAAAAACAGCAACAATTTTTGCATTATGTTCCTCAGCTAAACTATAATAAGGTTCTGGATCTCTAGCAGGATCTACAACAGCCATTTTATCTTCAGAAATTATAGCGTAAGAATAGTGTGCAAGTGCTTTGTCTTCAAATTGTTTTATAAACATAGGTATTAGGATTTTATTAATTTTAATTTTGATTACCAATTCATGTAGCCACCTTCAAGGTCGATGACTTCTTTAAAACCTAAATCGACCATAACTCTAGCAGCTTTTTGACTTCTATTACCGCTTCGGCAATAGATGTAAGTTGTTTTATCTTTGTCGAGTTCTTTAATTTTATCGACAAAGTCAGGAGACATGACATCAATGTTTTTGGCATGAGCAATTTTTCCTGCATTATACTCATTAGCCGTTCTAACATCAACTAATGGTACATTTTTGTTTGAAATTGCTTCTGAAAAATCTTTTTTGTTATAGATTTTTATTTCATCCATTTTTTTTCTTTTAAATAATGAAAACATAGTCATAGTTTTATGCAAATGTCGCTTATTAAAAACAATGCATCCGTAACAATAGTTACGCTGAAAACTATTCTATTATTTCAATATGGTTACGTTTTAATTTTATAATGTTTTGTTTTTCAAGTTGTTTTAATAGCCTTGAAACAACCACACGAGAGGTGTGTAAATCATAAGCAATATCTTGATGTGTACTTGAAATTATATTTGTGTTATTGTGTATTGCTTTTCTTTTTAAGTAGGAGAGTAGTCGTTCATCCATCTTTTTAAAGGCAATATTATCAACAGTTTCAAGCACTTCATTAAGACGATCGTGATAGCTATTAAAGACAAAATTTCGCCAAGACTTGTAAGTGACCAGCCATTCGTCCATTTTTTCAATTGGAACCATGATTAGCTTTGAGTCGGTTTCAGCCTCAGCTCTAATTTTGCTTTGATGGTTTGTGGTACAGCAACTTAATGTCATGGCACAAGTTTCACCACGTTCCAAGTAGTAGAGGAGTAGCTCAAAGCCTTCGTCATCTTCGCGTAGTACTTTTATAACGCCTTCAACTAAAAGAGGCATACTTTTTAAGTATTGCCCAATCCTAATGAGTTCTTCACCTTCCTTAACCTCTTTAATAATGGCAATTTCACTAATTTCTTCTAAAAGTTTTCGCTCAAACAAATGGGCATAATTTAATTCTAATTCTTTTAGCATCTTTTTTGGTATTTTTGTCACGTAAACATACAACTAAATGCAACAAAATTCAACCTGCGTAAGTATAAATCATGCTTATTATAAACTATATAAACCCGACGGTTATTTAAGTCAGTTTGTTTACAATCAAGATCAAAGACGCAAAAAAAAATTATTAGGCGAGTTAGGTAATTTTGCTCCAAATACTATGGCTGTTGGTCGGTTAGATCAAGATTCTGAAGGACTTTTGCTTTTAACTACCGATGGTAAAGCAAGTTACCGTGTAACTAGTTTAGGAATTGAAAAAGAATATTGGGTGCAAGTTGATGGGATTATAACTGAAAAGGCTTTGGCTGAATTAAGCTTTGGTGTTGAGATTAGCATTTTTGGAAAAAATTACAAAACCAAACCATGTCGAGTTGAAGCAATTTCAGAACCGAAATTACCCCGTCGAAACAAATCGATTAGAGATGAACGCCATGGACCAACATCCTGGATAAGCATTTGCCTTACTGAAGGTAAATACCGCCAAGTTAGAAAAATGACAGCCAAGGTGGGTTTTCCAACACTTAGACTTGTACGTTACAGAATTGGTAAAATAACTATTGATGATTTAGAAAAAGCTGAAGTTAAAAAAATTAAATCTTTTTAAGAGGTTTTCTTCAAACCATATTTTCCATTGTAGTCGATAACCTCACCAGCTTCGTCTAAAACCTTCAATTCTTTTTTAGTAACAAGAAAATTATAACTCAAATCATCATATTCAATGTGAATTATAGATTCATTTTTCCACTCAATTTTTCCTTCGTGACTGAAGTCAGAATTATCTTTTCCTTTATAGTAGCCTTTTAGTACATAGTTAGTTTTTTGTAAGACGATTTCGAGACGAATACCTTTACAATCAGAACAAGGTAAAATACCATTATAAGTTCCTTGCCAATCAATTTCTTCTATAGCATTTTCAACTTCAGTTACCTTAGTTTCTTTGTTTTGGTTTTTATTTTTTGGTTTTGAATCGGTTTGACAAGCGGTTACTGTTAACACCAATAAAAGGCTGAATAAAATAATTTTTTTCATATTATTTAAGTATTTGATAAATCATTAAAAAGTGAAATAGGCTACCAAGTATTACAAATATATGCCAAATAACATGATGATAGTTTAACTTATATCTTGTATAAAAAATAATACCTACGCTATAGGCTATTCCTCCAGCAACCAAATATACTAAAGCTTCTCTAGAAAATGTTGATAACACATATTGAATGTCAATAAGTATTAACCAACCCATAACTAAATAGAGTAAAAGGGATATTTTTTCAAACTTTCCCGTAAAAAATAATTTTAAGATGCTACCAATTAATGTGATTGCCCAAACTAATACCAAAAGTAAACTACCTTGGCTTTCTTTTAAAGCAGTTAAACAAATTGGCGTGTAAGTTCCTGCTATTAATATATAAATACTAATGTGGTCAAGAACTCGAAATGTTTTTTTGAGTTTATTTGAACGCACAAAATGATAGGTGCTTGAAGCTAGGTATAAAAAAATTAGGCTAAAACCATAAACATAAGCACCAGGCTTCGCATAAACATATTCATCAGAAATATTTTTAGTTAATATGAACAATCCAAAACAGCTTGCTAGTGCAGCTATCGCGTGAGTTATAACGTTAAGTCGTTCTTCTTTGTAGTTTTGTAAATGTTCCAATCACTTTTTGAGCAAATTTACATTTTTTTGTTATTGCAGCAGCTGAATAATCGATAAGTAAATGGGCATACCAATACTAATGTTAAAAGGAAATGTTATGGCTAAAGCCATAGGTAAATATAAGCCAGGATTCGCTTTTGGAACAGCCAATCTCATGGCAGCAGGAACGGCAATGTAAGAAGCACTTGCTGCCAAAATTGAAAATAATAGTCTGTTGCCTACACTATCAGTTACAATGCCACTTAAATAGGCTACAATAGACCCAGTAATTAGTGGGCAAATAATTGCATAGCCAAAGCTAAACCATCCATTTTTTTTGAAACCTTTCAAATGTTTACCACTATTTATTCCCATATCTAATAAAAAGACAGCTAAGAAGCCTTTAAAAATATCAGTTGTAAATGGTTTAATTCCTTCAGCTTGTGCATCACTCGCAAAAAAACCGATAAGTAAGCTACCAATAATTAATACAACACTACCATTAGTAATGGCATGTTTCAAAACGGAGCTAAAAGGGATTTCAGTTTTAGATGATTTATGGAAAAGTGCAATTAATAAAACACCCATGATAATTGAAGGTGCTTCCATAGAAGCCATCACAGCTACCATGTAACCGTCAAAATTTATGTTTTGTAGTTCTAAAAACGAAACTGCAGTGACAAAAGTAACGGCACTCACTGAACCATAAGCAGCAGCAACTGCACCAGCATTAAAGATGCCTACCTTAGGCCTCATAATAAAAAAGGTGTAAATAGGAACTACCATAGCCATAGCAATTCCAAAAAGTAAAATCCATAAAACTTCAAGACCTAAATGACTATGAGCTAATTCTTGACCACCTTTAAAGCCAATAGAAAACATTAAATAAAGAGAGATAAACTTAGATGAATTCTCAGGAATACTTAAATCACTCTTAATTTGTGAAGCTATAATGCCTAAGAAAAAAAATAGAAGAGCTGGATTAGTTAGGTTTTCTAAAAGTAAATCTATATTCATGATTGTAATTTAGAGTCTAATAATAGTTTTGACTGCTGGTTTAACACTCCGAATTTAATGGAGTGCTTTAGTTGAGTTCGATTATTTAATTGGTGCTGTAATCGTGTAATAAAATACTCGGCATTACATAGTGGTATATGTTTTGGTTTGACTTTAAAAGACAACAAATCTTTAATGAAGTTATAATTTTTGTAAAAAAGTTTAACTAAAACTTTTTCATTCCTTGTTTGATGACTTTCTTTAGCAGTTAGCACATTTTTTATAAATCGGAAGCTAGGTTTTGTAACAACTGTAATATGATTAAGTAATTGTTTAATGGTAATGTTTTTTATTCCTTTGATATTGTTTTTATCAGAACAAAATTCACCACCCAAGGCTGTCATAAAGATCGCTTTTTTGTGATTATCTTTTCTTGTGTTTTGCTTCATATGATAAGCTAGGAAAAACCAAAAGTAAAGATTTATTATTGTTTTTATAAACTTTTTGAGTGTTGCTTTTAAATAAGTCACATTTATATCCGAACAAAGTTGGGTAAAAGTATTTATTTAATTACATTTATATTTTATATGAAAAGCATAATATATAATTATGAATTACACCTTGCATCAGCTACAAGTTTTTTTAAAAGTAGCCGAATTGAAGAGTATTACAAAAGCTTCTGAAGCTTTGCATTTATCTCAGCCAGCAGTTTCAATACAACTTAAAAATTTACAAGAGCAATTTGAAATTCCTTTAATTGAAGTTATAGGCAGACAAGTTTACGTTACTGAATTTGGTCGAGAAATAGCTGAAGCCAGCCAGAAAATTGTAGAACAGGTACATGCTATTAACTTTAAAACGATGTCTTATCGTGATCAATTAGTTGGTCACCTTAATATTTCGATAGTTTCTACAGGAAAGTATGTAATGCCTTATTTTTTATCTGGTTTTGTAAACAAACATGAAGGTGTAGAACTTAATATGGATGTAACTAATAAACTAAAAGTTTTAGAGAGTTTAGAACAAAATGATGTAGATTTTGCATTGGTGTCTACTATACCAAGTTCATTTAACGTTAATAAAATTGAGCTAATGCCCAATAGATTGTTTTGGGTAGGAAACTGTGATAAAGTTTTTAAAAACAAAACTAATAACTTATCGACCTTAAAAAAACTTCCATTTATTTTTAGAGAACATGGCTCAGCTACGCGTCATGCCATGGAAGCTTATATGAAATCTAATGAAATACAAAATACTAAACGCCTCGAATTAACCTCAAATGAAGCCGTAAAACAAGCTGTTATAGCAGGTTTAGGATTTTCTATGATGCCAATTATAGGTATTAGAAAAGAATTATCTGACCAAGATTTGCAAATTATACCTATGAAAGGTACACCAATTACAACAACATGGAATCTTGTTTGGTTAAAGAGTAAACGTTTATCACCTGTTGCTGAAGCATTTGTAAAATACATTTCTGATTCTAAAGCAGAATTAATAGATCAGCACTTTTTATGGTATCAAGATTTTTTTATTGAAGAAAACTAGGCTACCATAAATTTTATAATAATTTAAAAAGTATCAGAATTACTTTTGACCAATAAATCGGCTTACAAATGCTTTCCCTTTGTGATAATTGCCTTCATTTAGCTCAGTTTCAATTTCTTCGGCTAATAAAATGTTTAGGTCTGAGAAATCGTTTTTCAAAAGCTTTGTGGTGTAAAGCATATCTAAAGATTTAGGTCCGCCTGAAGTATAATTATTTTTAAGTTGCTTGGGATGAAAAGCTTCAATAATAACACGCCCATTAGGCTTTAGCGCATTGACAATTTTTTGGTGAATTTTAGGACGAATAGATGGATTTAGATGCGCATAGATCAACACTATGTAATCATAAATTTCAGTTCCAAAATCATAATCTTCAGCTTTAGAGATAGAATAATTGATAGCAAGATTTTTTCTGGTAGCTAGTTCTAAAGCTTTATGTTTTCCGGCTTCAGAGAAATCAAATGCATCAACTATAAAACCTAAAGAAGCTGCGAAACAAGCATTTCTACCTTCTCCTTCAAGTGGAAATAAAATTTTTCCTTTAGTAAATTTTACTAATTGTGATTTTAAAAATGTGTTAGGTTCTTGACCATAGATATACTCAGTTTGTTTGAAACGTTCATCCCAAAATTCTTTCATGATTTTTTACTTCAAATTAAAGATAAGAGCAACTTCTAGGTTGTAACTTAAGTTACTTTAAAATTCATTAATAGCTTCTTCTATGGGTGTTTCTCCTTTAATAATTTCGAAAGTTTTTTTACTAGCGTGTTTCTTGTTTAAGCAGTAAACTAAAGAAAAGGAAACATCTTCACGAGAAATTTCACCAAATTCTCCTAAGCGCTCGCTTGCCTTGATTTTATGGCTTGCATTTTTATCTGTTAAACTGCCAGGCCTAACAATACTAAAATCAAGTTTAGACGATTGTAAATGTTCATCTGCAGCTTTTTTGGCTTCTAGATAGGTTTGTAGAGATTTCATTTGAGATGGATTTTCAGTCCCCATTGAACTCAGCATCACAAATTTGTCGATCTGTGCAGCTTCAGCATAATCAATCGCTTTAATAGCACCGTTTTTGTCAACAGCTTCTGTTTTATCATCACCGGTATTTCCACCAGATCCTGCTGCAAAAATTACTTTATCTGTGTGCTTAAAGGCATGACTAAAATCTTCTTCTAAATCACCTATAACTGTTTTTATGTTATTATTTTTAAAATAATTTACTTGACTTTCGTGTCTAAGCATTGCATAAGGCTTATAATGGTCAGATTGCTCTAAAATTTTGCAAATTAGTCGACCTGTTTTTCCATTAGCACCAATCACGAGAACGTCATCCATAGTATATATTTTTTTGGCAATCTAATTAATTTATATTGAAATTTATTTAATACTAATTTAAAAAGTCTTAAGGCTTGTTAAAACTAATTTTCAGGTTTACGATTAGGTAAAGTATGTGTTTGTAAAATGCGTTGACTTTCTTTTTGAGAAAATTGTCTTTTACGTAAACCATACAGTTTGTCTAATGCATGTTGTCTCGTTTTGTTTATGTCAATTATGGGGTTAGGATAATCTTTGCCAATTGTAAAATTAGCAAAACTTTGATCAAGTGGCGTCATTTTCCAGGGTTCATGCGCAAATACAGGCGGTAATTTTTTTAATTCAGGTAGCCAATGTTTTATAAATTTAGCTTCAGGATCATGTTTTTGAGCATTTAAAACTGGATTATACACACGTATGGTATTAATTCCTGTAACTCCAGCTTGCATATTAAATTGTGGGTAATGAATTCCAGGTTCAAAGTCTAAAAACTGCTGTGCTAAAAATGCACTACCATGCCAAAACCCTTGAAATAAATGATGACAAAAAAAAGAGGCTAAAATAGCTCTCATTCTAAAATTTATGTAGCCAGTTTCTTTTACGCACCGCATACTTGCATCGACCAAGGGATAACCGGTTTCTCCAGATTTCCATGCCTTGATGTAGTTTTGATTAACTTTAAATATATCAACGTAAGCCTTATTGATAGGTTCAAATTCCATTCGGCATTCTTGCTCAAATTTTTGGATGAAATGGCTTTGCCAACTTAGGCGTGATGCTACCGCATTAAGTTGACGCTTAATCGATTTTCCTTTTAATTTAGGTTGATTTAATCTAATATTTGCCAACCTTTGTGCTATTTCTCTGACACTAACATTTCCCCAGGCAATATAAGGCGATAAGCGACTACATGAAATCCTTGCTAAATCTGGTTTACTGATATGCGAGCTATATTTTAAAATACGTTCATTAAAAAAAGAATCTTCATATTTTTTAGCATAGCTTCTTCCGCCAGGTTGAAAATATTTAGAAGTTTTTATATTAAGGTTTGCTTCTCTTAAGCCCAATTTTCCGATAGCAGTATGAGATAAAAATTGGCGTGGATGTGCCTTAAATTTTACAAGTGGCATATTCATGTATTCTTCCCAATCTTCACGCCAATTTATCCGATTTTTTCGACCACGCTTGACACCGTTATTTTGATATTCCTTCCATATGATATTGTTATTTTTTAAATATTGAAGAACCTTTTGATCTCTTTGAAATGTACAGTTTAAGCCAGTTTCTATGTGTGAATAAACTGCTGTAATTTTATAATGTTGACGAATTTTTTCTAGTAGTTCAATTATTTGTCCGTTAACAACCAACACACGTGTTTGATAATTATCGAGTAAAGTGTTGAGTTCTTTTAAAGATTGTTTTATAAAATTAAAATGTCGCTCACTATAATGCTGATCTTGTATTATGAAGTCTTCAAAGCAATATAAACATAAAGTAGGTTTTTTTGCTGAAACTGCCTTGTATAAAGCCTCATTATCTTGCAAGCGCAAGTCACGTTTAAACCAATGAATGTTAATTTCTGGCTTCATTTATTGCATAGGGACTTCAATGGCTAAAATTTTAGTATGAGATTGGGTTTTAACTTGCAGGTTTTCAAAAGCCCAAATACCAATTGCATCACGTTTACCAAGTTGTTGTGTTGCAATTTCAGCTTCACCTTCAATTATAAAAAAATAAACACCATTAGCTTCAACATGGCAGTTGTAATTAATTGAAGTAGCCTCTGTAAATTCACCTAAATTTATCCAAGCTTTCTGGTGAATCCAAACGCCTGAGTCATCTGGATAAGGTGATAAAATTTGTTGCCAATCGTTTTTAATTCTATTTGAAATCTTTTGTTGGTCATATCTTGGTTTTAGGTTTTTTTGGTTAGGAAAAATCCACAATTGTAAAAAGTTTACGGTTTCAGTTTTACTGTTATTAAACTCACTATGTTCAATGCCGGTACCAGCTGTCATGACTTGAATTTCTCCTTCTTTAATAATAGTTTCGTTTCCCATGTTATCTCTGTGGCGCAAACTTCCATCGAGTGGAATAGAAATGATTTCAATGTCTTGATGCGGGTGTTTGCCAAATCCCATATTTGGGGCAACGACATCATCATTTAGAACACGTAGAAGTCCAAAATTAGTTAATTGCGGATTAAAAAATTGCCCGAAGCTAAAACTGTGTTTTGAATCAAGCCAGCCTAAATTAGTTTTTCCGCGATTGTGGGCATTATGATAGGTGGATTTCATTTTTTTAAAGTAAATTTATTTTATATGTTTTTAATAATTTATAAAATCGACTTAAAGTTTGTAACACTAAAGAATTTGTAACGTATTTAAGTTGAAGCAATTTTAATTTAATCGTCGGCGTGTTTAAAAACAAGTTAATTAAAGACTGTATCAAGCAAAAGCCTAAAGCACAACTGAAGCTTTACAATTTATATTGTGATGCGATGTTAAACGTTGCAATGCGCTACATTAAACAAAGAGACATCGCCGAAGATGTAACGCAAGAAGCTTTTATAAAAGCGTTTAAACATTTATCATCATTTACAGGTGAAGTAAGTTTTGGCGCTTGGTTAAAAAGAATTGTCATTAACCAATCGATTGATTATTGCAGAAAATTGAAGTTTACCGACGAACTTCACGAAACTAACTTAAAAGTCATTGACACAGGATTTGAAGATGCTTGGCAGGTCGAAAACCATATAACAGTCAAGCAAGTTACAAATGCTTTAGAAGCAGTGCCTGAAAAATATGCTATTATTTTGAAGTTATACTTAATTGAAGGTTATGATCATGAAGAAATAAGTGAAATATTAAATATCAAAGCCAACAATTCACGCATACTATTATATCGCGGAAAAAAACATTTACAAAACCAATTAAAACAGTTGAACAATGAAAGATTTGCGTAAAGACTTCAACTTTAATGAGTCACATAAGATGAGCGATGGCCATGAGAAAAAGTTTAAGCAGCGTTTAAAAGCTGAATTTAAAAACAAAACTTCAATGAATGATTCTGTAATTTATAAAATGGTTGCGGTATTTGTTATAGCTGTTTTAAGTACAATTTTAGTACTTAACCAATTTAGCTTTTCTGAAACATCAACTTCAATTGAAAAAACAGAGTCAATAACTCGAATGCGTTTAGGCGACCTGTCACCAGAGCTGAAAACGATAGAAAATTATTATACAACATCAATTAATTTAGAGCTAGCAACTATAGACACTTCGCCCGAGTATGAAGATTTGGTCAATAGCTATATTGAAGAACTAGCAGTTATAAATAGAGCTTATAAAAATTTAGAACATGATTTAAACGAATTTGGCGTATCAGAAGATATAATTAATGCGATGATTGATAACCTTCAACTTAGATTAGAGTTGCTTCAAGATTTAAAACTCAAGTTAAATAATTTAAACCAAGAAAAGAATGAAAACAATGCCAGTTATCAAATTTAGTTTATGTTTTTTAATAAGCATAACGGCTTTAGCCCAAAAAACAAAACATTTTAAAGAGAGCTTTAAGGTAAATGATAGTCCTGAAGTGTTTTTAAACATTAATAATGCTGAAATCACAATTGAGACTTGGAATAAAGACCGAGTAGATGTTGAGGCTCAAGTCACTGCTAACTTAGAAAATGATGAAGTGAATCAGAAGATACTAGATCATTTTAATTTTGAAGCTTTAGGGAATTCAAAAAAGGTTGAAATTAAATCAGGTATCCTTGCCTCTGATTTTTTTAGAAAAAATGCTGAAAATGCCAAAAGAATTAAAATCTTAACTGAAGATATTAAAGGCCCACCAACACCACCTAAGCCGCCACTACCACCGCTACCACCATCACTAAATGAGATTGATTTTAATTTTGATATGCAGCAGTTCAATTCGGAAGGAAAGGCCTATTTAAAAAAATTTCAAGATAGTATAAAAGCTTTTTTCAATAATTCAGATTATAAAAAACAAATGAAAGATTGGCAAGAAGGCTTTGTCAAAGGTTGGAGAGAAAGTGGAAAAGAGGATTCTATTAGGATACTAACGTATAAAATTAAACAAGAATTAAAGCCAACTTTAAGACAAGCAAGAAGAAAAGCTATTCGTCTTGGAAAAAATCATAAGGTTAAAACTAAAATCTTAATAAAAATTCCGAAAAATACGCAGCTAAATGTAAACCTTAAACGAAGTCAACTTAAGGTAGCAGACATAAATAATATTAATGCAAGCTTGAACTACTCAAGCTTGCAATTATCTAAATTAAGCGGAAATAATAACCTAATTACAGCAAGACATTCTCAAGTGAATATCGATAAAATAGAATCTTTAAACTTAAGTTTGTTATACTCAAAAAAGAATCAGCTAGGTGAAGTCGAGCGATTAATATTAAACTCAAAAACTTCAGATGTATCAATTGATGAAATATCAAATGAAGCTATAATTGAAGGTTCTTTTGGTAATTTAGTGGTTAATTCTATTAGCGAGCATTTTAAACTGATTGATATCAGCCTAAAAAACTCTGAAGCAAACTTGAATTTACCAGATGTAGACTATAATTTTTATGTCAATTCAAAGTCATCTCAGTTTAACTTGAAAACTGAACTCGATTTTAAAGTTAATAAAGTGTTTGACACAACGGTATACCAAAATACAGAGCGTTTCTCGACAACTAAAGCATTGAATATAAAAGCTAATTACAGTACATTAAATTTAAATTAATCGTGCTTAGCTTTTTTTCTTTTCATTAAAAGGCTAACGATTAGTGAAGTTAAAATACCCATAATAGGAGCACTAGATAAACTGAAAATCAAATAATTATTATAGTTGAAATAAGCTGATGCTTCATTACGAGACATTAATTTGTTTTCTACAGAATATTCAATAGCATTTTTAAAATACTCCGGCGATATAAAATTAGTTGAAATATAAAGGCTAAGAGGTGTAATTAAAGTCACAATTACACTGATAATTATTCCACTTATAAGCCCTTGTTTAAAGCTAATTTGACCATTGTAAAAACAATCACGTTTTTCTTTAATTGCAAAGTAATAGATTAAAATAGCAGGTATGGCAATTAAATTAGTATAAGTGGCGTGTTGGTCTATATTTTCATCATGTAAACCAGTTAGTTTTTCTAGTAACATCCAACCTAAGCTCATTAAAATAAAAATAAATGCCCACTTTAATTCAATTGAATATTTTTTCATTTGAAGATGTAATTGAGTTAATAATTGATTATTTCGGTTAAAACTAGTAAATATAATTACTTAAATTATTATCAACTAAATTTAATTTAATAATTGATTTTGTGAGTAACAATTATTACCCTCAGTTAACACCAAGACTTAATCGACCTAAGCGTTTGTTTATTTAATTTAACTTATTGCTTAGCAGATTTCTCTAATTCTTCTTTGTGATAATCAACTGGGCTTCCAAAATTAATTTGCCAAACTTCTTTTAGTGATTTGGCCTTGAGCATATCCTTAAAATAAGCTTGCCATTCATGAAAAACTAGTTTAATAGGGTTAAAGGTTTTTATAGGTTTAGTGATGCCATAAACTGGCTTTTCTTCCATCTCCTGAAATGTTCCAAAAATTCTATCCCAGATAATTAAAGTAGAGCCATAATTCTTATCAAGGTATTTTTCATTTTTAGAATGATGTACACGATGATGTGATGGTGTTGTAAAAATATACTCTATTGGTCTTGGTAACTTACCGATGTATTCAGTATGAATCCAAAATTGATATAAAACTTCAATTTGATGGACGACCAAAAATACAAATGGATGAAAACCCATTAATATAACAGGTAAAAAGAAAATAATCTTTAAATTTTGAGTCCAAGATAATCTAAATGATGTTGATAAGTTATAATATTCAGAGTTATGATGTACGACGTGAGTTGACCACCAGAAGCGTTGTTCATGTGCTAAACGGTGAGACCAATATCTGAAAAAATCAAGAGCGAAAAAGCATAGTATATAAGACCACCAAGTATGTGGAATTTTTAAAGGAGTCCAATTATAAAAGAATAAGAAAAAAGCAAAAACACCTAACTTTAATACACCGTTTAGAAGAAGATTGCCAATTCCAATGGATAATGACGCAAAAAAGTCTTTTGTATGGTAAAGGTGCTTGTTTTGTTTATAACTAAAGTAAGCTTCTAAAGCAACCAGTATAAACATAACTGGCGCTGCAAACCAAATAATAGTCGTAAAATCGTAGTTTGATATTTCTTCTAAGCTAAGCGTTTCTTTTTGCATTAAAGGCTTTTTCGCAAACTTAGCATATATTCGACGTAATACCTAAACTGTGACCCACAAAAAAAGCCATTTCATAATTTGAAATGGCTTTTTATTAAACTTTTAGCAGATGTTACACATGTAGAGCACGATCATCAGTTGCGGCTAAGGCTGCTTCTTTAACAGCTTCTGCGTAAGTTGGATGAGCATGACTCATACGAGCTATGTCTTCAGCACTAGCTCTAAATTCCATCGCTGTAACTGCTTCAGCAATTAAATCGGCAACACGTGCACCAACCATATGTACACCAAGTACTTCATCAGTAGACTTATCTGAAAGGATTTTTACAAAACCGTCAATATCACCACTTGCACGAGAACGACCAAGTGCTCTCATTGGGAATTGTCCAGATTTATATTCTATTTTATCTTCTTTTAGTTGTTCTTCAGTTTGACCTACTGAGGCAACTTCTGGCCAAGTATAAACTACATTTGGAATTAAATTATAGTCAATATGTGGCTTTTGACCAGCTAGAATTTCAGCGACCATAGCGCCTTCTTCTTCGGCTTTGTGGGCTAACATAATACCGTCAACAACATCTCCAACAGCATAGATATTATCTACAGAAGTTTTTCGGTGAGCATCAACTTTTACTTGGCCTTTGTCATTAGTTTCAACTCCAATATTTTCTAAGCCAAGACCATCGGTATAAGCTTTACGCCCGACTGAAACCAAGCAGTAGTCAGCTTTAAATTCTACTTCTTTACCTTTTTTATCGTCTGCTTTTATAGTGACTTCGTTTCCGTTACGCTCTACTGATTTAACTTTGTGAGAAAGTGCAAATTTTACTTTTTGCTTTTTCATCACTTTCATTAATTCTTTACTTTGAGCTTTATCCATACCAGGAATAATTCGGTCCATGTATTCAACAACTGTAACTTCAGCTCCGAGACGTTTATAGACTTGGCCTAACTCAAGACCAATAACACCACCACCAATAACAACCATGTGTTTTGGGATTTCTTTTAGTGATAAGGCTTCAGTAGAGGTGATAATACGTTCTTTATCGATGTTTATGAATGGGAGAGAAGCTGGTTTACTACCAGTGGCAATGATGGTATGCTTTGCTTCAATTTCGATAGATTTTTCTCCTTCGATAGTGATGTGAGTTTTGTCTTTAAAAGCACCAACACCTTGATAAGAAGTAATATTGTTTTTATCCATTAAAAAGTCAATTCCTTTTGTGGTTTGCTCAACCACTTGACTTTTTCGTTTCATCATGTTTTTTAGATTCACTTTTACATCGCCAGAAATGTCTATACCATGATCTTCAAAGTGCTTTGTAGCATCTTCAAAATGGTGAGAAGAATCTAACAAAGCTTTTGAAGGAATACAACCTACATTTAAACATGTTCCACCTTTGGTAGCATATTTTTCTATAATTGCTGTTTTCATGCCTAATTGAGCACATCTAATCGCTGCAACATATCCGCCAGGTCCAGAGCCAATCACGGCAACATCGTAAGAATCCATATATAATTTTTGTTTGAAAATTGATTGTTAACAAAATTACTGATATAAAATTTAACCACCAATAAAACCGCTTTAAAAAGCTGCTAATTTGAATTCTTCAGGCCTGTTTAATTTTGTATTGATATGTAAATTTATTGTAAAAGTTAAATCAAAATTGTAACATTACGAACAATTTTTATGTATGAGTCAACCAAACTTTAATTCAACACCTCAAAAGCCTGAATTGTCTATTTTAAAAGCAATGATTCCTGTATTTGCGTTAGTAGGTATGTTAGCTTATAATGTATTTGTTTACGAAGATGATGCATTAGGAGGCTCTAATCAATTCATTTTGTTATTGGGCGCTGCTGTTGCTGCTATTGTTGGCGCTTTCAATGGCGTTAATTATGATGCAATGGTTGAAGAGGTTTCAAAAAATATTAAAGCCACAACGGGACCAATCTTAATCTTACTCATGGTTGGTGCGCTAGCAGGGACTTGGTTATTAAGTGGTGTGATTCCAACTATGATTTATTATGGTTTACAGGTTTTAAATCCAACCATATTTTTAGCAGCATGTGTAGTCATTTGTGCTGTGATATCTATTGCTACAGGCAGTAGCTGGACAACTTCTGCAACGGTTGGTATAGCTTTAATAGGAATTGCTAATGCGCTTGATGTTTCACTAGGTATGACCGCTGGTGCTGTACTTTCTGGTGCCTACTTTGGTGATAAGCTTTCACCTATGAGTGATACTACCAATTTGGCACCAGCAATGGCTGGAACAGATTTGTTTACTCACATTCGCTATATGACTATCACAACTGTTCCTACAATAGTTGTAACACTGATAGTTTTCATTATCATAGGTCTTACCTTAGATACAAGTGGGCAAGTTTCAGCTGATGTGATTTTAGCTGATATCAAAGCATCTTTTCATATTTCTCCTTGGTTATTTGTAGTACCTTTAGTTGTAATTGGTTTAATCATAAAAAAAACACCACCATTAATTGCTTTACTTTTAGGAACATTATTAGCTGCTGTTTTTGCATTGATTTTTCAACCAGATTTAGTTCAATTTATTAGCGGTGGATCTCAACTAAACTTTAAAAACGCTTATGTTGGCTTAATGAATGCCATAACTACTGATATTACCATTCCTACTGATAATAAGAATTTACAAGATTTATTTTCGGCTGGTGGTATGAAAGGTATGCTAGGCACGATTTGGTTAATTATTTGTGCTATGGTATTTGGAGGAATAATGGATGCAATTGGTGCTTTAGAAGCAATTAGCAAAGCCTTGTTAAATTTATTTCATTCAACTTTTGGACTGTTCGCTAGTACAGTTGCAAGCTGTTTAGCTTTAAATGCAACGGCTTCAGATCAATATCTAGCCATAGTTGTTCCCGGTAAAATGTTTGCTAAAGCCTACAAAGATAAAGGTTTGGCTCCCGAAAACTTAAGCCGAACTTTAGAGGATTCAGGAACTGTAACCTCAGTTTTAATTCCCTGGAACACCTGTGGAGCTTATCATAGTGGCGTTTTAGGAGTTCCTGTTGTAGATTATTTTGTATACGCGATGTTTAGTTATTTGAGTCCGTTTATGACTTTGCTTTTTGCCGCTATTGGTTACAAAATAAAAATGATAACTAAATAAATTATAATTAAGACTAATAAGTTATGAAACTAGATCTTTTAGCTATTGGAGCTCATCCTGATGATGTTGAATTAAGTTGTGCAGGGACTTTGATAAAAGAAGCAACTAAAGGGAAACGTGTAGGCGTAATCGATTTAACTCAGGGTGAATTAGGTACGCGTGGAAATGCTGAAACTAGAGCTGAGGAAGCTAAAAAAGCTGCTGAAATTATGGGTTTAGCAATACGAAAAAATCTAAAATTTAGAGATGGTTTTTTTAAAAATGATGAAGCGCACCAACTTGAAATTATTAAGCTTATTAGGAAGTATCAACCTGAAATTGTTTTTTGTAATGCAATTCATGATCGCCATATTGATCACTCTAAAGGAAGTCAACTAGTAAGTGATGCATGTTTTTTAAGCGGATTGAGAAAAATCGAAACGACTCATGAAGATAAAATACAAGAAGTATGGCGCCCTAAACATGTTTATCACTACATACAATGGTATGATATCACACCAGATGTTGTAGTTGATATTTCTGGTTTCATCAGCAAAAAAGTAGAAGCCGTAAAAGCCTATAAAACTCAGTTTTTTGATCCAACAAATAGTGAACCGAAAACACCAATTTCGAGTCAAAATTTTTTAGATAGTGTCACTTATCGGGCTCGTGATTTAGGGAGGATTATTGGCGTAGATCACGCTGAAGGTTTTACAGTTGAACGTTACGCTGCTGTCGATTCAATTTTTGATTTAATATAATTTCATCTTTTGTTTTGCAAATTCACGAAATTGTTTAAATTTGCCACCGCTAATGGTGACTGTAGCTCAGTTGGTTAGAGTATCGGTTTGTGGATCCGAGGGTCGTGGGTTCGAACCCCATCAGTCACCCAAAATTAAAGCCCTGATTTTCAGGGCTTTTTTATGCTTTATATTAAATAGGATTTAATTTTATCGCATTACTCCAGAAGGAAAAACAACCACACTTTCGTGTCCATTTTTATCAACTGCGGCAACACCAAATAAATAATTGTCAATCACATTTCCTTCAAGTGTAAATTCATTAACCTTACCAACAAAACGACTATAGTCCCAAGTAGGAGAAGTAGTATCTCGCCAATAAATTTTATAACCTCTTAAATTTTTATCATTAGTGCCTTTCCAACGTAATTTTACAGATGGTTGAACGGCACCACCAATTTCGACATTTGTTGGCGCTTTTGGAGCCCAAGCCAAATTAGCCATGGTAATTGCATTAACTGCCGTTAACTTTTTAACGTAAGGAAATTTAACATGCTCTATCACATCACCGTAAGCAATACCGTCTTCTGTTCTTATATCTTGGTGTTGCCAATTATAATTTTCGTGAGCTTCCATAATTCTAACACCAGCATATCCTAAATCATTAAATGGTCTATGATGTCCGCCGCGTCCAAAACGGTCTAAGCGATAAATCATAATAGGATTCATTTCTGGCATGTAGGTTTTTACAGTTTTATGAACGTATCTAGCTAGCTGTCTTGAATTTCCATCAATTTCACCGCCATAAAAACGTTTTAATGTTCGTTCTCGTTTAGTTTCAGTTGGGTTATGTGCTTCACTAAAAATTCTAAAACTTCGGTTGTCAATAACACCATCAATACCTTGAATGTTACCTATCATATCATTATTTAATACTCCAAGAATGTTCCATTTTTTTTTCTTAGCATATTCAGCTAAAAATTTACCACCCCAAAGGCCTTGTTCTTCGCCGCTTAGCCCAACATATACAATGCTATGGTTAAAATTATACTGCGATAAAACACGCGCAGCTTCTATTGTACCAGCGATTCCTGTGGCATTATCATTTGCGCCAGGTGCATCAGTTTTGAAATCTTCAGTGTCAGAAGCTCTAGAGTCTATATCGCCACTCATTATAATGTATGAGTTGGGATACTTCTTTCCTTTTTGAATGGCGACAACATTTACAACTTCAGCATCTTTTGGTATCCTACTTCCCATGTCGGTTGTTAGCATCGTTCGATGGAAAAAGACATCCAGGCAATTATCGCATTGTTTTGATATTTGATCGAATTCAGACTTGATCCAGCGTCTTGCAGCGCCAATACCTCGACTAGAGCTTAAAGTATCGCTAAACGTATTACGGGTTCCGAAATCAACTAAGGTTTGAACATATTTTTCAAGTTGAGAAGCATCAACTTTTTCAATAATTTCATAAATTTTAGGGTCTTGTTGCGCTTTGGTAATCGTAAAAGCACAAAGAAGCGAAACAAAAAAAAGTTTAGTTTTCATATTGATTTATTGTTGTGTTAATTCCGTAAATATATCTTCAAGGCTTTGATTTACTTTTTTTAGATTAAGAATTTTCAGTCCGTTATCATATGCAAAATCAAAAACATCACTGCGTTTATCGATGTCAGAATTAAAGTAAAGCTTGTAAATAAAGCCTTTTGGATTACTTATTTTAGACAACGCAGGTAGGTTTTGCAATGCGACCTCTTCAATTCTATAATTAAATTCTACTTCTATGACTTGCTGTTGGTGGTCTTGGTTTAATTCTTGTAATAAACTATCTCTTAAAATTTCTCCTTTGTTTAAAATCACCACTCGGTCACAAATCGCTTCAACTTCTTGCATTATATGCGTTGAAAGTAATATTGTTTTGTGCTTAGATATATTTTTAATCAGACTTCTAATTTCAATAAGTTGATTGGGATCTAAGCCTGTTGTGGGCTCATCTAAAATTAAAATTTCTGGATCATGAAGTAATGCAGCTGCAATGCCAACACGTTGTTTATAACCTTTAGAGAGCTGATGTATTTTTTTATTAGCCTCTGGGGAAAGTTGTGTAAGTTTAATAACTTCTTTGATGCGTTTTTTGCTAATCTTGAAAATAGACGCATTAAATTGAAGAAATTCACGAACATACATATCTTCATATAGCGGATTTTGTTCTGGTAAGTAACCTAAATGTTTTTGTATATCTAATTTATGAGATTCTAGGTTGAAGTTTCCGATATGTATTGTACCATCAGTAAACTCTAAATAACCGGTTAACAACTTCATCAAAGTTGACTTTCCTGCACCGTTTGGGCCAAGTAATCCAACAATCTCGCCAGTATGAATTTTTAAATTAATATTTTTTAAAACCTGTTGATGTCCATAAGATTTATTAAGGTTTGAAATACTAATATTCATAATTTTAAATTTAATCAATATTACAATTTTATGCTTAACTAGGTTAGTTTTTATCAAATTTTAAAGAAACTTAAATTGATAATTTTTATCTTTCAACCACTTAACAAGCTGAAATGATTAAATATCAATACAGTATTTTAGCTATAGCATTTTAGCTTTATAGATTCATCGTTTTAAATACATATGCCTATATTTACGGAAACATTTAATTTAGGCTATGAAACAACATTTAAAGGCTAAAGTTAATGATGCTTTCGAATTTGAATTTACCGAAGATCAAATCAAAACTTTAGACATTCAATCTACAAACCACAACAAACTTCACATTATTGAACATCAAAAATCAGCTTCTGCTGAAATAGTTGAAACTGATTTCTTAAACAAGACCTACAGCATTAAAATCAATGCTAATACCTATAAAGTTCAAATCTCTAACGATTTAGATGTACTCATAAAAGAAATGGGTTTAAGCCTTGCTGCTTCTGCTTTAATAAAGGATATAAAAGCACCAATGCCTGGTTTAATTCTCGATGTTAATGTAGAAGAAGGTCAAGAAATTAAGGAAGGAGACCAATTACTCGTTCTTGAAGCTATGAAAATGGAAAATGCCATTACTGCGCCTCGTGATGCTGTTATAAAGTCTATAAAAATCAATAAAGGCAACACAGTAACCAAAAGTCAATTGTTAATTGAAATGGAATAAAATTAGATTTAAATGAAAAAAATATTAGTTGCAAATAGAGGCGAAATCGCCTTGAGAGTTATGAAGACTATTCAAAAGATGGGAATTCAAACAGTTGCCGTTTATTCTGAAGTCGATAGAAATTCTCCTCATGTTAAATTTGCCAATGAAGCGATTTGTTTAGGTAAAGCAGCTTCAAATGAGTCGTATTTATTAGGTGATAAGATTATTCAAGAAGCCAAAAAACTAAATGTTGACGGTATTCATCCAGGCTATGGGTTTTTAAGTGAGAATGCTGATTTTGCTGAAAAAGTTGAAGCAAGTGGTATTACCTTTATCGGTCCAAAATCTCATGCCATTCGTGTTATGGGCGATAAATTATCAGCTAAAGAAACTGTAAAAGCTTATGATATACCAATGGTTCCAGGAATTGATGAAGCCATTACAGATATTGAAAAAGCCAAAACAATTGCTGAAGAAATAGGCTACCCAATTTTAATAAAAGCTTCAGCCGGAGGCGGCGGAAAAGGTATGCGTGTCGTAGAATCTGATAAAGAAATTGAAAGCCAAATGAAACGTGCCATTAGCGAAGCTAAATCTGCTTTTGGAAATGGCGCTGTTTTTATAGAAAAATATGTAGGTTCACCACGCCATATCGAGATTCAAGTGCTTGCCGATACACACGGAAACGTATTACACTTATTCGAACGCGAATGTTCTATTCAACGCAGACACCAAAAAGTAGTAGAAGAAGCACCATCGGTTTTATTAACTCCCGAAATTAGAAAGCAAATGGGAGAAGCTGCAGTTAATGTAGCACGTTCGTGCAATTATGTAGGCGCTGGTACAGTTGAATTTTTAATGGATGAACAAAAAAAATTCTACTTTCTTGAAATGAACACGCGTCTTCAAGTAGAACATCCAGTGACTGAATTAATTTCAGGAATTGACTTAGTAGAGCAGCAAATTAAAATAGCTAGAGGTGAAAAAATTAATTTTAGTCAAAATGATCTGCAAATTAATGGTCATGCCATAGAATTGCGCGTTTATGCTGAAGACCCAACTGATGACTTTTTGCCAAGTGTTGGAAAACTTGAACAATATCAAGCACCCAAAGGCGAAGGAATTCGTGTAGATGATGGTTTCGAAGAAGGTATGGACGTCCCGATATATTATGACCCTATGATATCTAAACTAGTGACCTATGCTGAAAATCGTGAGGCAGCAGTACAACGCATGATTGAAGCCATCGATAACTACCAAATAAAAGGCGTTTCAACCACTTTGCCTTTTGGTAAATTCGTTTGTAAGCATGAAGCATTTAGAAGCGGAAATTTTGACACACATTTTGTGAAACATCATTATACACCAGAAGTGTTAGAAGCCGAACAAAAAGCTGAAGCTAAATTGGCGGCCAAAATTGCTTTAAAACAATATTTAGAAGATCAAAAACAATTAAGAATTCCAGAAACAGAGTAAGCATGAGTTCAACACGAGATGATTTACAGAAAAAAGTTGAAGCTGCCAAATTAGGTGGTGGCCAAAAACGCATTGATAAACAGCATGAAAAGAAAAAATTAACAGCTCGAGAACGTGTCAACTATTTCTTAGATGAAGGCTCTTTTGAAGAAATAGGTATGTTAGTCACCCATAGAACAACCGATTTTAACATGCAAGACCAAGTGTTTTACGGTGATGGTGTAATTACAGGCTATGGCACAGTAAATGGTAGATTGGTTTACATTTATGCTCAAGATTTTACAGTTTTTGGCGGTGCGTTATCAGAAACCCATGCCGAAAAGATTTGTAAAGTTATGGATCACGCCATGAAAGTTGGTGCTCCAATTATTGGGCTGAACGATTCTGGTGGTGCTCGTATTCAAGAAGGTGTACGTTCATTAGGTGGCTATGCTGATATTTTTTACAGAAATGTACAAGCTTCAGGTGTTATCCCACAAATTTCAGCTATCATGGGACCTTGTGCAGGTGGTGCTGTCTATTCACCAGCAATGACAGACTTCACCATTATGGTTGAAAATACAAGCTATATGTTTGTTACTGGACCAAATGTCGTTAAAACTGTAACTAATGAAGAAGTAACATCAGAAGAGCTAGGTGGCGCAAGTTCGCATTCAACTAAATCAGGTGTTACCCATTTAACTGCTGTAAACGATATAGAATGTCTTGAAAACATCAAAACATTACTCAGTTATATTCCGCAAAATAACAAGCAAAAACCTGAATTGACTCCTGTAAAACTTAAAGATGAAGTCCGTGAACAATTAGAAGGTTTGGTTCCTGAAAATGCCAACAAACCTTACGATATGCACGAAGTAATTACAGGTATTGTTGATGAAGATTCATTTTATGAAATTCATAAAAATTATGCTGACAATATTATTGTTGGCTTTTCAAGAATTGGTGGTAGAAGTATTGGTGTTGTAGCCAACCAACCTATGAGTTTAGCTGGCGTACTTGATGTTGATGCATCAAAGAAAGCCGCTAGATTTGTTCGCTTTTGTGATGCATTTAATATTCCACTTTTAGTATTGGTCGATGTTCCTGGCTTTTTACCAGGTACAGACCAAGAATGGAATGGCATTATACTACATGGTGCTAAATTACTTTACGCCTTAAGTGAAGCAACCGTGCCAAGAATTAGTGTGATTACAAGAAAGGCTTATGGTGGTGCTTATGATGTAATGAATTCTAAACACATCGGCGCTGACCTCAACTTTGCATGGCCTACTGCTGAGATTGCTGTAATGGGCGCTAAAGGTGCATCAGAAATCATTTTTAGAAAAGAAATTCAAGCTGCTGATGATCCGGAATTAAAGTTATCTGAAAAGGAGAAAGAATATGCCGATGCTTTTGCTAATCCTTTTAAGGCAGCTCAACGTGGTTTTATAGATGAAGTGATTCAACCTAAAAATACACGTCGAAAATTGATTAAAGCTTTTGCTATGTTAAACGATAAGCAAGTCAATAGGCCAGATCGAAAACATGGTAATATTCCTCTGTAAAAAAGTTACCTAGAAAATAAAAAACCTTGAGTTATACTCAAGGTTTTTTGTTTAAAAGCTTTTCTTAATTCGATCGAGCTTACGCTTTGTGTCGCGATCTTTAATAGTTTCTCTTTTATCGTAAAGTTTTTTACCCTTGGCAAGGGCAATTTGTAATTTGGCATAACCACGATCATTTAAAAACATTCGAAGTGGAATTATAGTTAGACCAGTGTTTTTAACTTGTTTGTTCAGTTTTCGCAGTTCTTGTTTGTTAAGTAAAAGTTTACGCTCTGACTTAGGTTGGTGGTTAAAATGTGTAGCATGCGAGTATTCTTGTATATCCATGTTAATCACAAATAGCTCACCTTTTTCATTAAACTCACAAAAGCTTTCTGCAATATTAGCTTTTCCTTCACGAATAGCCTTAATTTCAGTTCCTGCCAAAACAATCCCTGCGGTATATTTATCTAAAATTTCATATTGAAATTTAGCTTTCTTATTCTTAATATTAACGGTATTTGCTTTTCCCATTTCTTTAAATTCAAATTCAAAAATACAATACTACTTTTGATTAATTCTTAATTTTTTACTTAAAGCGCTTTCAAGCTCTAATTTATTGACGAAATTGCATAAAAACATGATTTATGCGTCAATTATTGATTTCCTTTTTTGTGATCATTTTATTAATTTCATGTCAAAATTCACAAAACTCAAAATCTGTTTCAGCTAAGGAAATTGTAAATCAAGCTATTGAATTTAGTGGTACTTCTGCAGTAGATAATAGCGTGATAGAATTTGATTTTAGGAATTTGCATTACCGTTCTGAAGCGACTTGTAATGGCATGAAGCTAAGCCGGAAAAACGGCGATACAATTGATGTTTTTTATAGTGGAAAGTTTAAACGTTTTATTGATTCTATACCAGTTGAAGTTAACGATAGTCTGGAAAATATTTACAGTGAATCTATTAATTCGGTACATTATTTTGTACAGTTACCATACCGTTTAAAGGACCAAGCTGTTAATTTGAGACGCTTGCCTAATCAAAGTTTTAATAATCAGAATTATTATGTTGTCGAGGTAAATTTTGATCAAGAAAATGGTGGCCAAGATTTTAATGACACTTACCTGTATTGGTTTAACAAAAGTGATTATTCATTAGATTATTTAGCTTACGAATTTCATGTAAATGGTGGTGGCTATCGTTTTCGTGTTGCTAAGAACAGGCAGTTTATAAATGGCACACAATTTATTGATTATGATAATTACAAACCAAAATCAGAACAAGTTGAATTAGAAGATTTACTTCAACTATTTCATAATAAAAAGTTAGAACTAGTATCCGAAATTAAAAC
Source organism: Psychroflexus sp. ALD_RP9 (assembly GCF_017311165.1). Classification (GTDB taxonomy): domain Bacteria; phylum Bacteroidota; class Bacteroidia; order Flavobacteriales; family Flavobacteriaceae; genus Psychroflexus. The sequence goes on along the minus strand of NZ_CP062973.1, from coordinate 54,139 downwards.
TGAAAATCCCAGCATAAATTCAGTCCAACTCAAATGCTAACTTTACATCAAGGACAGTATCTTTTATTTTTAACTCTTTACTGATTTCAACCTTAAATAGTTTATAATTAATACTGTCATTAATCATTTCATATTTTTTATTATTCAATATTTGGTTTACAAACTGAGGTGTTGTGTTAGAATGCCCAATAATTAGATTTGTCTTTCCATAAGTTTTTTTCCAAAAATTGTCTGTAAAGAGAGTATCTTTTTTAACATCATAATCGTTAATTTTTAGTTGATTTAATGAAGCAGAAGGAATGGCCGTTTGAATACAACGTGTGTAATTACTACTAAAAATTTGATCGATATTTTTTTCTTCAAAGTATTTGGCCCAATGATTAGCTCGTTTTAAGCCTTTTTCGGTTAAAAAAGGATCTTTTTCTTCAGGATTCGTTCTGTTTTTCTCTGCATGGCGTATAAAATAATAAGTTGTTTTTTTGGCATTTTCGCTTGGTAAATCATACCAAAAAGATTTTTCTTTATTGGTAGGTTTCGAATTTTGACAGGCTGTAATGATAAATAAGAGTAATAAAAATGAAATGGGTTTCATAGCTTAAGTTCTAAAAGTATCAATTGATTTATTTGTGGCGCAAAGCTATTAAAATTATTATCTGAAACAAGAATTAAACTTCTGTTGCCATTATTTAGTTGAGGTCCAAAACTCATGCCTTCAATATTGTCCACGATATTTTGTTTGAGTTGAGGCTTAATTGAATTAAAATTAAAGAGCAACTCTTTCTTAGCAAATTTTATTTTGTTTTTATCATTTTTTAATGACTTTACTTTAGCAATATTAGTTGCATTTTCAGTTGTAACCAGCCATAAAAAAACGCTATTTCCTTTACTTTTATGGCCAGCTGAATATGAGCGTTCTAACCATAAAAATTTGGTTTTAGAAAGTTGAAGAATTTCTGTAATGCCGTTGACAAAATAGGGTAGAAGTGGTATTTTTTTTACACGGCTTAAGTTAACTGCATATGCATCACTTACATTGTTTGTATTAAAATTATAAAAAGCCAATCTTACTGGTGAATAACTATCAACAAGCGTTGGTTTATTACCATCGGTTTTTAAAGGTAGTTCATTAGTAAACCAAAAACCATCCGTAGCAATATCTAAACCTTCAAACATACCGTTGTGTTGACTATTTTCAATAGTGTAAGGCGGTTTAAATTCGATGTGTTCTACGGCTTTAAAATCTGCTGAGAGTTTCGTGATAAAAGCTGATTTTTTTTGATTAATATGACCTTCACTACTAACCCAATAGTTGTTATTAGCTTTATCATATCTAATCGATTCGAGATCATAAACTTCATTCTTATCTAAATTTTGAAGTTGATGTTTTTGTAACAATTCGACTTTACCAAATTTTTTGTTTTCAATATTTAATCGAATGCTGTATAATCGAGGATTCGCTGGTGAATCTGCTACCAAAATATAAGTTGAATCATTAATTTGGTCTATTCCTGAAATTCCACCAAATTCTTTATAATCTTTAAGGTTTTTATGAATGATGTAATCATCTAAATAAGTGATGATTTCATTGTTTTTAGAATCGACTTTAAATGCTGTGCAGCTCAATATAGATATTAAACTAACAACACTAAGTAAGATTCTATAAGTTGGCTTAACCATATTCTATAAGAAAGCATAAAAAAAGGCTGCTATTTGCAGCCTTTTTAAAATTAATTTTTTATAACTTCTACGAGTTTTACCTCGAAGTATAATGTAGAATTAGCAGGAATTGGACCGCGTTGTCTTGAGCCATAAGCTAAATTTGGCGGTATGAGTAACTCTGCCTTTTCTCCAGTTTTCAGTAAACTTATACCTTCATCCCAACCAGGAATAACTTGACCAGTCCCTAATTTGAAGCTGATAGGAGTATTTCGGTCAAATGAAGAGTCGAATTTAGTGCCATCAGTTAGGTAACCAGCATAATGTACACGAACAGTATTACCATTCTCAGGAGATTCACCTTCTGGGTTAGCTTCTGTAATTCTGTACATTAAGCCAGAATCAGTTTTAGACATATTAGCCATCATTTCATCTAACCGAGCTTCAAATGCTTTACGCTTAGCTTCATTTTTTGCTTCAAGTTTAGCAATGCCATTTTTGTAAGCTTCAACAGCATCAAATTGTTTAGCCTCTTTACCTTTACGAACAATTTTTAACTTTTCAATTATGACTTCTTCTTTAGGGCGGTTGGCATTAGCTGTTTCAACTTTAGCAATTGAATCTGCTACAGCTTGCCCAATAACTACTTTTCCAAAAATTGAATGTTTACCATCCAGATGTTTTGTAGGCGCAACAGTGATAAAAAATTGGCTACCATTAGTATTTGGTCCTGAATTTGCCATAGAAATAACACCTTTATCATGCGTTAAGCTGTCATCAAACTCATCTGTAAATTTATAGCCAGGACCGCCTTGTCCATTACCGAGAGGATCGCCACCCTGAATCATAAAATTATCGATAACGCGGTGAAAAGTTAAGCCTTCATAAAATGGTTTACCTTTGTATTTCTCATCAACTTGAGGATGTGTTCCTTCAGCTAATGCAACAAAATTACCAACGGTAATAGGTTTTTTCTTATAATGTAAGTTAACTACAACCTCACCTTTATTGGTCATGAATACAGCATAAATACCGTCTTTTAAATCGGCATAATCACCACAGCTTATCAGTGATAATGTAAAAATAGCAATAGCTAAAAATTTAGTTTGTAAGTGTTTCATCAGTATTTATTTTATTTAAAGTTACAACAGATTTTACGGGAATATTTTTTCCGATACGCTGATTATCGCCATAATAGCCATATACTTTATGAGATGGAAATAAAAAAGTAACCGTTTCATTTACTTTCATCAGTTTTAAACCTTGGCGTAATCCAGAAAATATATTTTCTTTATCAATAACTAAAGCACGTTCACCTAATTCAGAACGGCTGTAAATGGTATCGTTGTCAAGGCTTAAGATGTTGAAATTAAACTCGACTTCATCACCGTAACCTGGTTTAAGCGTATCCGTATTATTTTTTTTATTATAGGTATACCAAAAACCATTTTTTGATGCAAAATAAGTTCTTGTACTGTCTTTTTTTATAATGGCTTTTATTAAGCTTTCTTCACGTTTAACCACAGCTTTATTGATGTTAATAGATTGCTTTATAAACGAATCTGAACTTTTGCTGATAGGTTTTCTAGCTTCTGGGGTTTTGCATGAAAATGCCAACAATATTATAAAGGTAGAAGCTAAAAGTTGTTTAATAGTCATTTTTGATAATTTTTTCAAACTTACGAATTGTTTCTTCCAAACTCAAGTCACTTTTTCCTCCAGCAGCATTTTTATGTCCGCCACCATCAAAATGTTCTCTTGCAAATTTGTTAACATCGACATCGCCAACAGACCGTAATGAAATTTTAATGATTTGTTCTTGTCTATTCTCTATAAAAATAGCAGCAAAATTAATTCCTTTAATCGATAAACCATAATTAACAAAGCCTTCAGTATCACCTTTTTGAAATTGATGTTGATCTAGTTCTTGCTGACTTAAACTGATATAAGCGACTTGATGTTGCTTTATAACGCGTAAATTTTGCATGGCAACTCCTAATAGATGAAGTCGGTTTAATGAATTTTGATCAAAAGTATTTTGATGAATTTTTGAGTTTTCAACTCCTAAATCAATTAATTCACCAATAATTTGATGTGTTCTGCTACTAGTTGAAGGAAATTTAAAAGATCCTGTATCTGTCATAATTCCTGTATATAAGCACTCACCAATTTGTTGGTTAAGAGAGTCTTTAAAACCTAAATACACAAAGCTTTCGTAAATCATTTCACAAGTTGAACCAATACTCGTATCACTATACATATATTTTGCATAACTTGACGGTTGTTGATGATGGTCTATCATTACAAATTCGGTGCTTAAGGCTGACAGAATTTCGGCCATTTGATGACCGGTTCTACTAAAATCATTAAAATCAAGTGTAAAAATGAGGTCACTTTGCTCTAAAATTTCAGTTGAAATAGATGAATTCTGCTCAAAAAATAAAATTTCATCTTGTCTTGGTAGCCATTCTAAAAAAGTTGGATATTTATTAGGAAGTATAACCTGAATTTTTTTGTCAGGATATATTTCCTTCAAACCAATATAAAGTGCTAAAGATGATCCTACAGCATCTCCATCAGGGTTGCGATGGCTTACAATGCTAATATTTTTTGATGTTGAAATAGCTTCTTTTAAGCCATCAAATTTAAATTTCTTCATAATCTTCAAATGTAATAAAAACTTAATATTGCTTTACTATAGATACTTTATTTTTGTCAAAAATCGAATATGAAAACTAAATTTTTTAACTTGTTAGTTGTAGGCTTAATTGTGAGTTGTCAAACTCAAGAAGATACTTATAAACTAGCCTTTGGGAGTTGCAATAATCAAGTTTTAGATCAGTCTTATTGGCAGATTATTCAGCAACAGCAGCCTGATGCATTTGTTTGGGGTGGCGATAATATTTATGCTGACACCAAAAATATGGACAGCTTAAAGGCGATGTATCAATTTCAGAAACAAAATCCGTTTTATAAAGATTTTTTAGAGTCTATAAATTACGCTGTTTATGCAACATGGGACGATCATGACTATGGCTTAAACGATGGTGGCAAAGATTGGAAATACAAATATGAAAGTCAGCAAGCTTTTTTAGATTTTATAAATGTTACTGATGAAAATCGGCGACAACAAGATGGTATTTATCATGCTCAAAACATCAATATAGGTAGCTATGATCTAAAATTATATTTGCTAGATACGCGTTTTTTTAGAGATAGTCTTAAAGCTTCATCTAACCCAAACAAACGCTATGAATCTTGGCAAAAGGCTAATGGAAGTATTTTAGGCAATGCCCAATGGCAATGGTTAGAAAAAGAGCTTGAAAGCAGCGATGCAGATTTTAATATTATTGTGTCGAGTATTCAGTTTCTCTCTCACGAACATGGATTTGAAACTTGGGGGAATTTTCCACATGAAGTTGAAAGCTTGAAAACTTTACTTGTTAAGCATCAAGTTAAAAATACAATATTATTGAGTGGAGACCGACATATTTCAGAATTTTCTAAAATTGAAGTAGATGGCTTAAATTATGATTTGTACGATTTTACTTCAAGTGGGTTAACTCATGCTTACACTGGTTTTACCTCAGAACCCAATCAAAATCGAGTAGGTAAAGTAGTTAGCCAAACAAGTTTTGGAACTTTAAATTTTGATTTTAAAAACAATTCGGTTTTGATGCAAATGAAATCAACAAAAACAGGCGAAACACTACAAGAACAATTAATTCAGTTTTAGGTTAACTGAAGTTGCTTTGCTATTCTACTAAAATCATTACTTTTGCCAAAAAAATAAAATTATGTCAGGACATAAAACATTTACAATGTTAAAACCAGATGCTGTTGAAAAAGGACACATCGGTGCAATTTTAAATCAAATTACAGCTTCAGGCTTTAAAATTACTGCCATGAAGTTAACACAAATGACGACAGCAGACGCTGAAACATTTTATGCAATTCATAAAGAACGCCCATTTTTTGGCGAACTTGTTGAATATATGACACGTGGACCAATCGTGGCTGCTGTTTTAGAAAAAGAAAACGCTGTGGAAGACTTTAGAACTTTAATCGGCGCAACAAACCCAGAAGATGCTGCTGAAGGAACAATCCGAAAAAAATATGCAGCTTCTATAAGTGAAAATGCTGTACACGGAAGTGACAGTGATGAAAATGCTGAAATTGAAGCAGCATTTCATTTTTCAGGTAGAGAGATGTTTTAAAAACATCTTACTTTGAAGAAAAAAAGTCTCATTTTGAAAAAATGAGACTTTTTTTTATATATCCATAAAAAAACCAACTTATATAAAGGTGGTTTGTTGTATTGCTAATAATTAATGAGTTTAGAAGAACAGGGCAAAGCCAATGTTGAATTGGAAGATGCCTTCATCGGTAAAATCTTCATTAAGAGAATAGTTGTATCTTAAGCCAGGCTCTATTGAGATATTCTCGGTTACAAACCAAGCATAACCTCCACCAATTCCTAACCAAAGAGGTGTATCACCATTAAAGTTCTCAACAGCATCACCGCTTGCACCAGTAAGATCAAGTGTTACGGGAAATTGGTTTGCAATGTAATATTTTGCGCCAATTCTATAAGAAAAGGCACTTGTACTTTCTTCTAAATCTGGATCAAGACCTTGGTAGCCTAAACCGACTTTAATAGCTAAATTATCCATAACAAAATAGCCACCGTCTAAACCAAAACTATACTCAGTAGAGCCGTCTGAACTTGCAAAACTAAAGCTGGTTGTACCAACCATAGCATTACCTGTATTAGCCTCAACTAAAATCGTACCTTTTTCAATCCCTTCTTGGGCGTTAGCTGAAATTCCAGCAATTAAAACTGCTACTAAAAGTAATAATTTTTTCATTGTTTTTAAGTTTAAATTATAGTTACAAATGTAGAGCTTAATGCTCTATAACTTATTTTGTTAACATTTTGTCAACAAATTTATTTTGCTACGTTTACGGCTCGTGTCTCTCTAATTACAGTGACTTTAACTTGACCAGGATACGTCATGTCGGTTTGGATTTTTTGGGAGATCTCAAAGGATAGACTTCCAGCGCGGTCATCATTTACCTTTTCGCTTTCTACAATTACTCGTAATTCACGTCCAGCCTGAATAGCGTAAGCTTTTTTAACCCCACTAAATCCAAAAGCAATATCTTCAAGGTCTTTTAGACGCTTCACATAAGAATCTAAGACTTGACGGCGAGCGCCAGGTCTTGCACCGCTAATAGCATCACAAACCTGAACAATAGGTGAGAGAAGTGAGTTCATTTCAATTTCATCATGGTGAGCACCAATGGCATTGCAAACTTCGTCTTTTTCTCCATACTTTTCAGCCCATTGCATTCCTAAAATTGCGTGAGGTAATTCGGTTTCTGTTTCTGGCACTTTACCAATATCATGAAGTAGGCCGGCGCGTTTAGCTAATTTAGGATTTAGGCCTAGTTCAGATGCCATCACACCACATAGTTTAGCTACTTCACGTGAGTGTTGAAGAAGGTTTTGGCCATAAGAAGAACGATATTTCATTCGCCCAACAGCTTTTACAAGTTCTGGATGTAAACCATGTATTCCAAGATCAATAATTGTGCGTTTACCAATCTCAGCAATTTCTTCATCAATTTGTTTACTGGTTTTTTTAACCACTTCTTCAATTCTTGCAGGGTGAATTCTACCATCAGTTACTAATCGATGAAGAGATAATCTAGCGATTTCACGTCTTACAGAATCAAAGCAAGATAAAATAATGGCTTCAGGTGTGTCATCTACAATAATTTCGACACCAGTAGCAGCTTCAATTGCTCTAATATTTCGTCCTTCACGACCTATAATACGTCCTTTAACGTCGTCGCTTTCAAGATTGAAAACAGAAACACAATTATCTATAGCTTCTTCAGTTCCGATGCGCTGTATTGTATTTATTATGATTTTTTTAGCTTCTTGTTGGGCAGTAAGTTTGGCTTCTTCAACAGTATCTTGAATAAGTGTCATCGCTTCAGATTTTGCTGTTTCTTTAAGCGATTCCATCAACTGTTCTTTGGCTTCTTCAGCGCTAAGCCCGCTAATGACTTCGAGCTGTTTTATTTTTTGATTTAATATTTTATCGATCTCTTCTTGACGTTTTGCTAAATATTCAGTTCGGTTAGCGTAATCTTCTAATTTTTCATCTAAAGAAGCGTTTAACTTTTTATTTTTAGACAATTCGTGAGAGAGCTGAGATTCTTTATCTTTTGTTCGTTTTTCTGCATCGGCTATTTTTTTATCACGTGAAGTAATAACTTTTTCGTGTTCTGCCTTGAGTTCAATAAACTTCTCCTTAGCTTGAAGAATTTTATCTTTTTTGATGCTTTCACCTTCTTTCTTAGCTTCTTTTAAAATTTTTTCAGCGTCTTTATTTGCTGAATTTACAATGCCTTTTGCACTGTTTTTTTCTAGCATTTTAGATATTAAAAAACCGATGACAAGACCGATTATTGCTGCTATAATTGTAATTATTATTGTTTCCATAATTGTTTAAATATAAAAAGCCTGTATTAGTTGTGTTTTGTATAAAACTCCGTTAAAACAGGTTTAGGGCTGTCTGACTGATCAAGGATCTGCTTCACTAAACGTGGCAGCTTGCTTTTACAACCAAAACATAACCCTTTTTAAATTATAAGTGTTGAGTTTATCAAAATTTAACGACTAATACAGGCAGTGTTGTATTATTTATGTAAAGAACTTAATTGAGTTGTTTGTTTAAGCGTTGTTCTAATTCTTCTAATTTATATTTTGCTTCTTCAACATCAATATTGGCACTTAATTTTTTTTGTTCAGTTTCAGCGGCAAATTGTAAAGCGCTCATCGCTAATACATCTTGTTTATCTCTAACTGCATAACTCTGTTCAAACTTCTTGATCGTTTCTTCAATTTTTTTTGCAGCTTTTCTTAAACCTTCTTCTTGTTCTGGTTTAATGGTTAGCGGATAAACACGATCTGCAATTGAAATTTTAATTTTTAAGCGCTCATTTGACATTTAATTTATTCTGCTAATTGAACAATACATTCATCAATTTCCTTAATCAAACTGTTTATTTTGAGTTTTGTTTCTCTTTTATACTCGTTACTGCCTAGTAATGCATTGGCTGTTTTTAGGTTTTTGTTAACAAGATTTAAACGTGAAATTTCCTGCTTTAATTGCTTAATTTCTATGTTTTCTTGTTCAATGAGTTCCTTCAGCTTTGTGTTTTCTTGTTGAATGTGTTGATTTTTCTTTAAAAGTTGATCAACTTTTGCTTCAACTTTTTCAACGATTTCTGCTAAATTACTCATCTACAAACTCCGATACATTACAAGGCAAATTTAATATCATTAATTGAATATCACAATACTTTCGGTACTTATTACTAATAATCTCTATGATTTACATGTTTCTTTTGTTGGCAGTCAAAACTTTAGCCTTATTTACAGAGACTTATATTTATTGTCTATTTTTATATTTAATTTTTATTTCCTGATTATGTATTTTTACCCAAAATAAATCTTGAGCATGTTAAACCCAGAAACCGTTTTTTATATCATACTTGGTTTAATTTTATTTAACTATTGTTTCGACTTGATATTGTCTTTATTAAATGCTAAAAAGTTTGATGACAAATTGCCGCCAGAACTTGTTGATGTTTATGATGAGGTGATTTATAAAAATTCTCAAAACTATAAAAGGGAAAATTTTAGGTTTTCGATACTAACAAACTCTTTTAGTACTTTTTTGATGATTATTTTTTTATTTTTTAATAGCTTTGCTTATTTACACTATCATCTCACAGCTATTATAGAACGTCAGGTTTTAGTTATGTTGGTGTTTTTTGGGATTTTGTTTGTCGCTAATTTTCTATTGAATTTACCACTTAATTGGTACCACAACTTTGTTATTGAAGCAAAATATGATTTTAATAGAACAAGTCTAAAAACCTTTTGGTTAGACCAGCTGAAATCTTTTTTTCTCACCATAATTATAGGTGGTTTACTTTTAATTGCAATTTATTATTTATTCTATTGGTTTAGCGTAAATTTTTGGTGGTATGCTTGGGTGTTAATAAGTGTTTTAATTGTAATTATTAACATGTTTTATACCAAGTTAATTTTACCAATATTTAATAAATTGTCTCTGTTACCTGATGGTAAGTTACGTGATTCAATAGAGAATTATGCAAAATCGGTCAACTTTAATCTATCTCGAATATTTGTTATAGACGGTTCTAAAAGAAGCACAAAAGCCAACGCCTTTTTTTCAGGTTTAGGGTCTCAAAAGCAAGTTACTTTATATGATACTTTAATAAACGATTTAACACCTCGTGAAATAGTTGCTGTATTAGCTCATGAAGTTGGCCATTACAAGCACAAACATATCATCTTTAATTTAGTAACTTCAATTTTGAGTTTAGGTTTAAGCATGTATATACTTTCATTATTTATTGTTAAACCAGAAGTTAGTCAAGCACTTGGTGTTCAAGAACCAAATTTTCATATAGGTTTAATAGCCTTTGGTTTTATTTATTCACCTGTTAGCTTTATCATAAGTATTATTACTAATTTGATGTCTCGTCATTTTGAGTATCAAGCCGATGCTTACGCAAAGAAAACATTCAACGAAAATGATTTGATTTCAGCATTAAAAAAACTCAACCAAAAGAGCTTGTCTAATTTAACACCGCATCCTTGGTATGTTTTTTTCAATTATTCGCACCCAACTTTACTGCAAAGATTTAGAAAATTAAAAGCTAATGCTTAATTTAGACATATAAATTAATTTATGGAGTTAAACGAGGCTTACTTAGAGCAAGAAAACAAACAAATTGCACGTCAGTATAAAGAGCTATTACGTGTTAGCTATCGAATCTTAACTAAAGAAGATAAGCAAATGATTCGTAAAGCCTTTGAAACTGCTGTTGAAGCGCATAAAGACCAACGCCGTAAATCTGGAGAAGCTTACGTATTTCATCCTATCGCAGTAGCTAAAATTGTGGCTTCAGAAATTGGTTTAGACGCCACTTCTATTACAGCAGCATTGCTTCATGATGTAGTTGAAGATACTGAGTTTACTTTAGCTGATATTGAGCAAATGTTTGGTGAAACTATTGCTAGAATTGTTGATGGCTTAACTAAAATTTCATCCTTAAAAAAAGAAGGTGATATATCGCTTCAGGCTGAGAACTTCAGGAAAATGTTATTAACACTTAATGATGACATTCGTGTTATAATCATTAAAATTGCAGACCGTCTTCATAACATGCAAACTATGGATGCTATGCGGCCAGATAAACAAGTAAAAATTGCTTCTGAAACGCTTTACATCTATGCACCATTAGCTCATAGAATTGGTTTATATAACATAAAAACAGAACTTGAAGATTTAAGTTTAAAGTATACAGAACCTGAAGTTTATAATGATATTTTAGGTAAAATTCAAGATAGTAAAGAAGAACAAGATGCTTATATAGAATCATTTGCAACATCCATAAAAACCTCGCTTGATAAAGAACAAATCGATTTTCAAATTAAAGGTCGGCCAAAATCTATTTACTCCATCCGAAAAAAAATTTCGGCTCAAAATATATCTTTCGACGAAATATACGATAAGTTCGCTATAAGGATTATTTACAAATCTGATTTAGAATCAGAAAAATTTCTAGCTTGGAAAATTTATTCAATTGTAACAGATCACTATCGGCCAAATCCAACTCGATTGCGTGACTGGATTTCATCGCCTAAATCTACCGGATATGAAGCTTTGCATATTACAGTTATGGGACCAAAAGGCCGTTGGGTTGAAGTTCAAATAAGAAGTGAGCGCATGAACGAAATAGCCGAAAAAGGTTATGCAGCACATTACAAATATAAACATGGCGATAGTCAAGTTGAAGATCAAGGTATTGATATTTGGTTAAATCGCCTTCAAGAAGCTCTAGAAAATAATGAACTTAATGCAGTCGATTTTGTTGAACAGTTCAAGCTTAATCTTTACGCTAAAGAAATATTTGTGTTTACACCACAAGGCGACCTCAAATCCTTACCTAAAGGAGCTACAGTTTTAGATTTTGCTTTTTCCATTCATACTGATATTGGTATGCACACCAGAGGTGCTAAAGTGAATGGGAAAATTGTGCCTTTAAGTCGGGTTTTAAAAAGTGGTGACCAGGTTGAAATTATTACTTCAAAAACAGCCAAGCCTACCAAAAACTGGCTAGACATTACACAAACAGCACGTGCAAAATCTAAAATAAAATCGGTACTTAACGAAGAGAAAAAGCAAATAGCCGAAGAAGGTAAAGTCATTTTAAATAGAAAATTAAAATCACAGCGGATACAACTTAACGAAAAAACAGTCAATGAAATGGTAAACCATTTCAAACTAAAAACGAGTAAAGATTTATTTTATCGTGTTGGGATTGGTACAATAGACAATAAGGCCATTAAAGATTATGTGTCTTCAAAAAACAATGCCTTTGTTTCATTCTTTAAAAATAAAATAAGAAAGCCCGTAAAACCCCAAAACTCGTTAAGTTTAGATGAAATTACAGAACGTTATGATGCCTTAGTATTTGGAGACGACGATCAAAAACTTGATTATACACTTGCGAGTTGTTGTAACCCAATTCCTGGTGATGATGTATTTGGCTTCACAACGGTTAAGGGTGAAATAAAAGTTCATAAAAAAAACTGTCCGAACGCCATTCAACTTCAAAGTAATTATGCCTATAGAATTTTAAAAGCGAAATGGATAGATTCATCTCAAGAAGAGTTTAAGGCAAGTATTAAATTAACAGGTTTAGATAATTTGGGCTTAATTAGTGATATCACCAATGAAATTTCAAAAAATTTACATGTTAACATGCATAGTATTTCATTTGAAAGTAATCACGGTGTTTTTGAAGGTCGAATAGTTGTTAAAGTAAAAAACAATAGCGAAATTCAAAGACTTTTAGACCGGATTAAAAAAATTGATGGAATCGATAAGGCAACACGAGAATAAAACTTTAAATTTGCATTATGGCAAACAACTCTACAATCAACAAAGACCAAGCTGTCGTTAAAAATGTATTTACTAAATTTTTAGAAGACAACGGTCATCGCAAAACACCAGAACGTTTCGCTATTTTACAAGAAATATATCAAAATCAAGAGCATTTTGATATTGAGTCGCTTTATATTACCATGAAAAACAAGAATTATCGTGTAAGTAGAGCTACACTTTACAATACAATAGATTTATTATTAGATTGTGGTTTGGTTCGCAAACATCAGTTTGGAAAAAATCAAGCTCAATACGAAAAATCCTATTTTGATAAACAACATGACCACGTTATTTTAACCGATACTGGTGAAGTGATTGAGTTTTGTGATCCTCGGATAGAATCAATTAAAAAAACAATCGAAGAAGTCTTCAATATATCAATAGATAAACATTCACTGTACTTTTACGGTACAAAAAACAACACAAAAAAGTAATGGCTGTAGATTTACTGCTAGGCCTCCAATGGGGCGACGAAGGAAAAGGTAAAATTGTAGATTTTTTAACCAAGAAGTACAACATAATAGCTCGATTTCAAGGTGGTCCCAACGCTGGTCATACTTTAGAGTTTGATGGTATCAAACATGTCCTACACACGATACCTTCTGGAATTTTTCATAAAAACGCCACCAATGTAGTTGGTAATGGCGTTGTAATCGATCCTGTAATTTTTAAAAAAGAGCTAGAAGGTCTTGATCAATACAAAGTTGATTATAAATCATCTTTACTGATTTCAAGAAAAGCACACTTAATTTTACCAACACATCGTTTGCTTGATGCAGCCTCCGAAACTGCAAAAGGAAAAGCAAAAATTGGTTCTACCTTAAAAGGAATTGGTCCTACATATATGGATAAAACTGGAAGAAACGGTTTAAGAGTAGGTGATTTAGAATTGAAAAATTGGAAAGAAAAATACCGCCAATTAGCTAAGAAGCATCAAGCCATGATTGAATTTTACAATGTTGATGTTCAGTACAACCTTAAGGAGTTAGAGGCAGAGTTTTTTGAAGCAGTAAAAGTTATAAAAACATTACAATTTATAGATTCAGAAGAATATTTATATCAAGCTCAACAAGCTGATAAACCTATTTTAGCAGAAGGTGCACAAGGCTCTTTACTGGACATAGATTTTGGTACGTATCCATATGTAACTTCTTCAAACACAACAGCAGCTGGTGCTTGTACAGGTTTAGGCATAGCTCCAAGTCATATCAAATCTGTTTTTGGTATTTTTAAGGCTTACACGACACGCGTTGGTAGCGGACCATTTCCAACTGAATTGTTTGATGAAGATGGAGCACAAATGGCTAAAGTTGGTCACGAATTTGGTGCAACAACCGGACGCCCAAGACGCTGTGGTTGGTTAGATTTGGTGGCTCTCAAATACGCTGTACAAGTCAATGGCGTTACCGAATTAATGATGATGAAAGCAGATGTGTTAAGCGGTTTTGAAAGCTTGAAGGTAGGAATTGCTTATCAATATAATGGTGAAGAAATTAAACATTTACCTTACAATATAGAAGCTGAAAACCTTTCACCTGTTTATCAATCATTTAAAGGTTGGAATGAAGATATTTCAAACATAACCAACTTTAACGATTTGCCTCAAGCGCTCAAAGACTATATCGGTTTTATAGAAAATTATGTTGGTGTAAATATTAGTATTGTTTCAGTTGGGCCAGATCGTAAAGAAACTATTTTGCGTTAGCAGCTAAAACTTTTAGTTGAAAAGCCGTCCGGGTCTTCTAGATGGCTTTTTTAATGATTACTAATCCGCTATAAACGTAAACCCTAAAGAGCTTATGTTTGCATTAAAATTTTGTGTGGTTCGCTCGTAATAATTATATTCTAACTGTATGCTTTTTAATCCAAAACCACCAATTTTAAATGAATTTAAAGGATCATAATATTTAAAACCTAAACTATATTGATTAGCATTATAAGATGCTAAATCGTTATCTGAGGTGTAAAATTCATCGCTTGATGATAAAGTATTAAATTCTCCAAAATAGTCAGTTTGTGTTTGTGTATAATACCGATAGCTGGGATATAGCGTATAATTGATGCCAAACTTGATAGGTAATTCAACTTTAAACGTATGAGAATTTATACCCCAATCATCAGTATAATAGCGGTAGTAACTTCTTACAATCAAGTTTTGATTGATATAAAAACTCGATCGGTTACCAATGGCTATTTTAGTTCTTGAATCTGGCAAGCGCTCTACATCATTAGCAAGCATAAAATTCTCGATCATGGTATCTTGTAAATCTTCAAAATAGACACGTTGGTGTGGTGTCGATAATAAGCCATCTTGTACAACAAAATCAGCTATAAATGAGGTTTGAATTGATTTTGAGAGTATTTGAGATACACTTAAACCTAGACTATATGAATTTCTGTTTAGAGACTCAAAATTCGAATAGTTTGGTGAAAAGTTAATTTCACCTTGATAATTATAATTGTTTAAATTAAAGTCTTCTCTAAACTCAATCGGGTATTGAGGGTTCCATTGGTCTAAATAAATATTTCCTTTAAGTTGTACTTCAGTATTTTTTTGATTGAATAATTTTGTTAAACTTCCTCCAAACCCAAATGAGGTATAATCATATTCATTTGCAAAAGAAACGTTTCCACTAAGAATTGTATTTCTATCATCAGACGAGTGTGAGTAAGATGCTGTTAAGCCAAACCATGTGTCTTTTTCTGAAGCTCCTGAAGAAGCAACAAAAGGATCGGCTGCTTGATTGCCATCAAATCATTAGCGCCGCTTTTTAAGCCTTCTTCTGTAAGTCCTTGCTTTAGAAATTTTGCAATGTCTAGTTGGTCTTCGGCTATGAGAATGGTAAAATTAGATTTATTCATAATTATTAATGGCTATGTCCGCCACCACTATTGGTAATTAAATCAAAAACGCCATTGGTTAAATATTGTGCTTCTAAATTAATTTTATCAGCATTCAAAATTGGTTTATAGCCATTTTGTGGCGCAGAGCTTTCTACGTTTAGCTTAGAAAACTGGTAGTTATGAGTTGCTTTTTTATCCAGTTGCAAAATAAAGGTTTGATTATCTAGATTTGTAAAAGCAGCTTCTGGCAGAGCGATTAACTTTTTTTCATCTGTTTTAAAAGTTGCATTTACAAACATACCAACTTTAAAATTTACATTTTCGTTAATAGGATGTGCATGAACACGAACACGTCTGTTTGGACTAATTTCAGCGCCAATTAATCGTACATAGGCTTTAAAACTTTGGTTAGACACTTCAGGAATGCTAAAACTTAAGGTATCTCCTTTATGTATTTTTAAAAGGTCTTTTTCAAATACATCTAATTCTAAATGTACATGGTCAACATCTAAAATTTCCATAATCATATCAGATTTGGCAATAAATTTACCTTGTGCCACATTTAGTTTTGAAACTTTACCACTTATAGGCGCCAAAATATGAATTTCAGAAGTAAAATTTCCTTGAGCGACTTGTTTAGGACTAAGGTTCATTAACTTTATTTGCTCTTTTGCTGATGCCAATTGTGCTTTAGCGTTTAAAAATTGGTTTTTGGTTGATTGAAACACTTTTTGAGCAATCACTTGATCTTCGTAAAGCTTTTGTTTCCGGTCAAACTCAGACTTTTGATAATCTAAATTGCTTAAAGCTTCAACATAGTTTTGCTGAATTTTAATAAAGTTAGGATGTTTTAACTTCACCAAAACATCACCTTTTTTAACTTCGTCACCCACAAGCAATTCAGTTTGGGTAACATAACCATCAAAATAAGCAGTTACGGAAGCTCTGTTTTTTGGTGGCACATCAATAACACCAGTTACTTCAAATTGTTCTGAAAATTTTTTGAATTCAGGTGTGCCTAATTGAAGTTGGGCTGACTTGAATTGTTGATCACTGAGGATTATATGGTCATCATCAGCCTTGTTTTTATCTTCGGTTGAAGTCTCTTTAGAAGAATCACCGCATGAGCTGCTTAAGTTTGCAAATATTAAAAGCAAAAGTATAATAGAACGTTTCATAGGTTTAATTTAATAAGAAGTAGTTTAATTGAATAATGGTTTGGTTGTAGTCTCGCAATTTGCTTAAATAATCAAGTTTAATACGTTGTGCTTGTTCAATACTTTGCACATATCTAAAAAAGTCAATTTCACCAGCTTTATAACTCAATTTAGCTGTATTTAAAATTTCAGTGGCCATTTTAAGCTGATGATTTTCATAATTTGTTAAAACATTTTTTTGAAGTTCGAGCAATTCTATAAGTTGCTCTTGTGCCTTTTCAAGTGCTATTTTAGCATCGGTAAGTTCGGCTTTTTTTGCGCGAGCTTTTAGTTGTGCCGATTTAATTTTAGATCGATCACCAAAAAACAATAATGGTACATTTAAGCCGATTTGATAACCGTTAAAGTTTTGGTCTATAGCTGAATTACTTCTGATGAAATAACTGGCTGAAATCCCAGGCAATAGTTGATGTTTAGCTAATTTAGAAGCTTGCTCGGCTATTTTTTGATCGATGGTTAAAGCTGAAATACTTAAATTTTCATTTTGCTTTAAAACAGACTTTAATTCTAGCTTTTTCAGCTGACGACCTTTTAAAATTAAAGGTTCTTCAACTTGCAGCAAGGCTTGAATAGCTAATTTACTATTCGCCAAATCTTGTTGAAGTTGACTGCGATCAATTTCAATTTGACTAGCTTTAGATTCAGCTGTAATTTTTTCTAAATAATTAGATTCGCCTTCTTCAAATTTGCGTTTTGCCATATGTGAAAACGCCTCATAAACTTTATAAATACTATCATAAATAGCCAGCTTTTCTCGCGCTTCTAAAAAGTTTTGATAGTTATTTTGAAGGGCTTTAATTTGCTTTAATTCAGTGATGCTAAGTTGAGTTTCTGCAAGCTCAGTTTTAACTTTGTTAAGTTTCAGTTTGTTCGCATACACTGTCGGAAAATCAAACTGCTGCACAATTCCCCATTGATATAAAGGTTGATTTGCAATTGGGTCTGCTTCAGCCTCATCGTAATTTTGATAGATTTGGGTTTTATTAAAAGTAAAGGCTTCACCTTCAGCAGCTTTCATGCTTTTAGATTGAAGCTGTGCTGATTTTAGCTTATGGTTGTTATCTAACATTTTCTGTTTCAGCGCTTCAAATTCATTCTCTTGGGCAAAACCTGACACAGAAGTTCCTAAAAATAAAATTACTAAAATGCTTAACGGACTATTCAATTTTATTTTTGGTGTTTTATTATTCATAGCATATAAAACTGGTAAAACAATTAAAGTTAGTAGGGTAGAAGTGACTAAACCACCAATAACTACCGTAGCTAATGGTCGTTGAACTTCGGCACCAGCACCAGTTGAAATAGCCATTGGTAAAAAACCTAAAGCCGTTGAACTTGCTGTGAGTAAAACCGCACGTAAGCGATCTTGTGTTGCATCTACAATATGTTGCAGACTTAAATTGTCATGTGTTTTTAAAATATCTTTAAAATATTCAACTAAAATAATACCATTAAGAACGGCAATACCAAATAAAGCAATAAAGCCAACACCTGCAGAAATACTAAATGGCATATCGCGTAACCAAAGTAAAAATATACCACCAATTGCAGAAAATGGAATTGCTGTAAAAATCAATAAGGCGTCGCGATGTTTCTTTAAAGCAAAAAAGAGCATGATATAAATTAAAATTAAGGCAATAGGCACGGCAATTTTTAATCGGGCTTTAGCACTTTCAAGATTTTCAAATTGACCACCATAAGTAATCGTATAGCCAACAGGTAAGTTAATGTTGTCTTTTACGAGTTTTTGAATATCGGCTACGACTGAAGCTAAATCTCTATTTCTTACATTAACACCAATCACAATTCGGCGTTTGGTATTGTCTCTTGAAATTTTGGCAGGTCCTTTATCATAGTTGATTTCAGCAACTTCATCAAGCGGAATTTTACCAGAAGTTGGTGTGTCAATCATTAAATTTTTTAAGTCTTCAATCCTTTGTCGTTGAGACTTTTGAAGTCTAACCACTAAATCAAATCGTTTCTCACCTTCAAAAACAACACCTATTGCTTTACCTGCAAACCCGGCTGTGATTATCGAATTAATAGCTTTGATATTAAGACCGTAACGGGCAATTTTATCTCGTTTATACTGCACTGAAAGTTGAGGCAAGCCAACAATTTTTTCAACCGAAATATCAGCTGCACCTTCAACATTTTCAATCAATTCTTGAATTTCGTTTCCTTTTTGTGCTAGAATATCTAAATCTTCTCCAAAAATTTTAATGGCAATGTCTGATCGTACACCAGTGATTAACTCGTTAAAGCGCATTTCAATAGGTTGCGTAAATTCTAAATCCATTCCAGGAATAATGGCTAAGGCTTCTTTTATTTTTTGAGCTAACTCTTCTTTTGTATCGGCGCTAGTCCATTCAGATTTAGGCTTTAAATGCACAATTATATCAGAATCTTGCATAGACATTGGATCAGTTGGGACTTCAGCCGCACCAATACGTGAAACCACTTGAGTAACTTCAGGAAATTTGTCTAACAAAATTCCTTCAATTTTTGTAGTGCGCTCAACGGTACTTTTTAATGATTTACCTGTTTTTAAAATAGGTTGAATTACAAAATCTCCTTCATCTAAAGTAGGCACAAATTCGCCACCCATTTTCGAAAACGTAAATACACCTAATCCTAGAAGTAATAAGGCAGAAATTAAAACAACTTTTGTATGGTTTAAGGCCCATTTTATCGAAGGTAAATAGACTTTTTTTACACCATCTATCAATCGTGTTGAAAATGTAAATGTTTTGGCATTGGGTTTTAAAATTAAGCTACAGGCTACAGGAACCCAAGTAAAGCACAAAATCATGGCGCCAATTAGTGCAAAGCTGAAGGTTAACGCCATCGGTTTAAACATTTTACCTTCAACACCACTTAATGATAAAATAGGAATGAAAACAATCAGAATAATAAATTGACCGAAAATAGCCGAATTCAGCATTTTTGATGCGCCGTTAAATGTAATTTTATCTTTAAGTTTTTTAATTTCAGTTGAAGACGCTTTATTAAATTCGTTAGAACGTTGCCATAACTTAAAGGCTACAAATTCTACTATAATAACGGCACCATCGATTATAATTCCAAAATCTAAAGCGCCTAAACTCATTAAATTAGCATCAACGCCAAACACATACATCAAGCTAATGGCACTTAAAAAACTTAGCGGTATTATTGAAGAAATTATTAATCCAGCTCGCCAATCGCCAATTAAAACAATTACAATAAAGGCGACCACAAGAAACCCTAAAATTAAATTTTCGGCAATGGTAGAAGTTGTTCGGCCAATAAGTTCAGACCGATCAAGAAAACCATTAATGTAAACACCTTCAGGTAGACTGTCTTCAATTTCGGCAATTCGCGATTTAACAGCATCAATAACTCGTTTTGAGTCGGCATCTTTTAGCATCATAACTTGACCTAGCACCTTTTCACCTTCACCGTTTCCTGTAATAGCACCAAATCGTCTTGCATGGCCAAAACCAACTTTAGCAATATCTTTAATATAAATTGGTTGGTTGTCTCGAACTGTAACCACAATATTTTCAATATCTTCAAGACTTGAAATAAGACCTTCACCACGTATAAAATAGGCTTCGTTACTTTTTTCAATATAGCTTCCGCCAGCGATGGAGTTGTTATCTTCTAATGCTAAAAATAACTCGCTCATACTAATGTCTTTTGCTTGAAGTTGTTTGGTATTAATACTAACTTCGTATTCTTTTAAAAAGCCGCCCCAAGTATTAATTTCAACTACGCCAGGAATCCCCGAAAGTTGTCGTTTAACAATCCAATCTTGTATAGTGCGTAACTCGGTAGCGTTATACTGATCTTCGAAGCCAGGCTTCGCTTCTAAGGTGTATTGATAAATTTCGCCTAAGCCAGTTGTAATTGGTCCCATTTGTGGTGTCCCAAAACTAGCAGGAATTTTCTCGGCAGCTGTTTTCAATTTTTCGGCAATAAGTTGGCGAGGTAGATAGGTGCCCAAATCATCTTCAAAAACAATTGTAACAACAGATAAGCCAAATTTTGATACCGATCGAATTTCTTTAACGCCCGGCAAATTAGCCATTTCTAATTCGACGGGATAGGTGATAAATTGCTCTACATCAGCCGTTGATAAATTACGCGATGTGGTAATGACTTGCACTTGATTATTGGTAATGTCGGGTACCGCACCAATTGAAACATTGAATAGTGAATAGGAGCCAAAGCCCACTAAACTTAAAACAAATAGAATAATAAAGAATTTAGATTTTAAACTAAACTCTATAAGTTTTGATAACATGAAATTTTAAATTGAAAGATTAAACATAAGTTGATTGCAGATGTTTAAAATTTTGGCGGCTGTAAAATTTCAGTTTCACGTAATGAGTTAAGCAAAAGCGAGTATTTAAAGTTATGCTGAATATCTTCAGCGGGAATCTTGATACTTAAATAGCTCACATGTATAGGTTCAACATAAAAATTATGCGTAAGATGATGGCATTCTTGAAACGGAAGATTTTCATGTTCTTCATGTTCGTTAGCATGTTCATTTTTTTGGCTTCCGTAGTGCAAGTCTAAAAATTCAGAAAAGCCACAGTCTGTTTCTGTTTGATGAAGTTTATAATGCTCATAAAAAGTCGATAAATTCAGTACATTGGCTGCTGAAACGCCAATAGACTGCAAGCTGACTAAAATTGCTAAAGCAAATGTTGTAATAGACTTCATCATATACAAATGTACTATTATTTTATATTCATTGGCTTAAGATTTGCTTAATTTGAATACTTAACAATATAATAAATTATTTGTTTTTACAAATGTGGTTTACAACAAGCTAATTATGTAGTTTTGTCAAAAAAATATAGTCTTTGAAACATCTTGTATTTTGTTTTTTTATTTTAATAACTTTAGTAAGTTTTTCACAAAACCGAGGTATTTACTACGAGAGCGACCGTACAAGCAAAGATCAACAAAAATATCCTGAAGCTTTACTATTTAGCAAAGTTAATCAACAAGTCTATTTTAAGCATGAAGGCATAGAAGTTTGGTGTGATCAAGCTGTTTTTTATCAGGAAGATAATTTTTTTAGAGCTTTTGGTCACGTAAAAATGAATCAAGGTGATACGATAAAAATGTTTTCTAAATATGCCGAGTACGATGGTAACTCTAAATTTGCATTTGCGAGTGATGATGTTAAGTTAACAACACCAACAAATACCTTAACAACCGATTCACTTTTTTTTGACCGCCAAAAACAAAATGCATTTTATAGAAGTGGTGGACAAGTAAAAGATTCAGTTAGTACCATTACTAGTATTTATGGTAATTATGACATGCCAGCTAAAAAATATAGTTTTAAAAAACAAGTAGAAGTCTCGCATCCAGATTACAATATCAAATCTCAGCAAATCGTCTTTTACCCAGAAACTGGTCATGCTTTTTTATATGGGTCATCAACTATTATTAGTGAATCTGGAACCGTGTTTTGTAAAAAAGGTTACTACGATACCAAAACCGATCAAGGCTACTTTGTGAAAGATGCTAATGTTAAATACGAAAATCGTGATTTATATGGCGATAGCATATACTTCAATCGTAAGCGAAATTATGCTTCTGCAACTCAGAATATTCGAGTTATAGATACAGCAAACGCATCAACCTTATATGGTAATTATGCTGAAGTCTTTAAAGATAAAGATTCAATTATTGTGACTAAAAATCCATATATCGCTAGTCTTCAGCAACAAGACTCATTATTTATTGCCAGCGATACTTTAACAATTACTGGAAAATCTAAATTTAGAAAAGTTAATGCCTTTTATGATGTTCGCTTATTTAAACAAAATTTAAATGGTAAATCAGATTCTCTTCATTTAGACGAAGTTACTGGCATTACAAAAATGATCGGAAATCCCGTGTTATGGTCTGAAAATAATCAAATTACAGGTGATACAATTCAGCTTATTAATGATACGCTCACTAACAAGCTTGATTCATTAAAGGTATACAACAATAGTTTTATGATTCAAAAAGATACTATTGAAGGCTTTAATCAAGTTAAAGGTAAATTTTTATATGGTTTGTTTGAAGACAACGAATTAACTGAAGTAAACGTTGTTAAAAATACAGAGACCATTTATTACATCAGAGAAGAAAACGGCGACTTATTTGGAATCAATAAGGCTTTAGCTTCAACCATTAAACTCATATTTGAAAATCAAAAAATAGTTGATATCTATTATTACAATCGGCCTGACGATAAAACTTATCCAGAATCTGAAATGCCACCCAATGCACGAAAACTTAAGGGCTTTAATTGGCGTGGAGAAGAACAATTACGTTCAAAAAAAGATTTATTTACCAACCGAAAAACTTATAAATTGAATCCAGTAATTGGGCAGCTAAAAGAAGATGATGCACCGTTTTCTAAACAACCAAAAAAATCTGAGCTTCAATTGAATTTGAATGACAAATCTATTTTAAGAACTGATCGACCTAATAAAAAAGAAGATTAAATTGACTCAACTCACAATCAACTGAATTTGAAATCAGACTTTTACAAATACCAAGCACAAACAACGCCACATCCTCTAGGTTTAGAAATTTCAAAAGCCAAAGGCTCTTATATTTACACCACCGATGGTAAAGCACACTTAGACTTTGTCGCTGGTGTGTCAGCCAATGGTTTGGGGCATTCACACCCAAAAGTTGTCGAGGCTATTAAAAAACAAGTCGACCAATATATGCATGTGATGGTTTATGGGGAATATGTACAAAAACCAGCTGTTGAGTACACCAAATTATTAGCTGAATGTTTACCTAAACCTCTAAAAAAAACCTACTTAGTTAACAGTGGTACCGAAGCTATAGATGCCTCGATGAAGTTGGCAAGGCGTTTTACAGGTCGTTCTCAAATTATAGCTGCTAAGTTTTGTTACCACGGCAATTCTTTTGGTGCATTAAGTTTAATGGATTATGAAGAGCGTATTAAACCTTTTAGACCTTTAATACCAGATATTACTCATATTGAATTTAACAATACCAATTGTTTTAATTGTATTACCACTAGTACAGCAGCTGTTATTGTTGAAACCATTCAAGGTGGTGCCGGTTTTATTGAGCCTAAAGACAACTATTTAAAATTATTAAAACAGCGTTGTGAGGCGGTTGGAGCATTACTAATTTTAGATGAAATACAGCCAGGTTTTGGCAGAACTGGAAAACTTTTTGGCTTTGAGCATTACAAAGTTATTCCTGATATTTTAGTGATCGGAAAAGCAATGGCCTCAGGAATGCCAATAGGAGCATTTGTAGCTTCAGAAACTTTAATGAACACTTTAAGCGATAAGCCTAAAATGAGTCATATTACCACCTTTGGCGGGCATCCTGTTATTGCAGCAGCAGCTAAAGCAACTTTAAAAACGCTTTTAAATTCTAATTTAATTGCTCAAACCTTAGAAAAAGAGCAGCTTTTTAGAAAGTTACTTCAACACGAGCTCATAGAAGAGGTGAGAGGTAAAGGCCTCATGTTAGCTATAATTTGTAAAAACCCAGAACTTGCCAATCATTTGGTATTAGAAGCACAAAATCGGCAGCTCATCTTGTTTTGGCTGCTTTATGAAAAACGTGCAGTACGTATTTCACCTCCATTAACAATTTCAACCGATGAGATTAAAAAAGGCTGTGGCATTATTATTGATGTACTAAATAGCTATAAACCTAGCTAATTGTTAATTAAATTGTTGATAAGATTTTTACTTAAACGTCTTTTGTTTTCAAATTCAAGCTTATCTTAACCAAAAATTTTTTACATGAAATTAGATCCATTTCAACATGATGATTTCAACTTCCCAATAGACAAATTTGAAATGATGCTTAAAACCAATCATGTTTTATTTTTTGATTTGGCTGAATTTGAAAATATTGTGGTACATTACATGGACACAGGTAAATTAGTCCTCGCTAAAAAAGCCCTAAAAATGGGTCTTGATCAGCATCCACTAGCTACTAATTTACGACTTTTAAAAGCTGAAGTTTTAGTACTAGAAGATAAGTTAACTGAAGCTGTAGAACTTTTAGATGAATTAAAACTATTAGAGCCAACTAATGATGAAGTTTTATTACTCATTGCTAGTGTTTTATCTAAAAAAGACGAGCATGAAGCTGCTATAAATATTTTAAATCAAGCTCTAAAATTTACCGATGAAGCCGCTGATGTTTACAGCATGTTAGGTATGGAATACTTATTTATCGAAAACTTTGAAAAAGCTAAGCAAGCCTATATGTCTTGCGTTAAAATCGATAAAACAGATTATACCGCTTTATACAATGTAATTTATTGTTTCGATTTCTTAAATCAACGTGAACAAGCCGTCAAATTTTTAGAAGAAGTTATTAACGAAAACCCTTATTCTGAAATTGCTTGGCATCAATTAGGTAAGCTTTACTTCGAGAATAATCAGCTTGAAAAAGCATTAGAAGCTTTTGAATATGCCATTATTTCAGATGAATATTTTGTTGGTGCTTATTTAGAAAAGGCAAAAGTTTTAGAACGCTTAAACCGACATAAAGAAGCTATTGATACGTATTCAATAACTTTACAGCTTGATGACCCAACTGCATTTGCTTATTTACGCATTGGTAAATGTTATTACGCACTCGGTCAAAAGCAAAAAGCACTAAAGTATTTTAAACAAGCGGTTCATGAAGACCCATTAATGGATAAAATCTGGCTGGCTTTATCAGATTTCTACATTAAAGAAAAATCCTTTAAACAAGCTTTATATTACATTAATAAAGCTATTAATATTGATGAGGAAAATGTCTTGTACTGGAAACACTATGCTATTATAAATCAAGAGTTAGGCAACTCTGCAGATAGTGCTTACGGCCTAAAAAAGAGTCTTAATCTAGGTAATTTTGAAATTGAAGTTTGGTTATTACAAATAAATTCGTTTATCCAAGAACAAAATTATCAAGAAGCTTTAATCGCCTGCCAACAAGCGAGTGATTTTTTCCCTGTCAATGCTGAAATTTCTTTTAGGTTTTCAGGTATTTATTATCAGCTAGGTCAAACTTCTAAGGCTATTGATTATTTAGTTAAAACCATTCAATTAGAGCCGACTTGTGTAGAAGTTAATCGCCAATTATTTCCTGAAATGTTATTAGATCAACATGTAGTAAATGTTTTAGAAAAACATCATATTAAGCTATAAAACTAATTAATTGATTGTCTTTTTTGTCAAGCTTTAAACCGAATTCTTGCGCAATGAATGCTAGATTTTTTTCATTGTAAAAGCAAACATGTGTTTCATCATTTTTGTAGTGCCACTTTTCAAAGTCTTTAGCGTTTTGCTTATCACTAAACAATTTGGTTTTACAATATAAAACACCGCCTGATGTTAGTAAACGGCTTAGGCGTTTAAACTCTTTAAAGGGTTCGTAGAAGTGTTCCATCACTTCACAACAAATGATAAAATCGTAAGTATTTGAGGTTAGATATTCTTCATGTGGTTCAAAATAAGGATCGTAAAGTTTGATGTTTTTAAAACCTTTATTTTGAAGCACGTAAGTTGCTACAGGACCTGTACCACATCCATAATCTAAGCCAATTGAAGTTGAGGCAAATCTCGATTCTACAGCAGCAGTAATTGGCAATACAAATTTTTGATAACGAATATCGGTAACATCATTGTTATGGGTTTCGTACCGAGTCTGTTCTTTTTTTGGACTTACGTAGTGATTAGGATCTAAAAAAATCAATGTACAGCTTGCACATTTATAATACAATCGATTATGAGTTTCAGTAAAATAAAAAGCTCTACCAGAACATAATTTACAAGGCCTGGTAAAGCTTTTTTTAATTGAAGAATTTGTCATGCAACTATAACCTTCTTATTTTGTCCAGTTTAGTTTTCCACATATCTAAATCTTCTTCTAATTTTTTAATTTTATTCTTAACATCATTAACGACTGGATTGTCTTTATTATCTGATGAAAAGAATTGTAAATTGTTTTCTAATTGATTTTTTTCAGATACTGTTTCATCAATACGTTTTCTTAAGAAGGTTTCTTCACGCTTAATTTTACGCGTATCGGTTGTCTCATCAAGGTCTTGAAGTTTGTTTTCATACTTAATAAGTTCAGCATCTTTGCGTGATATATCGATGTCTTTAAACAACTGGTCAAGCGCTTTATAAAACTTACCTTCAATATAACGCTTATGGTTTGGTACATTCCCAAGTTCGTTCCATTTTTCAATAAATGCCTTAACTTGATTTATTTTTTCTTCATCGCTGCCTGTTAAATTAACTTGTTTCAACTCTGCAACAAGGTCTTTTTTCTGATTAAATGCTTCAAACTCTTCTTTATTGTCTTCGCGTTTATGTTCATGAAAACGGTTAAAGTAGTGGTTGCAAGCATCTTTAAACTCTTTCCAAATTTTGTCGCTATCTTTTCTAGGAACGTGACCAATTTGTTTCCATTCATTTTGAATTTTCTTCATCAAAGGGGTCGAAGCATCAAAATCATTGCTGTCTTTATGTTCATGTGCAATTTTGATGAGTTCTCGCTTTTTCTCAAGATTTTCAAATTGCTCTTTTTTCAAGTTTTTGTAGAAGTTGTTTTTCTTTTTATTAAAACTTCTGGTAGCTGATTTGAATTGATCCCAAGTTTTTTCATTGTCTTTACGCGGTACTTTACCAGCTTTGAAAAAGATGTCACGTAATTTCTCTATATTTTTTATTTTTTGTTGGGCATCATTGTGAGATTTGATGTCTTTATCTGCTATTTTTTGAATTTGTTCGATAACATCAAGCTTAACTTTTAAGTTGTCTTCTCGCTCTTCATCTAACTTTTCAAAATATTCGTTGCGTTTGTCGTGAATTTTTTTGGTGGCTTCACTAAACTTTTCCCATATATCGTCGCGGTATTCTTTTGCAACGGGACCAAGCTCTTCTTTCCACATTTTGTGTAATAATTGCAACTCTCTAAAGGCACGATTAACATCGCTATCCTCAACTAATTCTTCAGCACGTGTAATAAGTTTTAATTTTTGATCGAGATTATGTTTGAAGTCCATATCTCTAAACTCACGGTCTAAATGTAAGAAATCGTAAAAGCGTTCTACATGATGGTGGTAGTTATTCCACAAGGTAGAATAATCAGCTTTTGGCACAGGACCAGCATTTTGCCAGCGTTCTTGCAATTCTTTAAATTGCTGAAAGCTTGCAGACATACTTTCTCCAGAACCGATCATATTTTTTAATTCTTCAATAATACCTAGACGAACGCTGAGGTTTTGGTTTAAGTTTTTCTTGAGTTGTGAGTAATAATTATCGCGTTTTTCTCGGTAGTTGAAGTAAGTTTCGTAAAATTCTTTTTTAACTGGTGAAGAATAGTGAAAATCTATAATATTGCCACCTTCAGCAATAAAATCTTCTTTCTTTTCTTCTACGATGGCGTTAAACTGCTTATCGAATTCAGTTTTTATTTGATTTACGTGATCACGAATATTTTGAACTTTCTCTTCTTTCAGTAATTTTTTCAGTTCCAAAACCAATTCGTCAATAGACATGGCTTCATATTCTTTCATTAAAATGTCATGTCGCTTAACATTGTCATCATCTTCATTTTCTTCTGCATTAGCTTCATCAATACTTTTTTGATGTTCGTCTTCTTTGGAAGATGTTTGGTCTTCAGCTTCAGATTTTTCATCAGAATCGTCCTGAGTCGCATCAATTGACGATTCTTCTTTTTCTGAAGCATCTTCTACTGAAGTTGATTGGTTGGAGTCTTGTGTAGATTCTTCAACCATTGCGTTTTCAAGAGATTCTTCAGGTGAGTGATTTTCTTGATCATTTTTATTTTGAGAAGACACATCAGGCTGTTTTTCAGCTTGGTTTGATGAGTTTTCGATTGACTTTTCGTTGTTTTCCTGAGTAGGTTTGTTCTGGTCAGACATATCTTTCAATGTTAAAGTTCGTATGAGCACGAAATATACTAACATGTCATCACATACACAAAGTATTTAAAATTTTAGTTGAATTTAACGTTTCATTTTTTAGATATAAGCTAAAATATGGTAGTTTTTAGCAACAAAACTGTTTTAAAAAGTGTGCGTTTTAGTTGTTGATTTTGTTTTTACGAATTCCAGATTTCCCATGCTTTTTCAGCTTGAAGTTCTAGCATTTTTTGACCGTTATAAAATTTAGCACCATGTTCTTTTCCTAAGGCTAAAAATGTTGTGATTGGTGGATTGTAAACTAAATCGTACAAAAGGTGTTTGTCGGTTAAAAATTGATATGGAATTGGCGGATGATCATCAATTTTTGGATGCGTACCAAGTGGCGTACAATTTACGATAACTTGGTGTGATTGAATAATATCTTGGTCAAGGTCTTTATATGTAATAATATTTGGTGATTTGGTTCGAGAAACCAATTGTGTTTCAAAGCCAATAGAATTTAGTGATTTTTTAATGGCTTTTGATGCGCCACCAGTACCTAAGACTAAAGCCTTTTCGTGATGATTTTCTATGAGCGGAAACATCGATTTGGTAAAGCCGTAAATATCTGTATTATAGCCTTTTAATCTTTTGTTTTCAATTTTAACCGTATTAACAGCATTTATCGATTTGGCTTGGCTATCAAGGTCGTCTAAAAACGGAATAATTGCTGTTTTATAAGGAATAGTAACGTTAAATCCTTTTAAATCTGGATTGCTTTTTAAGATGTCACTTAATTGTGTTAAATCGGTTAAATCAAAATTTTTATAGCTTGCTTTGATGCCTTCTTTTTGAAATTTTTTAGAGAAATATGATTTCGAAAACGAATAATCTATGTCTTTACCCACAAGTCCGTATACATCCATAATTTAATTTTTATTACGTTTAGGAAACCAAATTAAAGCTAATACAATTAAAATACCAATGAATATGAAGCCAATTTCTACCCAAGTTATTAAACTAGTGAAATCAGGTAAATATCGCTGGTAAGTTTCAATAATAAAGTTTCCGTTTTGATCTTTTATAATTTCATTGGCCTCATTTAATTTAAACACCTTGTTTTTCCAAGGCCAAACAACGCCTAAACTACCAGCTATAAATCCAATGATAAAAGAAAAAGTATGATTTTTAAAATGTTTTAACATGTATCCAAGCGCATGAGATAAACTTACGAGACCAAATAGTGAACCTGCCGTAAAAACGCCTAATACTTTTAATAGTCTTATACGGTTATTATTTTCTAAAAAGCTATAATCGAGTCTAATTAATTCACTTATCGTATCATATAAAGCATTGACGGAGTCGACTAGTAATAATACATAATTACCTAATAAAATAAGTATAAATGAGCCTGAAAGTCCAGGCAATGTCATACCAGATACACTTATAATACCACATAAAAACACAAACCATAAATTATCGTTTTGTGTCGCTGGTTCAAGCAAGCTGATACCTATACCACTTAAGATGCCCAATAACATTGTGAGTTTTTGGGCATTAGACTCAAATTTAAAATCTTTAGAAATATAATAGATAGACCCGATAATCATGCCGAAAAACAAAGCCCATACTTTTATTTCAAAATGTTCTAAAAAGTAATCTAATACTTTAGAAACACTGAAATAACTAAAGACCATACCTAAGATTAAAACACCTAAAAAGCGTAAATTTAGGTATTGATATAAACTTTTAAATCGGCCGTTAAAAAGAAGTAGGAGTGATTTAAAATTAAATTTTTGTAGAGAATAAATAAACTCTTCATAAAAACCTGCAACAAAAGCAACAACACCACCAGAAACACCAGGGACTTTATTGGCTGCTCCCATCGCTAAACCTTTTATAAACAGGTAAAATTGGTCTATAAATGTTCGTTGTTGTTGCATTAGTTGTTACTTTCACCTATTTTTTCAAGTATAATAATACTAATAAAGCCTACAATCATTAAACCAACAGCTAATAAAACATGGCTTTCACCTTCAAATTGATTTGGCCATATAGACTGCTCTGCTAACACAATGGTTTTGTCTTTTATGACCTTAGTTTTTAAAACCTCTTTCCAAGGCCAAATTTTATTTAATGACCCCAAAATAAATCCTGAAAGTAGTGCTAAAGTTAAATCTTTATAATGTTTAAATAGCCATTTTAAAAGCTTAGAAAAACTTAAAAGCCCAATGATGGCGCCTAATCCTACTAAAGCTATCGTTTTGAAGTCAAAATTACTAACGGCTTCAGAAATACTTTGGTAAGCGCCTAGAAGCAACAAAATAAAGGCACCAGAAATTCCTGGTAAAATCATAGCACAAACCGCTAAGGCACCACACAATAACAAATAAAATTCGTTGGTTGTGCCTTGAGCCGGTGTAATTTTAGTAACCCCAAAGGCAATCAATGCACCAATAACAAAGATAAATACATTAGCTAGTGTAATTTTTGATATTTGCTTGCCAATAAACCAAACGCTTGCCAACACTAAACCAAAGAAAAAAGACCAAATTTTAATGGGATGCTCTTCAATTAAATAATGGGCAACACGCATTAAACTAAACACACTTATACCAATGCCAATCAGTAATGCCAGTAGAAAGTTTCCGTTGAGTTGTTGCCAAAAGGCTTTAATGCCGTGTGATTTTAAGGTTTTAACTAATCCAAAATTAATGTTTCCAATACTGGTAATTAACTCTTCATAAATTCCTGTAATAAAGGCAATAGTACCACCTGAAACGCCAGGAATAACGTCGGCTGCTCCCATGGCAATACCTTTTAAGGAAATCAAGGCGTATTCTTTAGCTGTTCTATTCAATTTTTTTAGATTTACGTACTTTCATATTTATAAATTCGACACTAAGCGAAAAGGCGATGGCAAAATACAAATAACCTTTAGGGATCGCACCAACTTCTTGACCAAATATTTGCGCATGAGATAAGTGCATACTTTCGGTAATAAGCATAAAGCCAATTAAAATCAGGAAGGCTAAACCTAGCACCTGAATAGATGGGTTTTTATTAACAAATGTTCCCACAGGAACGGCAAAAATAAGCATGATTAAAATTGAAATAACTACTGCTGTAATCATAATATATAATGCACCATCAACGCCGTTCGTCATACCAACTGCAGTTAAAATACTATCAACTGAAAATATCATATCAATAACCAATATTTGAATGATTGCTTGCGTGAAGCTACGTTTGGCGGTTGACTTTAGTTGATGTTCTTCTTCGCCTTTGTGGTCTACTTTTTCGCTAATTTCTTTAGTGCTTTTATAAATTAAAAATAAACCTCCTAAGAGTAAAATTAAACCTTGTCCAGATAAATCTAAGTCAATCCATGATAGGTGAAGACTAAAAACTGAAGCCTTCATCGCAATAAGCCAAGTAATTCCTAAAAGTAAACCTATACGCATAAGCATAGCTAAAATTAAACCGACGCGTGTGGCTTTTTTGCGCTCTTTTTCAGGAAGTTTACCTGTTACAATAGATATGAAAATGATATTATCTATCCCTAAAACAACTTCTAAAAATGTAAGTGTAATTAAGGCAATCCAAGCATCTGGATTAGCAAGTAATTCAACCATAGATTTCGTTTAAAATTGAATTCAAAAATAATCATAAATTCGGCTTTCAAGTGCTTTCAATTTAGTTTTTGTAATTTGGTCAAGTTTCAAACTTTTTTCATTCTAAAATTATGATTGTAAAAATATCAGCACTTATTATTTATGTATTGATTTTATTTGCTATCGGTATAGTTGCTTCAAAACGAATTAAAAACATATCAGACTTTTATGTTGGTGGCAAAAAGATAGGCTACTGGGCTGTTGCTTTTTCAGCGCGGGCTACAGGAGAATCGGGTTGGTTGTTAATAGGTTTAACTGGCATGGGTGCTATGGCGGGACTATCTGCCTATTGGGTAGTTGTAGGCGAAGTTCTTGGGGTGGCTTTGTCTTGGTTTTTTATGGCTAAACCCTTTAAAAGGCTTAGTGATCGTTATCAATCGATTACAATTCCTGATTTTCTTGAAAGTCATTTTAAAACAAGTCAACCTTTTTTACGTGCTATTTCAGCTACAATTTTATCTGTATTTGTGGTCATATATGTGAGTTCGCAGATCGATGCTACTGGCATTGCGTTTGAATCTATGCTTGGCCTTAACTATTTTTATGGTGCTATTTTAGGCTTTTTAATTGTATTGGCTTATATTTTTGTTGGTGGTTATGTGGCAGTGGTTTGGTCTGATTTATTTCAAGGTTTTTTAATGTTTCTAGGTCTGGTCGCTCTGCCAATTGTGGTCTACTTTAGTATCAGTCATAACGAGAGTATTTATACACAGTTACACCAAATCGATCCTTATTTAACGCATATTTGGGGTGTCAGCGATAATACGTGGCTTAATATTGCCACAATTTTAGGCTTTTCTATGATTGGCCTTGGGTTCTTAGGTTCGCCACAGGTATATGTAAGATTCATGTCTATTAAAAATGAGGCTGAAATTAATAAAGGTCGTTGGGTGGCAATTATTTTTACATTTCTAACTGATGCTGCAGCGGTAACGATTGGTGTTTTAGCCCGTGTAATTTTTACAGAATCTGGTCAAAATGCTGAAGATATTTTAGGTGTTGGTGGTGCAGATGTTTTAGGTTTAATGACAGAACAATTTTTACCACTAGCCATAACTGCTATTTATATTGCTATTGTACTTTCGGCTATCATGTCTACCATAGACTCATTATTAGTCCTAGCTTCTAGTGCCGTTACAAGAGATTTTTATCAAAAAATATTTAGACCAAAATTAGCTGATGCGAGTTTAACAAAAACCTCAAGATGGGTTACTTTAATCATGGCCTTTTTAGCCTTAGGTATTGCCATGTTAATTGCCATTACATCGCCAGAACGCCAAGTGTTTTGGGTTATTATTTTTGGCTGGTCAGGGATTGCAGCAAGCTTTTGTCCTGTAATTATTTTAGCTATTTTCTGGAAACCATATAACACAGCTGGCGCTATAGCTTCAATGATTACGGGGTTTTTATCGGTTGCCTTATTTAAATTTGTATTTCAAGAGCTGCCAACTTATGGTCTATACTTCGAAAAAATAGACGTTCTCTTTCCTTCATTTATTTTAGCCATGTTAGTTGGTGTACTAGTAAGTAAAATTTATAAATCTCCCGCTTAAGTTTTATTAATTATAGTACTGCTGGCCTGAGCGGTAGGCATCACTACTAAATCAGCAATATTTACATGATAAGGTCTAGTAACACAAAATAAAATAATATCAGCTATATCTTCGGCTTGTAAAGCTTGGTATCCTTCGTAAACTGGTTTTGCCCGATCTTCATTTCCTTTAAAACGGACATGGCTAAAATTAGTTTCAACAAGACCTGGATTAATAGCACCAACACGAATGCCATGCGCATTTAAATCTAATCGCATAGCTTGATTTAAAGCATCAACGGCATGTTTACTTGCACAATAAACATTGCCTTTGGGGTAAACTTCTTTCCCGGCTGTAGAACCAATATTAATGATATGACCGCTACTTTGGACAACCATTTTTTTAATAATCGGTTGGGCAACATAAAGTAAGCCTTTAACATTAATATCAATCATGGCATCCCAGTCGTCTATGCTGCCATCTTGAATATAATCAAGTCCGTGTGCGTTGCCCGCATTGTTAATTAAAATATCAATGGTTGAAAATTTAGTGGGAAGCGATTCTAACTGGCGAGAAACTTCAGCTTTATCGCGAACATCAAAACATAATGTGTGCACAGATGTTGCTAGAGTGGTAGATAAAACTTGTAATTGCTCGGTATTTCTTCCACAGAGCACCAAGTTGAAGTTATGTTCAGCAAAACACTTAGCTGTAGCTAAGCCGATACCGCTTGTAGCGCCTGTAATAAGTACTGTTTTCTTAGAATTCATATTTTTTTTGACTAAAGTACATTTTTTTGTATGTTTAAAGAAATTGAATCATAAACAAAAACTAAACCTATGAAGCTATCGTTTTACGGCCATGCCAGTTTTGGCATTTCAACTGAAAAAGCTAATTTAATTGTAGACCCTTTTATTACAGGAAACGAAAAGGCAAATGCAATAGATATAAATGATTTAAAGGCCGATTATATTTTGGTAACGCATGCACATCAAGACCATATTTTAGATGTAGAAGCAATTGCGAAACAAACAGACGCAACAATTGTATCTAACTTTGAAATTGCCACATATTATGAAAATAAAGGTTTTAAAGTACACCCGATGAATCACGGTGGGTCATGGAATTTTGATTTTGGTAAAGTAACTTATGTTAATGCTATACACACTTCGTCTTTTCCAGATGGAAGTTATGGAGGGCAACCTGGTGGTTTTATATTAGAGGCCGACGATAAATGCGTTTATATTGCGGGTGATACAGCTTTAACTATGGATATGAAATTAATTCCGCAATTTTGGAAGCTTGATTTAGCCATATTACCTATTGGAGATAATTTTACAATGGGTGTTGAACAAGCTATTGTAGCGAGTGATTTTGTAGAATGTAACCGTGTTTTAGGCTGCCATTATGATACTTTCGGTTTTATAGAAATTGATCATAACCATGCAAAGCAACAATTTTCTAAACATAAAAAAGAATTGATTTTACTTAACATTGGTGAAGATATGTCATTATAAAGTTCGTTATCGTTTTATTTTAATTAAGCTAAGCATCAATCTGATGTTAGCCTTTTTTATTTGTTTGAAATTTTGAGGAATAAGCTCCTAATTTAGTGTATTTAAATGCTTTTAAAGTCTTTAATAGATTTATCTTAATAGAACTTTTTAAATACATAGGTTAATTATTATTGTATAAACTCATAAATTATAAGTTTAATGTACATCATTTATTATTTTAATGTACATAACTTTTAGATTTAATGTACATTATTTATGTATTTATTGTACATTATTTTATAGTTTTGTGTACATTATTTTTAAATTTAATGTACATTAATTGTAGATTTGTAACTTAAGAAGTTTTAAACTTAACTCAAGTATTTAAAAACATACTAATTATGGCTGTCAATTTTACCATATCTAAGCGCGGCAAAGGCTTGTCTAATCAAGCTTCGCATTACCACCTAAAACCAATTTATGATTTGACTGTTACAATGGATGAACTTGCCGTTCGTATCAGTAAAGCTTGTACTTTAACGCCTGCCGATGTTGTGGCTTGTTTATCTGCATTAAATTCTGAAATTAGGTACCAACTTCAAAATGGTAATAAAGTTGAAATAGGTTGGCTGGGTAGTTTCAAAATAGCTGCAGAAACAACGGCGCATCCTCATCCAAAACTTTGCTCAAAGAAAGATATTAAGCATATTAAAGTTAATTATCAACCAACCAAAGAGTTTAAGCGCTTTTTAAGCAATACCACTGATTTTAAAATAGATCCTAAGGCTAAGTTAAAGTATGTAAAGTCGAATATTTAAGGTTCTACAGAACCCCAATTTTCACCAGATTTTATACGGTATAATTGCATTTCAGAAATACCAAATTGTTTGGCAATCATTTTCATTCGTGTACGTCGGTTGGGATCGTTTAGTTTACGTTTTATTAATTTAACGCGGGTTTCTGTAAGTTTAGAATAGCGCCTCATGCCTTTCATAGCCTTAGAGTTTGGGCCATTAAATTGGTGCAGCTCTTTTTCTCGTTTTGTTGCCCATTTTAAATTATCAACATGATTATTAGTTTTGTTATAATCAAGATGTATCACGTAAATGCCATCACCTTGTTCTAAAAAATGTTGGGCTACAAGTTTATGCACATAGCGGCTGGTTTGTTTGCCATTATGTTTTTGTTTTAAGCGTAAATTTTGATAACCGTTGATGTAAGACTCTTTTACTAAACACTCTTCAGCGCCTTTGCAATTAATAATACGTCCAAAATTAGAAATTTTGTAGTGTTCTGTTTCAGAAATTTTATCGTCAAAGACAATTGCTTTCCATTGTTCGTTGGGGAAATTCCGAATCATTGGTTCTTTTTGCCAAATTTAATTCAAAATTAGCTTTAAGTCGGATTTTTAATTAAAGTATAACAAAGTAAACACTAAGTTTTTAAAGCATAGTTAATTTTTAACCAACTTCATTGTTCTTGTATTTTGCCGAGCATCGATTAGTTTTATGTGATAAATACCCTTCGGTAAGTCTCTCACATTAATCTGTGGTTTTACTAAAGTATCTTTTTTAACAACTTGTCCTAACTGATTGTAAATTACATAATTTATAACTTCATTAGCACGGCTTAAATACACTAAATCCATAGTAGGATTAGGGTAGATGTTAACTTCGTCAAGTCGATTAACTTCAGTTTGATTTAAAGTGCTGTTTTGGTAAACACGAATGTAGTCTATCTCTAAGCTGCTTTCAGTAAAAGATGGACTAATATTTGGTAAAATAGCAACATTTAAAAGTAAGTATTGGTTAGCATCAAAAGGCCAAGTATCACTATTCTTAATTTCAGGTTCATAAGTGTAATGCGTTACACCATCTACCTTAAATTCAATATAATCTGGTGTCCAAATCATTTCGTAATCATGAAAATCATTTGAAGCATTAGGAAGCATACGACCACCATAATTAACTGTGCCACCAAAGCTTGAAGGTGTATGAATAGCACTTGAAACATAATCCTGATTGCTACCCCAATGTTCCATAATATCAATTTCGCCACATGCTGGCCACGCAGTTGTGTCAAAACCTTGGTTATCCCAGTAAGCGCCATCTTCATTTATATTTTGCCCCAATAGCCAAAGCGCTGGCCATGTGCCAATACCTGTTGGCAGCTTTGCTCTAATTTTAACACGACCATAAGTAAATGCAAATTTTGAATTTAGTCGCGCTGAAGTGTGGTTTTTAGTTACACCTTGATTTGTAAAAACTTCAGCTTTAGCTCTAATTTTTAGGGTGCCATTTGAGACTTCAGCATTTTCTATGCGATCGGTGTAGTGTTGTATTTCACCATTAAACCATGAATCTCCGTTAGGTAAAAGTGTTTGATGAAACCACTTTTCAGAATCAACAGCACCCGAATAGTTAAACTCATCTTGCCAAACCAATTCATTAAATATTGGCGTGTTTGGAGGTGTAGTGGTTGTACTTGTGTAGGTGAAATCATCAATGTAAGCTGTGACCTCATCTGTGTTAGCTTCGCCGTTTATTTGAATCAGCACACGATTAAGATCTGTCCTAAATTGTGGGGCAGGAGAATTAGGGTCAAGGTTAGTGTAGTTATCTTGATTAAAGTTAAAGTTAATAATTTGCCACTGGTCTAATGTAATCGGTTTAATAATTTCAGTTTGAGTAGACCAAGGCTCTGTTAAGTTAGCGTTTTGTAGTTTTAATGAAATTTGGTTTGGTGAATTTCCTGTAATGCTTGAAGAAGGCACATAAATCATTATACTAAATGTAGGTGTACCAGATAAATCGAAATTTTCTCCATAATCAAATCTTATATTGGCATAATCACCACCATTATCCTGGTATTTTAAAACATAATTTGAATTATTTTGAGGAGTTATAAATGGATTATTGTAGTGTGAATCAACATCACAATCATCACCAACCCAATTGAAGTTTGGAGTTGCTGTTTCAAAATCTTCAATAAAATCAGTTTGAGCTTGAGTAGTAAAACTTAAACACCACACTAACAATAATAGAAGGACATCATTTTTCATACTTCAATATTACTGAGATTTAGTTGCAATTAAAATTTACAAATGTTAAAGCTACAGATTTAGTAAGTTACAGGTCTAAATTTTATGAGTTTGAATACTACAACTTTAAGTTTACAATAAATACAAAACCCTTTGCAATAAAGTAGCAAAGGGTTTTAAAATTGTGGAGTCGGGGAGACTCGAACTCCCGTCCAAACAAGCAATTCAGCAGTTTTCTACACGCTTAGTTTTTACTTGGATTGTCGAGTTAATGCTGGCTAAAAACAACCTACATTAACCTTATTCTCAATTAAATTTCACTTGCATATCAAGACCCTACACAAGCTATATTTACTTTACCGGTGCCTCATGTGTAAATGCCGTAAATCAAGGCCTTTACGAGACATCATGGCCCACTACCTTGTAGCGGCTAAGATAATCTTACTATAATTCAGATTATGCAGCCATGGCGTAGTTATTCTCGCCGTTTAAAAAAGTATGAAACATGAGATTTACGAGCTGTATCCCAGCGCTCGACGTGCTTACTCCTCAATTGTTCTTGCTGTCAAAACCAAATCGACCCCAAGATATTGAATGGTAACATTTTTCAATGAACATTATTATGGCGTTCGGGCAGGCTTTCTGCTGTATCTTTTTGTGCCACTTATTAAAGCACAAAAAGGATGCCGCATCAATCCTTAACGCTAAACTAGTAATCTATAAACAATACAGATTAGCTTTATAATTTGCAAAACTACATAAAATCATCTACTTTCATAGCCATTAACAGCTTTTTAATAGACACAACAAACACTTTTAGACCATGAACATTAAAAAAGTTCTCGTTGCTAACCGAGGAGAAATTGCTATTAGAATTTTTAGAGCTTGTACAGAAATCGGTTTGCGAACAGTTGGTATTTATACCTATGAAGACCGCTATTCACTACATCGTTATAAAGCAGATGAATCTTACCAAATTGGCGAAGATAAAGACCCGTTAAAGCCATACCTAAATATAAATGAAATTATAAGGGTAGCAAAACAAAACGGTGTCGATGCCATACATCCTGGTTATGGATTTCTTTCTGAAAACGCCCATTTTGCAAAAGCTTGTAAAGACCACGGCATTATTTTTATCGGGCCAAAAGTTTCTGTGCTTAAATCTTTAGGCGATAAAGTAACCGCTAAAACCGTTGCTATAAAATCTAATGTTCCAGTTATACAAAGCAATCAAGATCCACTTAATTCCCTTGAAATTGCTTTAAGTGAAGCCGAGCGTATAGGTTATCCATTAATGTTAAAAGCTGCTTCTGGCGGTGGTGGCCGTGGTATGCGCGTAATTCGTAACCAAGAACAACTAAAAAAAGCTTACAGCGAATCACGGCGTGAGGCTAAAAATGCCTTTGGAGACGAAACAGTTTTTTTAGAACGATATGTTGAAAATCCCAAACATATCGAAATTCAAATTGTAGCCGATAACGATGGTAATATAGTGCATTTATTTGAGCGTGATTGTTCTGTACAACGCCGCTACCAAAAGGTTATTGAGTTTGCACCATCTTTAGGTTTAAGCGATACAACCAAACAAGCTTTGTACAACTATGCCATTAAAATTTGCAGTGCAGTTAATTATAACAATATCGGTACTGTAGAATTTTTAGTTGATGCTGAAGAAAACATTTTTTTTATTGAAGTTAATCCACGTGTGCAAGTAGAGCACACAGTAACCGAAGAGGTTACTGGAGTTGATTTAATAAAAACACAAATTTATATCGCATCTGGCTATCAACTTTCAGCACCTGAAATTAATTTAGGCAGTCAGTCTCAAGTCTCTACTTATGGTTATGCTGTACAATGTAGAATTACCACTGAAGATCCTGAAAACGATTTCAAACCTGATTACGGGATTATTTCAACTTATAGAAGTGCTTCTGGTTTTGGTATTCGTTTAGATGCAGGAAGCGTTTATCAAGGTGTAAAGATTTCACCTTTTTTCGATTCTATGCTAGTAAAAGTTTCAGCTAGTAGCCGAACATTAGATGATGCTTGTAAGAAAATGCGCCGTGCATTAGCTGAGTTTCGTGTTCGTGGCGTAAAAACCAATATGGGCTTTTTAGACAATCTTCTTAAAGACGATAACTTTAGAAATGGTAAAATTACGGTTAATTACATAAAAGATCATCCACATTTATTTAACATCAAAAAACCACGTAATCGCGCTACAAAATTAGTTCAGTATCTTGGCGATATTACTGTTAATGGTAACCCTGACATTAAAAACAGTCGTAGTAATCCTAAATTTTTAAAACCTGAAATACCATCATTTGATAAATCTTTGGATTATGCTAAAGGTACAAAAGACTTGTTAACAGAGTTGGGACCAGACGATTTTGCGAACTGGTTAAAAAATGAATCTAAGATTCACTTTACTGATACAACTTTACGGGATGCACACCAAAGTTTGCTGGCAACTCGTATGCGAACTTATGATATGCTTAAAGTAACCGAAGCTTATGCTAAAAGCTTTCCGCAATTATTTAGTGCAGAGGTTTGGGGTGGCGCTACTTTTGATGTCTGTATGCGGTTTTTAAAAGAAAACCCTTGGGATCGTTTAAGACAAATTAGAGAGACGATGCCTAACATTTTATTACAAATGTTATTAAGAGGTTCTAATGCGGTTGGTTATACGGCTTATCCTGACAACTTGATTGAACGTTTTGTCGCTGAAGCTTGGGAAAATGGAGTAGATATTTTCAGGATTTTTGACTCTCAAAACTGGATGCAATCTATTGCGCCATGTATAGAACATGTCAGAAAAAACACCAATGGTTTAGCTGAAGCTTCTATGTGTTATACAGGTGATATTCTTGATAAAAGCAGGACTAAATATACTTTAAAATATTACCTTCAGCTAGCTAAAGATATAGAAAATGCTGGGGCACATATTTTAGCTATTAAAGATATGGCGGGATTATTAACACCTTTAGCTGCAACCGAATTAATTTCATCCTTAAAGACACAGGTATCCATTCCAATTCACTTACATACACATGATACCTCAGCTATGCAAGCTTCAACCTACTTAAATGCGGTTGATGCAGGTGTAGATGTAATTGATGTTGCTTTAGGAGGTCTCTCAGGTTTAACCTCTCAGCCTAACTTCAACTCGGTGAATAATGTATTAAAACATCACAAACGTGCCAATTATTTTGATGCTGAACAATTAAATGATTATTCTATTTATTGGGAGCAAGTTCGTACTTATTATTACCCATTTGAATCTGGTTTAAAGTCGGGTAGTGGAGAAGTATATAAACATGAAATACCTGGTGGACAGTATTCTAACTTAAAACCACAAGCAGAATCTTTAGGCTTGGCCGATCGTTTTCATGAAATTACCGATATGTACGCGCAAGTCAATCAATTGTTTGGCGACATTATCAAAGTAACACCAAGTTCTAAGGTGGTGGGAGACATGGCGCAATTTATGGTTAGTAACAACTATACTATTGCTGATATACTTGAAAAAGGCGAAACTATTTCGTTTCCACAGTCAGTAGTGAGTTTCTTTAAAGGTGATTTGGGTCAGCCAGTTGGCGGTTTCCCTAAAGATATACAAGATATTATATTAAAAGGAGAAATGCCATACACAGATCGGCCCAATGCCCACTTACAACCAATAGACTTTGATAAAGAATTTGCCGAGTTTAAATCTGAATTTTCGAGCGATTTAGATAGAGAACTCGATTTTACAGATTTTTTATCCTACAAGTTATATCCAAAGGTATTTAGCGAGGCTTATGATGCGCATTTAAAATATGGAAACGTAACCAACCTACCGACTAAGAATTTCTTTTATGGTATGGATTTAGGTGAAGAAATTGTTGTAGAATTAGATCGTGGTAAAACTTTATTAATTACCCTACTTTCTATTAGTGAGCCTGATGCTGAAGGTTTAGTAACCGTCTTTTTTAAGGTTAATGGTCAAACAAGAAATATTTTAGTAAAAGATGAAAGTATTGCAGTTGAGTCTGTTTCTCATCAAAAAGTAGATAAGTCTGATCCTCACCAAATAGGTGCGCCTTTACAAGGTTCTTTAAGTCAGGTTTTGGTTAAAGAAGGTGATGAGG
The DNA here is from genome assembly GCF_017311165.1 of Psychroflexus sp. ALD_RP9. Lineage (GTDB taxonomy): Bacteria > Bacteroidota > Bacteroidia > Flavobacteriales > Flavobacteriaceae > Psychroflexus. The sequence continues at coordinate 11,558 of NZ_CP062973.1, read as the reverse complement.
TTAAAAAAAATCAGCCTTTGTTTATTATTGAAGCGATGAAAATGGAAACAACTGTAACCGCTAATATTAATGGCCAAGTTGATGCGGTTTTAATTGAAGCTGGTAAAATGGTTTATGCCGATGATTTAGTACTGAAACTAAGTTAAGCAGGATTTTATTACTAATAAAAAGCCTCTATGTTTTTATAAAACTAGAGGCTTTTACAATCAACATCAATAGCTAACTAAACTATTGTTCTTTTAGTGACTTTATAAACGGCTTGCTTTGCTTTATACCATGTTCGGTGATATGTTTAATATAAGCACTACCAATAATGCAACCACTAGTATATTTGGCGGCTTGTGCAAAACTTGCTTGATCTTTAATTCCAAATCCAACAATAAGTTTATTCTTAAGCTTCAAGTCATGAATACGTTTAAAATAATCAAGTTCAGGTTGGCCAAAACCAGCTTGGCTTCCAGTAGTACTCGCTGAACTTACCATATAAATAAAGCTATCACTTGCATCATCAATTTGTTTTATACGTTGGTCAGAGGTTTGAGGCGTAATAAGGCTTATAAAACTGAGTTGATGTTGTTTAAATATACTTTGGTATTCTGCTTCGTAAATATCAATTGGTAAATCAGGCATAATTATGCCATCAATACCACATTTTTCGCAAGATTCACAAAAGGTTTTAACACCATATTGCAACATCGCATTAAAATAGCCCATTACAATAACAGGAACGGATGTTATCTGCCTCAAATCTTTTAATTGCTCAAACAAAAGTTGAGAGCTCATTCCATTTTTTAAAGCTTGGGTAGAACTCTGTTGAATCGTTGGTCCGTCTGCTAGAGGATCACTGTATGGCAAGCCAACCTCAATCATATCAACACCACTGTTTACCAATTCTTTAATAACTTCTAAGGTGTCGTCACGTTTAGGATAACCTGCTGTGAAATATATAGAGACTATTTTTTCAGGTTGTTGTAAGCGTTGATGAATTCTATTTTGCATTAGTCAATAAGTTTAAAGTAATCAGTATAGGTTTGTAAATCTTTATCACCACGTCCAGAACAATTAAACACAAGAATTTCATCTTTATTAAATGGACGTTCTTTAAATATAGCAAAAGCATGAGCTGTTTCAATCGCGGGAATAATCCCTTCAGTTTGGCTTAACTCTAAGCCAGCTTTCATAGCATCTTGATCGGTAATACTTATAAATTCAGCACGTTTACTTTCAAATAAATGTGCATGCATAGGGCCAATACCAGGATAATCTAAGCCTGCTGAAATTGAGTAAGGTTCGGTGATTTGCCCATCTTTATTTTGCATTAACAATGTTTTACTGCCGTGGATTATTCCTGATCTACCCAATCGAGTTGTAGCGGCACTTTCACGAGTTAAAACACCTTTGCCTTCAGCTTCAACGGCAATAATGTTTACTTTAGGGTTATTTAAAAATTGGTAATAAATGCCAGCGGCATTACTACCACCACCAACACAAGCAATGACATGATTAGGAACTTTTGTACCTTCTTTTTCGAACAATTGTTCTTCAACTTCTTCAGAAATTACTGCTTGTAACTTGGCCACTAAATCAGGGTAAGGATGAGGGCCAACCACTGAGCCAATGATGTAATGGGTATCGGTTGGGTTATTGATCCAATCTCTTATCGCTTCATTTGTAGCGTCTTTAAGTGTTTGGCTTCCTGATGTTGCCGGTTTAACAGTTGCACCAAGCATCTTCATACGAGACACATTTGGGGCTTGGCGTTTAATATCTATTGCGCCCATATAAACCACACACTCTATTCCCATTAGGGCGCAAACTGTCGCCGTAGCTACGCCATGTTGCCCAGCTCCGGTTTCGGCGATGATACGTTTTTTACCCAAGCGTTTTGCCATTAATATTTGCCCTACAGTATTGTTTATTTTATGAGCTCCCGTATGGCATAAATCTTCTCGTTTGAGATAGATTTTAGTTTGGTAACGCTCGCTTAAGCGTTCAGCAAAATACAAAGGTGTTGGTCTACCAACATAATCGCGTAATAGCTTATTAAAATCTTTCTTAAAGTCGTCACTTGCTAAAATGCTGGTGTAAGCCTCTTTTAATTCTTGAATATTTGGATATAGCATTTCGGGTATAAATGCGCCACCAAAGTTTCCATAAAACCCAAGTGAATTAGGTTCATTATACGATTGAGTTTTCATAAGCTTTGAGTTGTGAAGTAAATATTGATAATTTTTTGATGTCTTTTAAACCAGGTTGAATTTCAAATTTTGAATTTAAATCGACACCAATGAGTTTAGAATGTTGAATTTGACAAATTTTATCGGCGTCTTCAGCTGAAATTCCTCCCGAAAGCAGAAAATTAGTTGATAAATTGTAAGCCTCTAAGTTAGACCAATTAAACTGTATGCCGCTTCCACCTAAAACATTCGTTTTTGTATCAAAAACAAACTTATCTACATGATGCTCATAGGCTGCACATTGCTTAAAATCTGATTTATTTTTAATGGGAATGGCTTTCCATATTTCTATAAAACTAAGTTGTGGATCGTTTAAAATAGCTTGGCGTAAATTTGAAATTAACTCGATTGATTCTTGTCCATGTAATTGCACAGCACTTAAATTATAAGATTTAATATGGCTTAAAATTTCATTAATGCTAGTGTTTACAAACACACCAACTTTTTTTGCTTCTGTTGGAGGTAAACTTTTTGTTGTTACAAAGCGAGGTGATTTCGGATAGAATATAAGTCCGATGAAATTTACATCAAGTTTATCTACTTTAAGCATATTTTCAGCATGGCTGAGTCCGCAAACTTTAGTAATTAAATGCGTATTCATGACTTGATTTTTTTAGTAAATTGATGAAGTTGTGTTAAGAAATCTTCAGGTTGAGCCTTCATAAATTGCTCACCAATTAAAAACCCATTAAATCCTTTGGTTTTAAGACTATTAATGGTCTCAGGTTTTGAAATTCCGCTCTCAGAAATTCTAATTTGATGTTTTGGTAATTGTTCAGCAAGCTTTAAGCTGTGTTCAAGATCAACTTCAAAGGTTTTTAAATTTCGATTATTAATACCGATAAGTTCTGCGTTAACTTGTAAGGCTTTATCTAAGTCGTTTTGTGAGTGGACTTCAACTAAAACTTCTAGACCTAAGTCTTGCGCAATTTCAGTAAATTCTTTTAAATGATTTAAGTCTAAAACCGCAGCGATTAGTAAAATTACATCAGCACCAAAGGCTTTGGCTTCGTGAATTTGGTAACTTTTAATCGTAAAATCTTTTCGTAAAATGGCCTGTTTAAAATGTACTCTTGCCTGAAGTAAGTCTTCTAAACTACCGCCAAAAAAATGCTGATCAGTTAAAACTGACATGCCTGTAAATTTTGAGTTTTGATAGGCATTTGCTACATCATTAACACTCATCGATTGGTTAATAATCGACTTGCTAGGTGAACGGCGTTTAAATTCGGCTATAATTGGCAAATTTTCATTCTGTTTGAGTAGTTGACTCAAACTAACTGGATCACGTTTGTAAAGATTGAGTTTTTTTAAATCAGATAAGCTAATTAGTTGTGCTTTCGATTTAACTTCTGCGCGTTTATGATGTACTATTTTAGTTAAAATATCCATTAGTTCGAAAGTGTTTTTAGTTGTTGTAAAACTTCATAAGCTTTGCCTTGAAGCAAGTTTTCATAAGCGATTTCAAAAGCTTGTTTACGACTTATGTTTTTAACCAAGCTAATGGCGAGAGCAGCATTTGCCGCGACCACTTGATGTTGCTCTTTGGTGCCTTTTCCTTTTAAAATGGATGTAAAGATTTCAGCTGATTCTGAAATGCTTTTACCGCCATATATTTCATCAGCTTTAATACTTGAGCAATTAAAATCTTCTGGTGTTAAATTCTGGTCTTCATTTCGACTTATATGTCTTGTTTTGCCAGTGAGTGAAACTTCGTCATAGCCATTTAAGTCGTGTAAAATACTATACTTTTTAACGGTTTTTTGATATAAATAAGCGTAAAGTCGCATTAGTTCGAGATTGAATACACCAACTAATTGATGTTGAGGTTGCACGGGATTTACCATAGGGCCAAGCATATTAAAAAAGGTTTTGACCGCTAATGACTTACGAATAGGAGCAACGGCTTTCATAGCTGGATGAAATAATGGTGCATGAAGAATACAAATGCCTGTTTCATTAATTTGACGCTCAAGATGTTCTGCATTATTAGTAAATTTTATACCAACAGCTTCTAAAACATTTGAGCTGCCACTTACTGAAGATACACCGTAATTTCCGTGTTTAGCTACATTAACACCACAAGCAGCTGTTAAAAATGAAGCACTTGTAGAAATATTAAAAGTGTTTTTACCATCGCCGCCAGTGCCACACAAATCGATTGGATTATAAGCTTTTAAATTGACAGGAATACATAATTCTATTAAAGCTTCTCTAAAGCCATCAAGCTCATCGATAGTGATATTACGCATCATAAAAACAGTCAGAAAAGCAGCGATTTGAGCTTCATTTACCTCATGATTTGAAATTTGCATCAAGGCTGCTTTTGCTTCCTGCTTTGTAATAGTTTCGTGCCTTATAAGTCGATTTAAGATTGATTTCATAAATATTTGTTTAAGAATTAACCCAGTTTTTAATCATTTGTTTACCTTTTGGAGTTAAAACGGATTCTGGATGAAATTGCACTGCACTGATAGGCAAGGTTTTGTGTTTAATAGCCATGATATGATTTTGATGATCTACCGCTGTTACCTCTAAACATTCAGGAACCTGAGGAATTGAAACCCATGAATGATAACGGCCAATATCAAATTCTTTAGAGATACCTTCAAACAATCGTTTGTCTTCAGCTACTAATTTTGCAGGTGTTGCAATACCATGAAAAACTTGTTCGAGATTTTGAAGTTTACCACCAAAAACTTCAACTATGGCTTGCAAACCCAAACAAACACCCAGCATTGGTTTAGTTTCAGTATAGGTTTTAATAATTTCTTTTAGTTTTCCAGCTTCATCTGGAATTCCTGGCCCAGGTGAAAGTAATAGCTTATCGTATGTCTCTATTTGGGATAATTCAATCTGGTCGTTTCTAAAAGTATCAACTTCTACATCATATTCTTCTAAATAATGCACTAGGTTATAAACGAAAGAGTCGTAATTATCGATGACTAAAATGCGTTGTTTTTTCATATTTTACAGGGTTTCAGCAAATTTTAAGGCTTTGTTTAAAGCGCCTAATTTATTAAAGACTTCTTGTAGTTCATTTTCGGGTGTAGAATCGGCAACAATACCAGCACCAGCTTGATAAAATAACTCGTGGTTCTTACTTAAAAACGATCTGATTATAATAGCATGATTATAATTTCCTTTAAAATCGATGACACCAATCGCACCGCCATATGTATTTCGATTAAGGTTTTCGTATTTCTCAATAAGTTCAAGGGCTTTCGGCTTAGGTGCACCAGACAAAGTTCCCGCAGGAAATGTATCGGCAGCAACTTGTATGCTTGAACTATTGGCTTTGAGCTGCGCTGTGACTTTGCTCACTAGATGTATAACATGTGAAAAATACTGAATTTCTTTATAGGTTTCTACCTTAACATTACTACCATTTCGACTTAAGTCATTTCTTGCCAAGTCAACTAACATCACATGTTCAGCATTTTCTTTAGGGTCTTTACTTAATTTTAAAGCTGAATCGGCATCATTTTGATCGTTTCCAGTTCGTTTAAATGTTCCTGCGATTGGATGAATTTCAGCTTTATTATTTTGCACAACCAATTGCGCTTCTGGTGAACTACCAAAAATTTTAAAATCGCCATAGTCGAAATAGAATAAATAAGGACTTGGATTTACACTTCGTAAAGCACGATAGACATTAAATTCGTCTCCATTAAATTTTTGTTGAAATCGTCTTGATAGTACTAATTGAAAAACATCACCACGTTGGCAGTGCGCTTTTGCTTGGCTGACCATTTTTTTATAGTCCTCATCTGTAAGATTACTTTTGGGTTTATCGACACAATTGAAATTGAATGTTGCATGCGTTTGAGCTGAAATGATATGTTCAATTTCACTTATATAATTGCTACCGTCTGCCGAATGATTAAAAATATAAGCGGTGTTATTGAAATGATTAATCGCAATAACAGTTTGGTAAACAGCATAATAAATATCAGGAATACTAAAATTTTCAGCTCTTTTCTTGATGTTTACATTTTCAAAATAGCGTACGGCATCGTAAGCTGTATAACCAAATAAGCCATTAGTGATGAAGTTAAAATCCTGGTCTTCAACTGAAAACTGATTGATAAAATGTTGAAGCTTTGTGATGACATCTTCTTTTTTTGAAATTTCAGTTGTCGAGGCTTGATGATTGATTTCAGTTGTAATTATTTCATTTTCGACTTTAAAACTAGCTATAGGATTACAACAGATATAAGAAAATGAATTGTCGTTGGCATGATAATCACTGCTTTCAAGTAATAATGCATTCGGAAATTGATCACGTAATTTTAAGTAAACACTTACAGGTGTAATCGTGTCTGAAAGAATGGTTTTGTAACTTGTGTTTAGTTTCATTTAGCTTGTTTTTTGGCATAAAAAAAGGCTTGTCGTGAGACAAGCCTTTTTGTTTTAGTTATATAGTTTAAACAATGGGAATGTGATTCACGACTCTTGACGTAAATTAAACCACCACCAATTATTTAATACAAAATGCTTCATTGTTCGGCAAATATATAACTGTTGTTTTAACTAAGCAATTAAACAAATTAATATTTTAAATTAATTTTTAAGGTAAACTCATCATAAATCGTTTTGTCACCTAGATTGTCGAAAAAGCTGCCTGAACCATATTTAATGTCATATTTTGTACGGTCAATAACAATTTCAGTGTAAGCTTGCTCACCATCCATTTTTAAATCGAAAGCAATAGGATTTGAAGTTCCTTTAATGGTCATGGTACCTGAAATTCCGTAAGAGCCTTTACCTTTTTTAGCTACATTGTTAATTACAAATTTAGCTGTAGGATATTGGTTTACACCAAAAAAATCATCTGAGTTTAAATGCCCTTCTAATTTTTTCTTACCATCACCTGATAAGTCAGTTACATTAATGGTATTCATGTCAGCGATAAATTCGCCTCCTGTCAATTCACCACCTTCCATAACAAAGTGACCTTCTTTCAGGTTGATTGTTCCCATGTGGGAGCCAGTTAATTTTTCGCCAATCCACTCGATTTTACTGTCTTCGACATTAATTTTTTTCTTTTCAATTGCATTAGTAAAGCTTACTAAAGCGATTAACATTACGATGGCTGATAAGCCTTTAAACATTGTTTTCATAGTTATTTGTTTTTATTTACAATTATAAGTGATTAAAAAATTCTTCGTTTGATTTTCGCACTTTTTTAGCATTTTGTAGCGAATCGTCTTCTGAACGGTAGCCAATAGTTGCGATTACCGCAGAAGTTAAATTTTTGGCTTCTAAATTTAATATTTCATCATATTGTTTATTATCAAAACCTTCCATAGGGCAAGCATCTATACGTAATCTTGCAGCACTCGCCAATAAGTTACCCAAACCAATATAAGCTTGTTTCTTTGCCCAATTTAATTTTTGGTCTTGAGGAAATTGAAGCACTGTGCCAGCAATAGCATCACGCATACCGCTTAAATCTTCAACATTTATTTCGCGGGTTTCTGCAATGTTTTTGATGTATCGATCAAGGTAAGCTTCATCAATAACGGTATTAACTGCAAAAACTACAAGATAATCTGAATCGGTAATTTGTGATTGATTAAATGAAGCTGATTTTAACTTTAGACGTAAATCCTTATCCTGTATTATAAATACTTCATAAGGTTGAAGACCATAAGAAGAGGCCGTTAATCTAACCGCTTCTTTTAAGGTGTTTAATGTTTCATCATCTATTGATTTACTAGAATCAAAAGATTTTGTGGCGTAACGCCAATTTAAATCATCTATTAATTTATTCATTTGTTCTTATTTTATTTAGGTGATTATTTAATTCTATTAGCTCTTTTTCGCTTAGTTGCGATGTAATTAAGAGTTCTTCTTTTTCAAAATGCGGATTCACTTGATCTAAAAGTTGATGACCATTTTCCGTAATGAAAATTTCGATTTTTCGACGATTATCTTTACAGGTTTGTCTAGAAACCAATTCTTTTTCAATTAATTTATCTACGATTCTTGTTGTATTACTCATTTTACTAATCATACGATCTTGAATTGTAGATAAGTTTGCAGGACGGCCTTTTTGTCCTTTCAGAATTCGTAAAACATTAAATTGTGGCGTAGTTAAATCAAATGTTTTTAGAATAGCATTGATGCGATCACTAACGTATTGAGATGTAATTAATAAGTTAATTAAAGCCTTTTTGTGAAGCTTTAAAGTTTGATTACTTTTAATGTGGTTTTCAACATCCATGTAACTACAACAATTGTTGGTACAAATGTAAAATCATTTTTTGCTTGATTAGTTTAAAAGTTTGTTAAAAATTTATACTATTGTATTATGAAACTATTACGCCCTTTTTTTATTCTAATCTTTGTGCTATTACAGATGACATCATGTCAAAAAAATACTGATGTTCAGCTTATTACGCCTGATGAGTATCAACGATTAAATCAACTTGAAGATGTTCAACTCATAGATGTTCGTTCTGTTGAGGCATTTCAAGATTTACATTTAAAAGGCGCGCAAAATTTAGTTTATGATGCTGAATTCTCAAAAAAAATCATGAAACTCGATAAATCTAAGCCAGTAGCTGTTTATTGTAAAACTGGTGGATTAAGTAAAAAATGTGTAGAAATTTTAAAAGATTCTGGTTTTGTGAAAATTTTTGATCTTAAAGGTGGTTTGTCTAAATGGAAACATTCAGGCATTTCTATAGATTCTATAATTAAGCCTGAATTAAAAAGATAGCTGGTTGTTTGTGAAAATCAAAATGTTCAGTTTTCCATTCCTGAACTGTTTTTGTTTTAATGTATTCATCGCTAGTAGTAATGTTTACAGCAATGCATAAATGTGTATTAGGATGCAAGGTTTTTAAAATATCTTCAATAAGCTGATTGTTACGGTAAGGTGTTTCAATAAATAATTGTGTTTGATTATCCTGCCGGCTTTTAGCTTCTAATTTTTTTAAAATACGCTTCTTTTCGTTTTTATCGATAGGCAAATAGCCGTGAAAAGTAAAACTTTGACCACTTAGGCCACTAGCCATAAGGCTTAATAAAATAGATGAAGGTCCCACGAGAGGAACTACTTTTATCCCTTTTTGGTGAGCTAGTTGAACAATTTCAGCACCTGGATCTGCAACTCCAGGGCAGCCAGCGTCAGATATTAAGCCTACATCAAAACCTTCTTGGCAAACATCTAAATAAGTAGGGATTTCAAGTTCAGAGGTAAACTTATTCAAGGTTTTAATCATAAGCTTGTCCTGTGATTTGGTAGATACCATTTTCTTGATGAATTGACGTGCAACTTTTTCGTTTTCAACGATGTAATGATCTACTTTTTCTATGATTTTTTTTATAGAAAGCGGCATAACTTCCAACGGTGGTTGCTCACCAAGTCGATTAGGTATTAAGTAAAGTTGACCGAGTTGCTTTGTATCTTTCATATCAATTGAGTTTATCGGCGATTACCGTACAAGCTTCATCAAGCATTTCATAAACATTTTTAAAGCCATTAATGCTATCGTGGTAAGGATCAGGAACTTCAACATCTAAACCTTCAAATCGTTCGTTCATAATCATTTTAACTTTTTCAAGATATTCAGGTTTGTTGGTGAGCTTACAAACATTTTTATAATTTGAAGCATCCATCACATAAATATAATCAAATTCTTCAAAATCTGATTTTAAAAACGGACGACTTTGTTGGTCGGTTATGTCGATTGAATTTAATTTCGCTATATCTATTGAGCGTTGGTCTGGTGATTCTCCTTGATGATAAGCTGAAGTTCCTGCAGAGTCAACAATCACAGCCTTTGGATCAACTTTTGATTTTAAAATACCTTCAGCTAAGGGTGAACGGCAAATGTTACCTAAACAGACCATTAAGACTTTAGTGGCCATAGTTTATAATTAAGATTGTTTAAGTTTTTTATCTATATCTTCAACAAAACGTTTAAATTGTTTGTTGGTTAATTGTAAATTATCAACTGTTTTACATGCGTGTAAGACTGTCGCGTGATCACGTTTACCTATTTGTTTGCCTATGGCAGTTAAAGAATTATTTGTCATCTTTTTAGAAAAAAACATAGCTAACTGTCTAGCTTGAACAATGTTACGTTTTCTGGTTTTAGACTGCAATACTTCTACATCAAGTTGAAAATAGTCACTTACAACTTTTTGAATGTGGTCTATAGATATTTGTTTTTTAGACTTCTTTACATAGTTTTTAACCACTTGTTCAGCTAATTCGATACTTACATCTGAACGGCTAAAGGAAGAATGGGCTATGAGTGATATTAAAGCACCTTCTAATTCTCTAATATTACTTTGAATATTTTCGGCTAGGTAGTTAATTACATCTTCTGGCATATCAACACCATCACGATACAATTTATTTTGAATAATAGATAAACGGGTTTCAAGATCAGGTTGAAGTAATTCTGCCGAAAGTCCCCATTTAAAACGCGACAAGAGACGTTGCTCAATTTCTTGCATGTCAACAGGCGCTTTGTCACTAGTTAAAATTACTTGCTTTCCATTTTGATGTAAGTGATTAAAAATATGAAAAAATACATCTTGCGTACCTTTCTTGCCAGATAGCAACTGAATATCGTCAACAATTAATACATCAATAATCTGGTAAAAATGAATAAAGTCATTGCGATTATTTTTTCTAACAGATTCAATATGTTGTTGTGTAAATTTTTCAGCCGAAATATATAAGACAGTTTTATCTGGATATTTTTCTTTAACGTCTAAACCAATAGCATGGGCAAGGTGTGTTTTTCCTAAACCAACACCACCAAAAATTAATAATGGGTTAAATGAAGTGCCTCCAGGTTTATTGGCAACCGCCATACTAGCAGAACGTGCTAAACGGTTAGAGTCTCCTTCAACAAAACTTTCAAATCCGTAATTAGAATTAAGTTGAGAATCTATTTTAAGATTACGTATGCCTGGTATAATAAATGGGTTTTTAAGCTCAGGATTTTTTTGTTTGGTGGCAATTTCAACTGATTGTGAAGCCACATGAGACCGTTGTGAACTCGGTATTTTTTCAGTATACGCTTTTTGTTTATCGGGTGTATTTTCCATGCGTATGACATAAATCAAGCGAGCACCACGACCAATCTCTTTGGTAAGCGCAGATTTTAATAAATCGACATAGTGTTCTTCAAGCCATTCGTAAAAAAACTTTGATGGTACACTAATACTTAATGAATTATCTGCTAATTTAACAGCCTCTATAGGTTCAAACCAAGTTTTATAAGCTTGATTAGAGATATTGTCTCGTATAAAGTCAAGACAATTTTTCCATACTGAACCAGCGGTTTTAGGCAT